>CAZUEY010000004.1:0-47424 GCA_964619395.1 uncultured Staphylococcus sp. | reverse complement strand
TTGCGCGGCGGGAGTGGGGTTAGCGGCGACGGCGCTTTGCAGTTGATTTGCGCTTCTTGGAGGAGGCGTAGGTGCGCTTCTTTGAGCTCTTTACGGTGGATTTTGCTTTGCCGTGGGTCTGCTTGTCGAAGGCGAAAATGTCTTTGTGGGGGAGGCCTGTCTCAAAGTCGATGATGGCGGCGGGGTTGATGGGGATGCCGAGGTAGCGGGTCTCGAAATGGAGATGGGGGCCGGTGGAGCGCCCTGTGTTACCGCCGAGTGCAATCGGTTCGCCGGCTTTTACGACCTGGTTGGGCTTCACGAGGAAACGGGAGAGGTGACCGTAGACGGTCTCCATGCCGTTGTCGTGGCGCACGACGACGTAGTAGCCGTAACCGCGACCTTCATATTTTGTGAGACGGACTTTGCCGGAGAAGGCAGAGCGGATTGTGTCGCCAATATGGAGGGAGATGTCGGTGCCATAGTGCATGCGGCCGAAGCGTGGACGATAGCCGAAGGAGGAGGAGACGGGGCCCTGGACGGGGAGGTGGAACTCGGAGACGTCGAGGTCTTTGCGGTCGGGGATCGCAACGGCGCTGCCGTAGGGGTTTACGCTTGCGCTTTCCCAGAAGGAGCCGAAGATGTCGGCATTAGCAGCGGCCTCGCGGGCTTTAACCTGGTTGAGGAGGAGATTGTTGTTTTCGATTTTGAAGGGGTTTGTCGAGGGCTTCTGGTTGGCTATGAGGGAGTTGTGTTGCTTGGTGTGAGAAGCCGGGAGCCTGTGCTGAGCCGATGCCGAGAGAGAGGCGACGGCCATGAGTGCGACGGCGAGGAGAGTATTAAGTTTGAGAAATTTCATTTTGTTTCGAAAAGGTCTTTTAAGATGTAGATCACGGCACAAGATGCGCGGAGAGATTAACTAAGGTTTCAATTTTAACGAATTCTAACAATTCGTTTTCCCAATGCTCAAAGATAACAATTTCGGGAGTATAAAAAAAAATAATCCTTTCTTAAATAAGTGAAATTTGAATGGAAATGTTTTGAAGGCGGGATGTAATTAGCTGTTAAACAGGAGGGAATGTGCTAATGCAAAAATAGTATAAATTTTCAAAAATGGATTTCACAGATTTGAGGCGGTGTGAAAATATGTAAAATATTGTAATTTTATTGGAGGGAATTTTAACAAATGGTGGGGCGGGGTTTGGGGCGGCGGGGGTTTTTTGGAGGGGGGTTGCGGGTTTTTGCGGGTTTGATCATCACCTTCGACAAACCGGCTCCGCCTTGGGGGCGGGGGTTTGGAGGTTGGGCGGGGGGTTGGAGCGGTTTTTTTGAGTTTTTTGCGGGTTGGATCTTCACCTTCGACAAACCGGCTCCGCCTTTGGGCGGGTTTTTTTGGGGGGGAGGTTTTTTGCGGGGGATTTTCATTGCGGCAATCCGGACGCACGAGCCGTGCGTCCCTACATTGTGGCGGCTTTCGGCGGGTTTTTGGAGGCTTTTGGGGCGGTGGTTATATAAATAATGTGAAAAGGATGGGGATGTGTGGGATTTTTTGTAATTTCGCATGTTAATAGTTCCCGATGGGGATTTTTGCTGTTTTGGCTTTCCAATTCGGCGGTTTTGCTGTTTTGGGCTCACGATTCGGCAGTTTTGCTGTTTTGGGCTCACGATTTGGCAGTTTAGCTGTTTTGGGGCTTCACGATTCGGCGGTTTTGCTGTTTTGGCTTTCCAATTCGGCGGTTTTGCTGTTTTGGCTCGCAATTCAGTTTTTATTAAACATTTCAAAAATTTTGCTTTATGGAGCGTATCAAGGTGAAAATCATAAATGATTCCGGACATGAACTGCCGGCTTACGAGACTTTTTCGGCAGCGGGTATGGATGTCAGAGCAAAGCTGTCGGAACCGGTGACTCTCGGGCCACTGGAGCGCACGCTCGTGCCCACTGGGCTGAGAATGCAACTTCCGCAGGGGTATGAGTGTCAGGTGAGACCTCGCTCGGGATTGGCCTTGCGCCACGGAATCTCGCTTGTGAACACTCCCGGGACGATCGACGCCGATTATCGCGGCGAGATCGGGATAATTGTGATCAATCTCTCCTCCGAGCCGTTTACCATCAACGACGGTGAGCGTATAGCACAGCTTGTGATCAAGGAATATGTGCATGTGGAGTGGGAGCCGGTGGACCGCATTGATGAGACTAAGCGTGGCGACGGCGCCTTCGGTCACACCGGCACCGACTGAGGGGGGCCTTCAGTGTTTTTTGCCGGGAGTGTGACACTCTCTCTCACCTGAATATTATCAAAAAGGAATAATGAAAAGACTCCCATATCTACTACTGTTGCTCACGCTGGCAGGATCTTTGGCAGTGGCCGGGCGCTCTCGCCGGAGCGCGGCCGACGAAGATCGCGCCAAGGCAGACTATATCTTTCTCGAAGCATTGCGCGCCAAGTCGCAGGACAACCATGATGTGGCCTACGAGCTTCTGAAACATGCCCGCCGGCTCAACGGTGGTGATAAGACGATAGGAGCCAACCTGGCATTATATCAACTTGCGCTCACCTCTGACGATGCCGGCACAGCTGAGTCGATGGAAATGATGCGCGCCTACTATCATGAGAATCCTGAGGATCTCTTCCATGCTACCCGCTTTGCCCTTCTGTGTGAGCAGCTCGACCTCACAGACGAGGCCCGGGGGGTGTGGCGCAAGATAGCCGCCGCCCATCCGGAGCAGCCGGAGTTTTCCTACCATCTCGCCGAACTGCTTGCCAAGGATGGGTCAGAGGAGGGGATGGATGAGGCGCTGGCCATCTATGACACGCTGGAAGTGTCGGAAGGGTTGAGCATCCCGTTGGCGTCCCGGCGTATAGAAATCTTCCACCAAAAGGGCGACACAACGGCAATAATCAAGGAATTGAACCGAGTGCTCGAAGGAGCGCCCAGGAGCGTGGATGCGTGGGTGTTTGCCGGCGATTTCTACACAGCGCTCCATCTCAACGATGAGGCCAAGGAGCACTACGACAGTGCGTGTGCTATCGACCCTTCGAGCGGTCTGGCAAAATATTCGCGTGCACGCTACTACAACACGATAGGTGACAGCGCGGCATTCGAGCACGAAATATACGAAGCCCTCGGGGAGCGCGACCTCGAGCTCGAGACGAAGCTCTCGATGCTCAAGGGGTATATCCAGGAGACAATCACCGACTCGGTGAGCCAGCCGCAGGTTGAGGAGCTCTTCGACCGCCTTATAGAGATGCATCCCCACGAGCATGATATCCATTCGCTCTATGCCCACTATCTCATAGTGTATAAACGTTATGCAGATGCGGCGGTGCAGACAGAACATGCGCTTGATGCCGACCCCTCCGACCAGACTGAATGGGAGATGCTTACCTCGCTCTATCTGCAGAGCGAGGAGTTAGACAAGGCTCAGGCCGCCATCCACCGCTCTCTGCGATATTTTCCGGAGGATGCCCGTCAGTTTCTGATGCTCGGAGCCATTATGCATCAGAAAGAGGAATTTGACAAGGCCCTGCAGGAGTATGAGCATGCCAAAGCCTATACCGATAGCACCGATGCAGTGATGATGTCGCAGATCTATCAATCGATGGGTGATGTCTACTATCAGAAAAAGCAGCCCGAAACCTCCTTTGAATACTATGAGAAGGCGATCCAGCTCAACCCTGAGAATTATATGGCCCTCAATAACTTTGCCTATCATCTTGCCAATGAGGGGCGCGACCTCGAGTTGGCGCAGAAGAGCATATTGAAGGTGCTGATGGCTGAGCCAGACAATGAAAATGCGCTCGACACCTACGCCTGGGTGCTTTTCAAGATGAAAGATTATGCCAAAGCCCGCGAGATAATCGACGAGACCCTCGGAAAAATCGAGGAGCCGAATGGGGAAGTTTATGAACATGCCGGGGATATCTACTTCATGGACAGCGAACCGGATCAGGCAGTGGAATTCTGGAAGAAGGCACTTGAGCTCGATCCGGACAATGAACTGTTGAAGAAGAAAGTGACTCACAAGACATATTTCTATAAATAAGTGCGCCCAGGGTGATTCATAAAAAAGAATATGACCAAAGAATGAAATTCAGACACCTCTTCATCTCGCTTATAACGATTCTGCTGCTCAGCGGATGCCACAGTCAGCATCAGGCAGTCAGCACTGCGTCAGGCTCCTATTCCGGCGCTGCGATGAGCAAAAAGCAGCTGCAGGAGCATCTGGCGGCTGTTGAAGGAGCTGCGAAGGAGTGGAAATCGGTGAAGGTGCCGGTGAGCCTGAAGCTCACTGCGCCCCGGTCGTTCTCAGTCAGCGGTGTGCTCACCATGGAGCGCAACAGTTCGATCCACCTCTCGCTCCGCTTCTTGGGGATGGAGGTAGGAGCGGTGGCAGTGACTGCCGACAGTGTCTTTGCCATCTACAAACTCGATCGCCTCTGCTATGCGGCAAGCATCAGGGAACTCACCGGAGGGTTTCCCGCCACAGTGGGCGACCTTCAGGACCTTATCATGGGGCGCCCCTTTGCTATAGGCTACGGGTCATTGCGCGAGAGTTCGCCTCGACTCGATGCCACGGCTGCGGGATGGACCCTCACCCCCACATCGCTCTTCCCGGGGATTGAATACAGATTCCTGATAGACCCCGCGACCGACTGTCCCGAATCCCTTACAGTCGACATACCCGATCGGAAACCTGTGGTTGTGAGCTACAACGAGTTCACCCCCACAACTGCCGGGCCGGTGGCCTCGATAACCGATATTGCCGCTCCGACCAGGGGGAGCGACCTGGGCGCACGCATCAACATGAACCTTCGCAAGGCAGAGTGGAACAACGCCACGGCCAAACAGCTGAGCATCCCTTCAGGATATACCCGCATTTCAACCACCGATCTGCTTAGAGTAATGTCGAAATTCTAACCCACAACCTCCTCCACCTCCAACAGCATCCTCAGATGAAACTAAAACAACTTATACGGTCAGGACGCATTGCCGCCATAGTTGCTCTGCTGCTCGCCGCTTCGCCGGCAGATGCGCAGAAGAAGCGCACGCGGCAGCAGCCTCAGACACGTTCGGTGGAGAGTGTGAGGAAGGATCGCTCGGCCACAGAGAAAAAGATCTCTGAAACAGCTACAAAGCTCACTACCACAACCAAGGAGCTCAACCGCCAGATGAATCGCCTCAACTCTATCAATGCCGACATTGAAAATTCGCGCGCATCCGTGGAGTCGCTGCGAAGCCGTGTTGATTCGCTGGGAGCTCAGATAACTATAACGGCAGACTCAGTGAAAGTGCTTGAGGCAGAGCTGGAGAGCATGCGAACGGCCTATGTCAAAGCCATGCGCGAGCTCCAGCCCTACGGGAGCTCCATCAGCAAACTCTCCTTCATATTCTCCTCGCGCAGCTTCACCGAGGCCTACAACCGCATCCGCTACCTGCGCCGCTTTTCGGCTTGGCGCGAGCGGAAGGCTGAAAACATACGCAAAAGCATTGACCGCATCGCTGAGCGCCGTGCCGCTCTCACTTCTCTGCGACATAGTCAGGACCAGGCATATCGAAAAGCAGCAGAGGCACAACAGCTGCTCACACGACAGCAGAATGAGTCGATGGAACTTGTCACAAAACTCAGAAAGGAGGATGGCGCACTGCGCAAGATGCTCGAGGAGCAGAAGCGGCGACAGAAAGCACTCGACAATGAACTGGACCGACTCATAGCCGAGGAGCAAGCCCGTATGGCTCGCGAGAAGAAAGCCCGTGAAGAGAAAGCCCGCAAGGCAGCCGAGGCAAAGAAAGCTGCAAAATCGGCCCCGGCGACCTCATCTGCATCTTATTCAGAAGGCACGGCCACAGCCTCCACCGGTTCAGCACACGCCAATTCATCGGTAGCAACCGCAGTGACAGGCACCGCAGTCGCAACAGCCGCATCATCGCTCACAGGCTCATTTGAGTCAAACAAAGGTCGACTGCTCTTCCCGGTGGCCGGTAACTATAAGATAGTGCGCCGCTTCGGCCGACAGCCACACCCCACACTTCCACATGTGGAAGTCGACAACGCCGGCATAGATATAGAGGTGACCAAGGGGTCGAGTGCCAGGGCAGTCTTTGAAGGTAAGGTGTCGTATATTCTCAAGCAGGATGGCTACAACTCGATAGTGATGGTGCGTCACGGCAACTATATCACCATCTACGCCGGCCTCGCGACGGTCAGTGTCCGCCCCGGCGATACCGTGAAGGCCGGACAGACACTTGGCGCCATCTACTCAGACCCGGAGGATGGCAACCGTACACGGCTGCATTTTGAAATACGCAACGAGCGCCAGAAGCTCAACCCCTCGGCATGGGTGAGATAGCCCAACACGATTCAATTCGTGCTGAGATTAAACGATATGAGATCTTAAACGTTATAATATGAGATAAGGAACTATCAAAACTTTAACATAAGAACACTCAATATTATGACAACATTTGAAGAACTCGGAGTGGCTCCCGAATTGCGTAAAGCCGTAGAAGAACTTGGATTTGAAAACCCGATGCCCGTGCAGGAGCGAGTGATCCCCCGCCTGCTGGGCGATGCACACGATATCATAGCGCTTGCCCAGACAGGCACCGGAAAGACAGCAGCATTCGGACTGCCTCTGCTCCAGCGCATCGACCCCTCGGAGAACTATCCACAGGCACTTATCCTGGCGCCTACACGCGAACTCTGTCTGCAGATAGGGAGCGATCTGGCCGATTTCTCAAAATATATAGATGGAGTGAAAGTGCTCCCGGTCTATGGCGGATCGAGCATTGAAAGCCAGATCAGGATGCTTCAAAAGGGTGTGCAGGTGATAGTCGCCACTCCGGGCCGACTTATCGACCTCATAAAACGTGGAGTGGTTAAGCTCAATGAAGTGCGCACCGTGGTTCTCGACGAGGCCGATGAGATGCTCAACATGGGCTTCCTCGACTCAATCGAAGAGATCCTCTCCTATGTGCCTGAAGAACGCAAGATGCTGCTTTTCTCAGCAACCATGCCGGAAGCTATCCTCAAGATTGCCAAAAGGTATATGAAGGATTACGAGGAGATAGTGGTTGGTTCGCGCAACGAGGGTGCGGAGAATGTGCGCCACATATATTATATGGTCAACGCGCGCGATAAGTATCTTGCGTTGAAACGAGTGGTCGACAATTCGCCCAATATCTATGCGATCATCTTCTGCCGCACACGTCGCGACACTCAGGAGATAGCCGACTCGCTAATCCGCGACGGGTATAATGCCGAGGCGCTCCATGGCGACCTCTCCCAGCAGCAGCGCGACATCGTGATGAAGAAATTCCGCGATCGAGTGGTGCCTATCCTGGTTGCAACCGATGTGGCAGCCCGCGGTCTTGATGTGGACAATCTTACGCATGTCATCAACTATGGTCTCCCCGACGATACGGCTGTCTACACCCATAGATCCGGCCGAACGGGTCGAGCCGGCAAGTCAGGAGTTTCCGTGGCGATCATTCACTCCCGCGAGAAGGGAAAACTCCGCGAGATAGAGCGCATAATCGGAAAGACATTTGAGCGCAAGGATGTGCCGACACCTGAACATATCATAGAGAAACAGCTCTATAATCTCGCCGACCGCATAGAGCGTGTGAAGGTCAATGAGGAAGAGATCGCCTCTTATCTGCCCGGCATCTCCCGCAAGCTCGAGTGGCTCTCAGGCGAAGACCTTCTTAAGCGTGTGATATCATTGGAATTCAATAGATTGCTCGACTATTACAAGGATGCGCCTAAGATCGACTTTATTGACGCCAAGCCCTCGAAGGCAGATCGCAGGAGTCGCAAGAGCGGCGAGCGTGAACACCCTGTCAGCGACAAGGATAAGGATCGCCGCACGGCCGAGAAGGGTATGGAGCGAATCTATGTGAATGTAGGAAAGCGCGACGGATTTTTCGCCGGTAATCTCATCGATATGCTCAACAAACTCATCAATGGGAAGCGAGTTGATGTGGGCCGGATCGATCTTCTCCCGGGCTACACACTCTTCGATGTCCGTAAAAGTGATGCCCGCAAAGTGGTGGGCGCGCTTACGGGAGCCGAGTTCTATGGCAAGCGGCTTCACAGCGAAATAGCCGATCCGGAGCGTGACTACTCCAAAATAGCCGAAAAACGAAAAAATAAGAAAATTTAGTACAACCTTTTTAATCCGAAAATGAAGAAACTACTTCTATCACTCACCCTCCTGGCTGCGACACTGACAGCCGGCGCTCAGTTGACATCGTCGGGGGCGTTTACCTCTGCTCCCGCAAAAGTGTTTCCCCTGCTCGACAATATGACACGCCTCGACATGGTGGACTATTTCAACAGCGGGATGTCAACCGGGTCAGACAATAAGCTCTCAGGAAAATCAATGATTACCGAGATGACACCCGAAGCCATGACAATCAAGATGACTGACTCTTCGACTGATCAGATAGTAGTTCTTCAGAATGGATCCGCGCCGATAATAGCCCTGATCACTACGGTAGCTACTCCCGGGCTTGACTCCAGTATCAGCTTCTACGATGATTCATGGAATCCGCTGCCGGAGGGCAATTTCTTCAGCCGTCCTGACTGGAAGCAGTGGCTCACACCCGAGGGGGCGCCCAACGAGGCTGTAGTGCAGATGCAGGTGCCCTTCATGCTGGCATCTTATGTCTATGATCCGGCCACGGGAGTGCTCACCGTCACCAACAATCTTCCTCAATTTCTTGACAAAGAGGTCTACGACGATATTTCTACCTACCTCTACCCGTCGCTTACCTACAGCTGGAACGGCAAGAAATTCGTTGCCTCAAAGTAAGGAGCCGTTTAGAGCCTGTCACAAAATATCTGTTAAGGGACAGGCTCTTATTTAAAGCGTGCTTTCCAGTCTTCGTAGATGGGGAGAAGGAGAGCCGGGCGGTCGTTGTACCAGGAGTAACCATTACGACGCTCTTCCTCGATCTCGTCGAGATTATCGTGGGGGATGCCATCGCGTCCACACACAAAAGGCCGGCAGTTTTCGAGATCATAGTAACGCGCCCACACCGGGGTGTCGTCGGCAGGATTTTCAAAGAGCATTGCCATGCTTTTGCCATCGACATCCACTCTTTTGAAGCTGCGGTTTTTCAGCCGCGTTTTCTCAAACCATGCCATCGCATTGTTAACGGCGTTTATCACTTCGGGGCTTGGGTCTGGAATTTCCATCAGGAGCTGCACGATAGCAGCGCTCTCCTGCGAGCAGAACGAGGGGAGTTCGTAGGAGCGAGCCTTGGCGGGAGCAAAAGTCTCTCTGTCATGCTGCTGGCACCAGACGGTGGGAGTGCCGTCGACAACTATCTGAGTTGCGAGAATACATTTTACCCCCTTATCAAACGCTTCCATCAAGCGCTGTCTAAGCGCATTGTCGCATAAGTCAGAGTCGAAGGGAGCTTTCTGCATGGCGATGTCGCGGAGCAGAGCCATGGTGCTGACCATTGCATCATCGTTGTAGGTGATATGGATCTGATAGTCGCGCATCTCAGGCCAGAACTGGGGCCAGCCACCATTGTCGTATTGGCCTGAAAGAAGATAATTTATACCTTTAATAATAGCATTTTTATATCGCTCGTCGCCGCCGACCTTATAGAGACGGGCGAGATAGGCAATCTGAATCGTTGTAGCATCGTTGTCGGTAGTGGAGTCGTCGATTCGATCTTTATCAGCGAGCACTTCCTGAACTTCAGCCTGAGTCATGGGAGAGACCATGTTGATATTTTTAGGCCATCCCCCAGTGGTGCGTTGCCAGAGCAAAACTTGCTCTCCAATCCTCCGGGCTTCAGGAGTGTCGAAAAATTGGGGGTCGGTCTCCCTAAGGATTTTTTTTGCCGCACGCGTCGTGGAGGGGGAGAGCATTTCATGGCTCTCAAGGCCGATGGAGATGCCGGAGGGCTCGGTCGGTGCTGTCTGAGCGACTGCACTTAGCAATGATGCGTTAAGGCAGACGGCTATCGGGAGGATGCGAAAGAGATTCATGGTAAGGTTGAGATCGGAGGGTAGAGAGTTAATAATGGAGAGATAGATGAGATTTAAAGGCCGGAGCGCATCAGACGAGCCACGAGGTCGATTTCGAGGGCTGTAGCACCGGCTTCAGTGCCTGAAAGATAGGCTACGCGGTCGTCCATGTTGAGGAGTCCGTCAGCCACAAGTCGCTGCAAAGCCTCAACGGGGTGACGCTCGCCTTGTTCGGCCGATGGGTTGCTATAGCGATATGCAAGCACACCATAGCTCAGTGCGAGCCAACGCTGCACATCCCTGTTATAGCAGATGGCGATATTTGGGTTGCCACCGCGAAACGAGGATATGAAACGTGCGGTGAGACCCTGGTAGGTGTCTGTAAGGATCGCTTTGGTTCCTACCACCAGTTCCGAGAGCACAGCCTGGTGGGAGAGGAAGGAAGTGACACGCCTGTCAACCATCTCCGGCACCTCCATCTTGGAGGTCTGAGAGCGCTCTACCTCCATTGCCACGCTGGCCATCGTCCTGACAGCCTCTACAGGATATTTGCCATAGGCAGTCTCGCCCGAGAGCATCACGGCATCGGTGCGCTGATAGACGGCGCTGGCCACGTCGCTCACCTCTGCGCGAGTGGGACGGGGGTGCTCAATCATTGAATGGAGCATCTGAGTGGCCACGATGACAGGTTTATGGGCTGCGATACATTTATTGATCATCATCAGCTGCATGCCCGGAATCTTCTCGGCAGGCACTTCGATACCGAGGTCGCCGCGAGCAATCATGATGCCGTAGGATGCAGAGAGGATCTCGTCGAAATTGTCGATACCCTCTTGATTTTCAATTTTTGAGATGATTTTTATCTTGCTGCCGAGCGAGTGGAGAATCTGCTGCACTTCATAGACATCGGCCGCGGAGCGAACGAAGGAGTGGGCTATGAAGTCGACACCGAGTTCTACGGCATAACCAATATTCCGGCGGTCGCGCTCTGTGACGGCCGGGAGTGCGATGGCAACGCCGGGGATGTTGACACTTTTGCGGGAGCCGAGGCTTCCGCCGTTTTCGGCGCGCGCCGTGATGATGGAACCATCGACGGATTCAATCATGAAACCCAGCTCGCCGTCGTCGATAAGGAAGCGGTCGCCCGGCTTCACATCGTTGGCGATATTGGCGTAGTTGAGGCAGATCCTTTCGTGGGATGTGGTGGCAGCGGGGTCGCCGATAAATTCCACTATGTCGCCGGTCTCGAATGTGATGGGACCGCCGGTTGCGGTGACGGTGGTGCGGATTTCAGGACCTTTCGTGTCCATCATCACAGCGAGAGAGCTGTCGGCGGCACGCGTATTGTCGACAATCCTTTTGAATCCCTCAAATTCGAGGTGGGCAGAATTCATGCGCACCACATTCATGCCGGCTTCGGCAAGTTCCTTCAGATACTCAACACCGCACCGGAGATCGGAAATCGTGGCAACTATCTTTGTAAATTTCTTCATAGCAAGCAGTCGGGGAGGAGAGGGATGGGGGAAATTATTTTGCGAGGGCAGCGATGGTCTCTTCGAGGGCAGCAATCTTGGTGGTAGCGTCGGAGAGTTTCTTGCGCTCAGCCTCAACCACGGCAGCCGGAGCATTGCCCACAAACCGTTCATTGGAGAGTTTTTTCTCGACGGAGGTCTTGAAGCCGCGCAGATAGTCGAGTTCCTTATTGAGTTTGGCGAGTTCGGCTTCCACATCCATATTGTCGAGGAGAGGGATATTGAACTCGGTGGTCCCTACCATGAATGAAGCTGCCGCAGGGTCTTTCTCGGTGACGGTGGCGATGGCCGAGAGGTTGCCGAGGCGGAGCGCCACAGCTTCCATGGGGATAGATGCACCTATAACATTGAGCTTCAGCTGCTCACGCGAGGGGATGTTGCGCTGGGCACGCACACCGCGCACACCGTTGATCACCTCCTTGACCATCTCCATCTCGGCGAGAAGTGTAGCATCGGCGCAGGTAGCCTCAGGGTTGGGGGCATACATGATCGACTCGCCGGGACGGCGCTCTGCAAGATGCTGCCAGAGCTCCTCGGTGATAAAGGGCATGAAGGGGTGGAGCAGGCGCAGCAGAGAGTCGAAAAAGCCGATGGTTGTCTCGAATGTCTTGCGGTCGACAGGCTTCTGATAGTCAGGTTTCACCATTTCGAGATACCATGACGAAAATTCGTCGCGGAATAGACGATAGGTGGTCATCAAGGCTTCGGAGATACGGAATTTATCGAAAGAGTCGTTGATCTCAGCCACCGCTTCGGAGAGTTTGGAGCTGAACCACTCTCCGGCAATGCGAGCGCTCTCCGGCTGAGGGGCGTTGCCGTCGACCTCCCAGCCTTTGACGAGGCGGAAAGCATTCCAGATCTTATTGCAGAAGTTGCGGCCATTCTCGCAGAGCTTTTTGTCGAAGAAAATATCGTTGCCTGCGGGGGCGGCGAGCATAATGCCCATGCGCACACCGTCAGCTCCATAGTCGGCAATGAGTTCGAGCGGGTCGGGGGAGTTACCGAGCTGTTTTGACATCTTGCGCCCGATCTCGTCGCGGACAATGCCGGTGAAGTAGACATTGTTGAAGGGCTGCTTGCCGGCAAACTCATAGCCGGCCATGATCATTCGGGCTACCCAGAAGAAGATGATATCAGGGCCGGTGACGAGGTCGGATGTAGGATAGTAGTAGGCCATCTCCTTGTTGTCAGGCTCAAGGATGCCATTGAAGAGTGAGATGGGCCAGAGCCAAGAGGAGAACCATGTGTCGAGACAGTCGTCGTCCTGACGCAGAAGGTCGGCAGTGAGGGCCGGATCCTTCTCTTTGGCGAGAGTCAGAGCTTCGTCGGCATCTTCAGCCACCACAAAACTTCCGTCGGGGAGATACCATGCGGGCACACGGTGACCCCACCAGAGCTGGCGCGAGATACACCAATCGCGGATGTCGGTGAGCCAGCGGTCGTAGGTGGTCTTGAATTTTTCGGGCACGAAGCTGATGGTGCCTTCGTCTACGGCTTTCAGAGCAGGTTCGGCCAACGACTGCATCTTCAGGAACCACTGGTCGCTCAGACGTGGCTCAGTCACGGTGTCGGGGTTGCGCTCCGAATAACCGACCTTATTTTCATATTCCTCAATTTTTTCAATCAGGCCGGCCTCGGCGAGATCTTTGGCGATCTGCTCCCGCACGGCGAATCGATCCATCCCCACATACATTCCGGCGGCTTCGCTGATAGTTGCGTCGTCGTTGAAGATATCGATGGTCTCGAGACCATGTTTCTCGCCGAGCATATTGTCGTTCATATCGTGGGCCGGGGTCACTTTGAGACAGCCGGTGCCGAAATCGATATCAACATAGTCGTCCTCGATGACAGGGATTTCGCGGTTGACCAGAGGGACTATCACCTTCTTGCCGCGCAGATGCTGATTCTTAGGGTCGGCCGGGTTGATACACATGGCAGTGTCGCCCATGATGGTCTCGGGGCGGGTGGTAGCCACGATGGCATATCCATCTTCGCCCACTATCTTGTAGCGCAGATAGTAGAGCTTGGAGTGCTCCTCCTTATAGATAACCTCAATGTCAGAGAGGGCAGTCTTGGCTTTGGGATCCCAGTTGACCATACGCTTGCCGCGATAGATCAGGCCTTTGCGATAGAGCTCAACAAACACTTTGATGACAGAGCGGGAGCGAATGTCGTCCATGGTGAAGGCAGTGCGTTCCCAGTCGCAGGAAGCACCGAGTTTCTTGAGCTGTTCAAGGATTATGCCCCCATGCTTCTCCTTCCACTCCCAGGCATGTTCGAGGAATTGCTCACGTGTGAGGTCGCTCTTCTTGATCCCCTCCTTAGCGAGCTTATTCACCACCTTGGCTTCGGTAGCGATTGCGGCATGGTCGGTGCCGGGCACCCATAGGGCATTCTTCCCCAGGAGGCGGGCACGGCGGATGAGGATATCCTGAATAGTATTGTTGAGCATGTGGCCCATGTGGAGGATGCCGGTGACGTTGGGGGGCGGGATCACGATGGTGTAGGGCTCCCTTGCGTCGGGCTCTGAGTGAAAGAGACGATGCTCCATCCAGTAAGCATACCATTTGTCCTCTACTGCATGAGGATCATATTTTGTTGCTAATTCTTCCATAAATGGGTCTGATCTATATATGTGGGTTTTAGATTATACGGATTTTTAAAGGGGTTCGCCAATGCGGGAAATTGGCGAATTGGAAATAATTCCGTGTCAGAGAGAGCGAAAACTTGGCGCAAAGTTAGCAAATTTCCCCCGATTTCCACTTCCCCAATCACCGAAAATCCCCCACCTCTCCACAAGTTCAGAGAAATTCAGAGGAATGAGGGAACATGTTTGAAAATATGCAGGCTCTCATAGCTCCGGGGAGTAAAGGTTGAAGAGATGACTCTAAAGGAGGTGGGGATTCTTTTCAAAAGAGTCTTGACAAGTATAATAAAATTGACTATTTTTGTAAAGTAAACTCGTCAGGAGGCTATAACGATGTTTCAAAATTAAACTGAAAATGAAATATGAAGCATAAATATAATCTCGGGTTCATCTCGGATAAGGATATCTATGAACATGTAAAAAAGAGTGTCTGTCAAAGATAACACTGAGGTATTGATGAGCTGTAATAAAGTCGTGAGGAATATCAGCAGGGTTTGGAGGATGGTGGCTATGGCTGTGGCTGTGGTTGCTTTACCAATGCGGGGTGAGGAGGTGGATAGACCGGTTGTAGCGGTTCAGGAAGCGGCTCCTAAAGATATGACTCCGGTATTTGCGGCTCCTAAAGATGAGGCTCCGGTTGTTGCCGCTTATAATGTTATGACTCCGGTTGTTGCGGCTCCTAATTTTGTGGCCGGGGGAGCCGGATTGGTGCTTACATCGATGGGCGCGATTTCGAGGGCCTCTCTCAAGAATGATTTTTCAAGTGCTGCTGTGGGGGGTAGTTCAGATAAAGTGACTGACTATTTGCGATTTGCTCCAGTAATCTTTCCTTGGGTTCTAAAGCTCTCAGGGGAGCCTGTAAGGTCAGGATGGGGACGTATGGCAGTGTCGCAAAGTGCTTCGGGTATTCTCACAGCGGGTGTGGGCTATGGTATAAAACATGCCGTAGATGCTCGTCGTCCGGATGGTTCTGACCTCAACTCTTTCCCTTCAGGCCACTCTGCAATCGCATTTATGGGTGCCACTATGGTGGCTCATGAGTTGGGATGGCGCTCCCCATGGTATACGCTGGGCGCTTACGCTTTCGCAACCGGCATAGCGGCTGAGCGGGTGATAGGTAATCATCACTTTCCGGCCGACGTAGTGGCAGGAGCCGGTATCGGTATTTTGGCAACTGAAGCCGGTTACTATCTTGGCGATCTGATCTTTGGCGACCGTCAAATCGACCGCAGATATCATGGTGGAGAGTTGGAACGAGCCAACGGCAACTACTCCTCGCTCTCGATCGCAACCGGGCTCATGATCCCCTTAGGGGGGAGAGTGAGATGCGGGGGAGTGGCATTGTCGCGGCAAGCCGCGCTTTCCTCTGCATTGCGGGGCCATTGGGCCATTGATGACCGCTGGGGGCTCGCAGTGGAAGGTGGATTGCTCTCAATGCCTCTTATGATGGATGGAGCGGGCGGGCGCACGTATGTAAAGTCACTCTCTTCGATCGACCTGCTCTTGCTACCGGCATACACCCACTTGTGCAGCTCCCGCCTCTCACTGTCGGTTGAGGCTGGAGGAGGATACCGCTTCAATCTCCCTCTCAGCGCCATTGACCGTGCTGTAGAGGCCGATTCGGGCACTCCTGTCGGGAGGGTTGGGGTTGGAATAGGTCTACGCCTGAGCGATCACTTTACCTCCCGTGCCAACATTGGCTACGAGATCAGCCATTATAACTTCAAGGTCAGACCATCTGAATCATACCATATTCCGGCAGCCGCGGAGTCGAAGGGTGTCACTTCAGCGCTTCAGCTATCAATCTCATCATGCTATGAGTTCTGATATTCAATCGCCCTCCGCTCTCAATGCCCAAGCTTCTTAAGAGAATTCAATTTCGCTCCAAATTCGCCTCAAATTCGCCTCAAATCATACTCAAAAACTCATCAAAGAATTATAATATGATACTCACTCTTCCACCCCGCATCGATGGGCCGGCGCTTGAAATCAATACCTCCGAGGTAAGCCAGGTGCTCATCATTGGCGCCAACGGCTCCGGCAAAACCCGCTTTGCCAACAGGCTTGCCTCCGATCTGGGCCCGAAGGCCTATCGCATGTCGGCGCTCAAGGCTCTCTATGGCAAGGATGAGGAGGACACCCACGAAGGCTCCATCGATACACTCTATCGCGATGCGGTGGACAATGGGGGTGGCATCATGCGCAGCGACATAAAAGGGGAGTTTGAGAGGATGCTCGCTTTGATGATCAATGAGGAGATGGTCAATCTCCTGACATTCAAATATGAGAGCAATGAGGAAGGCCCCTCTCAAGATCAGGAGGCGCGGGGGAAGAAACGGAAAGCCCATCGCCACAAGCGCGACGAACTTCCCACAACCCGCTTCGACCTCCTTATCCGCAAATGGGAGGAGATTTTTCCCGGCAATCGTGTGCTCGTGGAGGGTGGCCGTATGCTTTTCGGTCAAGAGTCGAGCCAGGATATCTACTCGTCGGCAAAACTGTCGGCCGGAGAGCGCGCTGCGCTCTATTATCTCGGGTCAGCACTCTTTGCGCCGGTGGGAGCCGTTGTGTTTGTGGAGTCGCCGGGGATGCTTCTCCACCCGTCGTCCATCCGTCTGCTCTGGGACACGATAGAGCAGATGCGTTCCGACTGCACCTTTATCTATGTCACCCACGATCTCTCTTTTGCCTCTACGCGAGGCGATGCCGTGACGGTGTGGGTGAAGGGTTGCGATGTGCGCCGCCAGGAGTGGGACTATGATTTCATGACCTCGGCTGACGGACTAAGCGAGGAGATGTATCTCACCATTCTGGGTGCCCGCAAACCGGTGCTGTTCATTGAGGGCGATGGTGTCAACTCTATCGACGCCAAGCTCTATCCTCTGGTGTTCAAGGAATATACCGTGAAATCGCTTGGGGGGTGTGACCGTGTGATAGAGGCCACGCGCACCTTCAACAGCCTGCGGGGCTTCCACAACCTCAATGCCTTCGGGATCGTTGACCGCGACCGGCGCGACGAAGGTGAGGTGAGCTACCTGCGCCGCAAGCATATCTTTGTGCCCGAAGTGGCTGAGATAGAGAATATCTTCATGCTCGAGCCGGTGATACGCACAGTGGCGAGCCACTTCCGCCGTGACCCACAGGTGGCCTTCAACAAGGTGAAGCAGAGCATCATGAGGCTCTTTGATGTTGATCTGCGGCAGCAGGCGCTGATGCACACGCGCCATGTTGTGAAGAAGACCGTCGAACATCGCATAGATGGGCGCTTCGCCAACATCAATAAGCTCGAGGAGCATATCAACGATCTCTGCCAGTCGATCAATCCGCGCGGCATATATGAGCAATATTGCCGCGAATTCCGGCGCTATATCTCCACTGGCGACTATGCGTCGGTGCTCCGGGTCTACAACCGGAAGACTATGCTCTCGGAGAGTCATGTGGCTCGAGCGTGTGGACTCCGAACGGACGATAAGGATAGCTATATCCGTGCCATACTCACTATTCTCAAGGAGGATCGCGAAGATGCCGAAGTGATCCGCGAAGCCATCCGCTCCACATTCAATCTCCAGAATGTTGCCGACCTCCCCGTGGCGGAGCCATAGGGGGTAGAAGCGACCGGAGAGAGTGAAGATGGTCCATGAAAGGGTTAGGGAATATAATCACCTTTAACATTTATTTTTAAAACCTTGTTGGGGGTAATGATGTTTTAATAGTACAAGGATGTTACAAACACGTTACAAACTATTAAAACTATCATATCATGACTATTTACTCACGCTTCAAGGAAATGGTGGGACAAGACCCTCTTCATCCCGCCCTTATCGACGAGTCAACCTGTGTTACCTATCAGGGTCTCGATCGTCTCATTGACTCAATGATGTCAAGGTTTCCATCCTTTATCCCGGCCCGTGTCGGCATAGTGATGGATCACAGTGTTGAAATGGTAGCAGCCATGATGGCTGTCATCAAGGCCGGTGCGGCTTTTGTGGCTGTGGAGCCTGATTTTCCTCCGAGCCGCCTGCAGACTTTCCTCATTGAAAATGGTGTGGATTTCGTAATCACTCAGGATAAACATGCCGGTCTGCTTAACGATTTCAAGCGGCTTATCATAGGGAAAGAGGTCTATATCGACGACAATTTCCACTCTCTCCCTGACCGTTCGGCTTCCGACCGCCCGGCATATATCATATACAGCTCCACCGCTGAGGGATTTCCCCTCGGGGTGGCAGTGGGCAACAGTCAGGTCGTGCATTTCGCTGAGTCCTTCCGCAGGACTTATAATATCACCGGCGACGATATGATGCTTCAGTTCTCGGCCTGCATCATGAATCTTTTTATCGAGGAAGTGTTTGGCGCACTGCTCAACGGCGCAGCTCTTGCTATTCCTTCGGCCGAGACCCGCAACAATATCACACGGCTCGTGAAGTTTATCGACGATCAATATGTCACCGTCATCACAGGCTTCCCCTATCTCATGATGGAGCTTAACAGTCTCGATGCACTCCCCATGACCGTAAGACTCCTCATCAGCGGAGGTGCACAGCTACATGCCGGTTCAATACCCCACCTGCTGGAGCAGGTGACCGTCTACAATACCTATGGTCCCAAGGAGGCGACAGCGAGCGTCACTTCCTACTGCTGCAACACCGGCGTGGTGATGCCTGACGGCACTTTCCCGATCGGTAAAGAGATGAATGGCACCGAAGTGATGATACTCGACGAAGAGCTTAATGTTTGCGCCGTGGGTGCTGAGGGTGAGATTTGCCTCGTAGGCGACGGTCTGGCCGACTATTATACGGGCGATCATCGCACCGACATGAACCGCTTCGCCATCTTCGCCGACGGCCGGCGAGTGTTCCGCACCGGCGATATGGGCCGACGTCTCCCTGATGGGAATGTAGTGTTCCTCCGTCGCAAGGATAGCGAGGTCAACATACTCGGGCGTAAGGTAGTAACCGGCGAGGTAGAGCGCGCAATGAAGAAGAGCGACGAAGTAGCTGACTGCGCTGTGGTTCACTATGAAGATGAGCAGGGAGCCGCCTATCTGGTTGCATACGTTGTCCCCGCAACGAAAAAATTCAGCCTCTCGTGGGTGAAAAATGTGATGGCACAGAATGTACCCGCCTATATGATACCGGAGTTTTTCGTTCTCCTCAAGGCGCTCCCCACCGACGCCTCAGGCTCCGTCAACCATCTTGCCCTCCCCATCGTGCTTAAAGACAGCAAGGTGAGCTGACATTTTCGAATTTGAATGATAGTTTTAATAATAGCGTTGTGACAGACGCGCCGGAGCGACTTCTGCTTGAAGCCGCTCCGGTGATTTTTTTGTATGACAGTTAATATAAAGGGCGAATTTGATTATGGATTTGCGTCGTGGGGGGCGAGGGATGGCGCTACCGACGAGCGGTCGAAGTCGTAGCCTCCGACGTAGCCTTTCAGGGATATGTTGTAAGAGGTTTTAGGCATAGCGTATTGTGAATTCTTTGTTTGGCAAAGCGCTAAAGCGATTTATGCCACGAAGTTACCGCGCGTTAAAAGTGGTGGAAAAGACAGGAAAAGACAGGAAAAATTACTAACTTTGAAGTTGAATATGAATAAGACCTATAACATATATTGCGACGAAAGTTGCCACATAGAACACGACCACAAAGATTATATGTTTTTGGGGTCGATAAGTTGTGCCTATCCGCAGGTACGGCGACACACCAAGCGCATTGATGAATTAAAAAAACTCCACAATTTCTATGCAGAAATTAAATGGAGCAATGTATCAATGTCAAAGATAAGATTTTATCTTGATTTGGTGGATTATTTTTTCGATACTGACTTGCGTTTTAGAACTATTGGTATAAAAAAATCACAGATAAAATGCGATGATGAAGTATCTTCGTATGATGATTTTTATTTCAAAATGTATTATCAGTTGCTGAATTACAAGATAGATACGTTAGACCATTATAATGTATATCTTGATATTAAGGATACGTTAAGTGCTGTAAAGGTACGGCGATTGAAAGATATTTTGAACGTGAAATATGGTGTTTTCCGCAATGTTCAAAATATCTGCTCCAATGAAAGCCTACTCATGCAGCTTACGGACTTTTTAATGGGTGCCATTGCCTATTATAATAATGATAAGGAACATAAGAATAAGGCAAAGGTGGCGATTATGGAGCGTATTCAAAAACACCTGCATAGCAATAATTTGGATGCGACAAATTGTTCTTCCAAGCTGAACTTGTTCTTTATAAATTTACGTTGAGAGATGCCATTTAATCTGACAAAGAAATACAATGAGCTGTTGGATATAATCGGTATGTCTGAGGCTCAAAGAACAATGACGTTGCGTAGAATATTCGACAGGGATATACAAAATAACGATAAGTTTTATTTTAATGGGAAGCCTATTTATCCGACACCTGAAGAAAACGGACAAATAGCTTTGGAGAACCTTTTTAATCATCTTACACGTAAGGTTGTAGATAAAGAAACGCAACATAGGGAATTTGATATGAATAGGTCGCAGCGATTACATTGGATTCGCCATCATGTAGAGCAATTACTTCCGGATAATAGATTGTGTTTTTCGGTAGCTGAACCTCATAGTGTAAGAACCTACATTTACGATGTGGACGAAAAATACGTGATTGTATTAGAGCCGTTAAGGAATGGTACCGCGTATTATTTATTGACCGCATATCCTTTGGAGGGCAAGGATGCCGCGAGAAACAAAATAATGAACAAGTATAAACGCAGACGATTACCGAACCTGCTATAAAAAGCAAAAAACGCAGAGCATCAAGGCTTGCGTTTTTCGATTTCCTTTCCTCAAATGAGGAATGAACTCTGGTGCAAAGTTAGTAATAAATTCGCTACCTACAAAATTATAACGAAGAAAAGTATGTTATGAGTCACGGCTCTTTCATTTAAAAATCGTTGGATTTTACATTCTCCTTGGTTTGTAGGCTTTTCAATATTGAGTCAGATTATACCGTTGTTTTTCCTCAGCGACCGGCTGTTAATAGTCCTGTAAATGCAATATTGATAATCAGCTTCTTAGACAACTGTATTTACTTTCTGGTTTTAAATGAAAGAGCCGTGGTTATGAGTTTATAGTAGGGCGAATTTGATTATGGATTTGCGTCGTGGGGGGCGAGGGATGGCGCTACTGACGGTGAGGAGGTGGCGCCGGTGAGTTTCACGGTCGTGACATCGGTGCCGGAGGGATCGTTGAAGATTCTGAGGCCGAAGTCGGCGGCAGTGACTGCAACATGCTCTATGATGGCACTCTGAATGGCCTCGAAGGCAGTCCATGCAGTGGTGTCGGTGAAGCAGTAGATCTGCAGCGGGAGACCTTCGCCGGTAGGGTCCATAGTGCGGACGAGGATCTGCTGGTCGTGGCGCACGGCGGGATTGTCGAGAAGCCACTGGCAGATATAGGCGCGGAAAAGGCCGAGGTTTGTATCGGCGGTGCCGTTGACAGTTGCCACTCCAGGGTCGTAGTCGTTGTGGCCCTGCTGTTTGATGTTATTGATATAACCGGCGAAAATCGGGTATTTGGCCGTGACATCGGCTATAAGTTGCGGGGTTGCTTTGGCGATTGTGTCGGTATCGATAATCAGGGAGCGGGCAATGCGGCGGCATCCGCTCTCCTTCATTCCGCGCCAGTTTTGGAAGGAGGAGGAGACAAGGGTGTAGGGAGGGAGAGTGACTATGGTGTTGTCCCAGTTTTTCACCTTTACGGCAGTGAGTGTTACATCTGTTACCACGCCATTGGCTAAGGTGGATGGAACAACGATCCAGTCGCCAACGCGGAGCATGTCGTTCTGCGAGAGCTGCAGCCCGGCCACGAGTCCCAGGATGCTGTCCTTGAACACCAACATCAGCACGGCGGCAAAGGCACCAAGACCGGTCAGGAGTTTCACCGGCGACTTGTCGACGAGAATCGAGATGCAGATGATGATGGCAATAAACCAGAGGATGCCGATCACTGTGGCGAGGATGCCACGCAGAGGCAGGTTTTTGCTGTTGCGGGTCTCGTCAAATCTCAACCAGCAGAAAGAGGTGACGGAGCAGATGGCACGGCAGATTACCAATGTGGTGTAGATCAGTAATATGCGGTAGAGGGCAATACTGAATGTTGTGTTGGCAGTCACTGCGAAGGGGAGGAGCGCGAGGATTACGAGCGGGGGGATGATGTGGCTGCAGTGGATCAGCACACGGCGTTCGACGAGTTGCTTGCCCAACATGCTGCGACGGGCAAGCATAAATTTTTTCACTACAAAGAGTATCAGTTTCCTTGCAATCCATCCGAGCGAGAGCGCAAAGATGACAATGATGATGGCATAGATGATATCCTCAAGGCCGCGGTCCTTCTCGAGACCAAGATTGTCGAGCAGATGGTGGATATGGACGAGGAGCCACTGGGCAACTTTATTGGATGGGATGATAGCGAAACCTAACATGATGTAGTGAATTTCAAATGTAATGAAAGCAAAGATGGAAGAGCCTTCCGGGGGTGAGCCACGGATTCAGTCTATAATTATAACGATAAAAAACGACGTAAGGTTGTAACTATTTGAGGCGGAAATGAATTTTTGCCCTTATGTCGGCCGAAGAGGAGCCGATATAAATAGTGAAGTCACCGGGCTCGGCCACCCAGCGGCCCTGAGCGTCGTCGTAGTAGCTAAGATGCTCCGGCTTGATGGTAAATGACACAATCTTCTCTTCACCCGGCTGCAGGGCTATCTTTTCAAAGCCTTTCAGCTCTTTGAGCGGGCGGCTGAGCGAAGAGATGTCGTCGCCAATATAGAGTTGCACAGTCTCCTTCCCCTCACGCGGCCCTACGTTTCTGACGGCGACCGAGACCTTCAGAGAGTCTCCACAGGCCACATCGGTGGCTGATAATTCAGGGGTGGCGTATTCAAAGCTGGTGTAGCTCAATCCGTGGCCGAAGGGGAAGAGAGGGGGAATTGCTTTAGTATCGTGCCAGCGGTAGCCCACAAGGATATCATCGTCGTAGCGCTGGGATATGGAATCGCCCGGATATGAGATTTCGCCAAAATGATGGGCAGAATTGTCGGCAAGTTGTCTGGGAATGGAGAAGGGTAGTTTGCCGGAGGGGTTTACGCTCCCGGAGAGCACACCGGCAATCGACTTCCCGGCCATAGAGCCGAGATACCATCCCTGGAGGATGGCATCAACGCTATCAGCCCAAGGCATCTCTACGGCGTTGCCCGAGAGGAGCACGACGATAGTGCGGGGATTGATTTCATGGAGAGCAGTGATGAGACTGTCCTGTCCATAGGGGAGGCCGTAGCTCTCGCGGTCGCCACCCTCGCAATCCTGGCCATGATTTTTATTGAGGCCACCTATAAATATTATTGTCTCGGCATCGCGGGCTTTCCCGAGAGCTTCTGCCCGAAGGGAGTCCTGCAGTGCAGCCGGGATATTTTCCACATGGCCATACATGGGTTTGCCTGCTTCATATCCCCGGGCATACTCCACCCGATCGCCCCAAAGCGCCTTAATCCCGTCTAAGGGAGTCACGATCTCCTTGGGCTTCAATTCACTCGACCCTCCACCCTTCATGAGATTGCGCGTGGCGTTGTCGCCCACCACGAGGATCTTGCCCGAAGAGGGGGATAGTGGCAGGAGGGGAGCGCCGGCGAGCTTGGAAGGGGCGTTTTTGAGCAGGACAATAGCCTCATTGCCAATCTCCTCGGCCACTTGGTAGTGCTCAGGTGAGGCAAGAGCGCCGAGCGGTTTTTGGCGATTCATGGCGGTGAGGAAGTTGAGCCTCAACAATCGGCGCACCTTGTCATCGAGAGTTTCGAGGGGGATCTCACCGCTCTCGATCAAAGCCAGGTAGGGGCGCGCGAGATAATAATCGTCGGTGGTGAAGGCGGATTCAGATGTAAGACCGTTGGTGTAGGTACCCATCTCGAGGTCGAGACCATTGAGGGCAGCTTCGCGCGTGTCGTGGGCACCACCCCAGTCAGTGATGACCACTCCTTTGAAGCCCCATTGGTTTTTCAGAATATCGTTGAGCAGGAGGTCGTTGTGGCAAGCGTGCTGTCCGCGCACCTTATTGTAGGCACCCATGATGGTCCAGCAGTCGCCATCCACCACCGCGCTCCTGAAGGCCGGGAGATAGATTTCGTGGAGGGCGCGGTCAGAGAGGTTCACGTCGATATGGCCTCGCCACTTTTCCTGATTGTTGAGAGCGAAATGTTTCACGCAGGCTGCGACGCCATTCTTTTGCATCCCGCGGATGTAGGGAACCACCATCGCCGAAGCGAGGTAGGGGTCTTCGCCGAGATACTCGAAATTGCGGCCGTTGAGGGGGGTGCGATAGATGTTGACCCCGGGTCCGAGAATCACATCCTTTTCCCTATAGAGAGCCTCTTCGCCAAGCGCATTGCCGTAGGCGGCAGCCAGTGCCGGATTCCATGTGGCGGCGAGGGCTGTGAGAGCCGGGAAGGCAGTGACGGAGTCGTTGGTGCGACCGGCATGTTTCCAATTGTCCCAGTTGATTTCCATACGCACACCATGGGGGCCGTCGCTCATCCAGAGGTCAGGGATGCCGAGACGAGGAACGCCCGGCGAAGAGAACTTTCCCTGGGCATGGGTCATGTTTATTTTCTCCTGCGTGGTCATGCGGGAGAGAGCATCTTCAACCCGCTCCTCCATGGGTCGCGATTCATCTTGATAGACGGGGAGTGGAGAGGCGGCATAGGTGCTGAGGCTTATCGAGGCAACCAGAAACAGAGAGTGGAGTGATGATTTCATAGTGATGCGGATTGGATGGTGACGGAAGCGGGTTTTAGCCCGGGAGAGGAGGCGGTGACGGTGATGGGGCCTGCGGTGCCGTCGTTGCGGACAATCAGCATAGCTTTGCCATCGAAGGCGTGGCGATGCGGAGCTTTGAAGCGTTCGAGCGAGATTGGTGAACCATTGTCGACCCCTTCATTTCTACCGGCCCCCTCTACTTGAAAGTGTATCAGATTGTCGGCTTCGGGGCATAGACGTCCTTCAGAATCAGTGACTTCCACAAGGATATAGCTGAGATCGGATCCATCGGCTTTGATAGTGGAGCGGTCAGGGGTCAGACGCAGATGTGAGGGCTCGCCGGCAGTCTCGATGACCTTCCTCGCCACTACTTCGCCATCTTTACGGCTTACAGCCTCAACCCTTCCCGGCTCGAAGGGGAGTCGCCAGCTCACATGATAAGCGCCCTCGGGCTTGGTGCGTAGACCTTTAGACTCACCGTTGACAAACAGTTCCACTTCATCGGCATTGTTGAAGTAGGCCCAGAGATCGACGATTTCGCCAGGTTGATAATTCCAGTGAGGGAAAATGTGGAGCACTCTTTTGTCAGGGCGCCACTGCGACTGATACATATAATATATATCCTTGGGGATTCCGGCCAGATCCACGATACCAAAGTAGGAACTGCGGGCAGGCCACCCATAGGGAGTAGGTTCGCCAAGGTAGTCAAAACCGGCCCAAATAAACTGCCCGGCTATGAAAGGGCGCGTATCAACCATTCTCAAGGTCTCCTCGTGGTTGCTCCCCCAGGGGACATGGCAGTTATCGTAGGAAGAGCAGGCAAACGAAGGATCGGAAAACTCTTTATCCCAGCGTTTTGGCCATACGAATATGCTGTCTGACGGCATGCGGTAATAACCGCGTGTCATCAGTCCGGAGACACTTTCGGAGATGATAAAAGGTTTGCCGGGAAACCATTCAGGCACGGAGTCGAACTGATTGATATGGTAATTGTAGCCAATCAGATCGAGGGCGCCGGAGCGGAAGAGATGGTTGGAGGGTTTTGGCTCGTTGCAGCCTGCAGTGACAAGAGCATCCGGCTTGTAGGAGCGCACAAGATCAGCGAGTTTGCGGGTGAGCATAGCGTTTACACTCATACCCGCCTCTTTGGCCGCCTCGAGATCCTCCGGATGGCCGAAGTTGAGCAGGAAATTGGCCTGCTCGAGTGTCAGGGTGTCGGCGCGGGCGCTTGTCCACTGTTCGAGCACTTCGTTTCCTATGCTCCAAAGGATAATCGAAGGGTGATTACGGTCGCGCCGCATCATCATCTCCAGGTCCTTCTCATGCCAGTCAGGGAAATATCGGGAATAGTCGTGGGCAGTCTTCTTCTTTCGCCACATGTCGAAACTCTCGTCCATCACCATGATGCCCATCCTGTCGCAAAGATCGAGCAGCTCGGGCGCAGGGGGATTGTGGGAGGTGCGCAGAGCGTTGACTCCCATCTCCTTGAGAATCTCAAGCTGCCGCTCAATGGCGCGGGTATTGACAGCGGCTCCGAGTGCGCCTAAGTCGTGGTGCATGCACACGCCGTTTATTTTCATTGATTTGCCATTGAGCGAGAAGCCTTCGCGTGGATCGAAATTGAAATATCGGAGACCTACGGGGAGGGTGTAGCTGTCAATCACTTCGTTGGTAAGAGGGTCGGAGAGAGTGGTCTGAAGCGAGTAGAGGGTAGGGGAGTCGGTAGTCCAGAGACGCGGGTTTGTGAGGATGAGAGTTGAGGTGGCCTCAAGGGATGGAGTGTCAGAGTTCAGCTCCACCTGCTGTCCGGCAGAGGCTGCGACCTGCTTACCATCAGGGTCTATAAGCCTCGATTTTAGCTCAAGGGTACGTCGAGAGGGGGAGAGGGATTCGATTTCACTCTTAAGGGTGAGAGTGGCGAGGGAGTCAGTCACTTCAGTCATCAGATGCTGACCCCAAAGGGGGATGTGGATATCACCGAGGGCCCGCAGCCAAACGTTGCGATAAATTCCACAGCCGCTATACCATCGCGAGTTTGGTTGCTCGGCATTGTCGACTCTGACGGCTATCAGGTTGTCACCCTCAGGGATGAGCCACGGAGTGAGGTCGTAGCTGAAGGAGGCGTAGCCATAGGGGCGGGTACCCAGTTTGTGGCCGTTGATATAGACAGTGGAGTTCATATAAGCGCCGTCGAAATCAATGTAAAGATGTTTCCCTTCTGCGTCGGGTGGGAGCCTGAAGGTCTTACGATACCACCCAATGCCGCCGGGGAGAGCACCACCGGCTGTCCCTGAGGGGTTGTCGAGACTGAAGTCACCCTCTATCGCCCAATCGTGCGGGAGGTCGAGAAGTCGCCATCCACTGTCGTCATAATCCGTGAGATTGAAAGCAGATTCATTGGCCATCGAGGCGGAATCGGCCAAGAGGAAGCGCCAGCCACTGTTGAAGTTTACTGCCCGCGGGTCGGCAGCAGATACGTCGATCGCCGTGCTGATGAGAGTCAGGAGTGATAACAGACGAAATATTGGGCGAAAACAGTGATGTTTCATGGCGAAAATGGGACGAAAATGGATTCTATTTGATAAAAGTAATGAAGTTTCGAGAGAAGGCGCTGTAATTTTCTGGATGATTTATTGGGGGATTTATTATATAAGGTGAACGCTGTTATATAATAAAGGTGTTAAAACAGATGGTAACAATATATATTGGTCAAAATCGGATCTGGAGCTCCTTACCGGAATAAAGGAGCGTTTGCGAGGGGTTGGAGCGGGAGAAACCTTTAGGCTCATCAGGGCTGACCTTCACGACATTGAACCGGCGCGTTTCCAACATGCCGGGGAAACTCCCGGTGCGTTCCCCGATGGTGAGCGTTGAGGTTTCGTCATCCCAACTCAGAGGGATTGTGGAGTAAAGCCCTCTCTCATAGTTGTAGTTTATGTTTTCATCCTCATAGAGGGTGAAACTTCCATTTGCACCGGTGTAGATGTAGAGGTCAATAGGGTCGGCAGGCTTTTCATCGCTCCACTCCATCTCCGGTCCGAAGGGGATGATAGAGCCTGAGCGGACAAAGAGGGGCATGCGGCTGTAGGGGGCATCAGCTTCTATCTCCACGCCCCCTTCGCTTGGGGTGCCGGTGTAGAAGTCATACCAAAGAGCCCCTTGCGGCAAGCGCAGAGTGCGCGAGGTGGCCTTGTAGGTATAGACCGGGGAGACAAGGAGCGAGGGCCCGAACATATACTGGTCGCCAATTCCCCGCAAGCTTTTGTCGGAGGGGAAGTCCATGGCAAGCGGGCGCATTATGGTGTAGTCGTCGAAGTGGGTCATGGCTGCGAGCGAGTAGAGATAGGGCATAAGATCGTAGCGCAAACGGGTGTAATAGAGTATTGACTCGTAGGCCGGATGGTCGTCAGGAGCGATATTGAAAATCTCGCGGAACGGTTTTTGCCCATGGGCACGGAAAATCGGGGCAAAAGCTCCAAACTGAAACCAACGTGTGTTGAGTTCGCGCCATTCGTCGAGGTCAGGGCCTTCAGCACCGGTCCCGGTGAAGGCCTTTGCAGCGGAGGCATAGCGATCTTCTACGCAAAACCCGCCAATATCCATGCTCCACCAGGGGATACCGGAAGCCGCGAAGTTGAGGCCTGCAGAAATCTGGGCTTTCATATCCTCCCAGCGAGTAGCGATGTCGCCGCTCCAGGTAGCGGTGGAGTAGCGCTGCTGCCCGGCGAATCCTGAGCGGGTCAGTAGAAACACCCGGTTGTCAGAGCCGGAGGAGCGTTGTCCATCGTAGATAGCTTCGGCGTTCATGAGTCCGTAGGCGTTGAAATATTTTGTCGAGGGTCCCAAGGCGGTTGGGGTGATAAGATCTTTGCGATATTGGATATCCGTGCAGTCGCGGATGTTTGGCTCCGAGGCATCCATCCACCAGGCGTCAACCCCCAGTGGCTGATAATGCTCCTCTATCTGCTTCCAGAAAAGTTTGCGCGCACCCGGACTGTAGGCATCATAGAAAGATCCGAGGTAGCCCGGGCCTACCCAGTCGCGGATACTGTCGGTGACCGGCAGGCGATACATCCACCCCCGGGAGTCAAACTCCTTGAAATGGTCAGTTGTGACATAGAATTTCGGCCACACTGACACCATGAAGCGCCCATGCATGGTGTGAACCGAGTCAATCATCCCCTTTGGGTCATGGAAACGCTTGGGGTCAAATTCGTGACTACCCCAAGAATCCTGCCTCCAGTGGAGCCAGTCGAGCACTATATTATCGATTGGGATTCTGCGGCGACGAAACTCGGCGAGGGTAGAGAGGAGCTCATCGGAGGTGTTATACTTCTCTCGGCTCTGCCAGTATCCAAGCACCCATTTTGGCATAATCGGAGCCTTCCCGGTGAGAGTGCGATAGCCGCTGACGACATCATCCATGTCGTCGCCGCTTACAAAATAATAGTCGATGGCATCCTGCATCTCGCCCCACCATCTCATTCCGTTGCGAGCGGCATCAGGCTCAAGAGGGTAGACCCGCAAGCCGCAATAGGCCACTGCGCCGTTGGGTTTCCATGTGATTTTCAAGGGTGTAGGTGCGTCTTTCTCGAGATAGACAGAAAATTTGTAGGCATTAGGATTCCAGGCCGTGCGCCACCTCTCGGCAACCACCTCCCGGCCACCCATTTCAACGCTCATATAGCCTGAATAGTAGAGGATAAACCGGTAGAGGCCGCTCTGGGGTGCTGTCAGAGAACCTTCGTAGGTCACTTCCGACCCATTGAAATTGAAGTCGCGCGGCAGATTGACCACATGATTGAGATCGCCGCGCATCAGATGTTCGAAATATATCTTCTCCTCGCGGCGGACTATCGAGTCGCCTCCTTTTTTCGCCGGCAGATATGTGCCGGTTAGAGCACCTTCGTTGCCAAAGCGGTCGGTGAGAGTGAAGACCTCTCCTAATTGGCTGTAAGGCTGTGGATTGCCGAAACGGCAGAGAGAGTAACTATCCCAGAGGATACCGTAGCCGTCGGTAGAGGTGATGAAAGGTACCGACACCTTGGTATTGTATTGAAACAGCTCCTCATCGAGCCCTTTGTAGTTGAATTGATCGCTCTGATGCTGCCCGAGTCCGTAGAGCCCTTCGTCGGGCGAGAGTGACTGAAACCTTTGAGCGACGGAGTATCCTTTGGTGCCCTCCACCTCGATTGGTGAGAAGGTCCTACCGGCGGTCTGCTCGGCAGCAATCAGCTTGCCAAACTTGTCGCGGAAGGTGACGCTTCCGTTGGCCAATGTCACAGTGGCCGAGAGAGCCGATGTTGTCAATGTGACTGTCGAGTCTGTCTCTGTGATGCTGAACGGGGTGTCGGATTGCTGCCTGACAACCGCAAGCGATGCATCAGGGGGCAGGAGAGAATCCGGCGAGGCGGTCACACGTATGATTTTCTCAGATATGGGGCGCAGGCGGAGTGTGAGAGTGCTGTCGGACGCCGGCTCGGCGAGTCTGACGGTGAGTTCGGCGGGATTGGCCGACACACTGATGTTGGCCCGTTGACGGGCAGAAACGCTAAAAACAATGGCACACAACAGGAGAGCGCCTGTCAGGAGTCTTTTCATGGTATATAATGAGTGAGGAGGCTACGTGGGGGATGCCTCTTGCTTTAAGATCGCGGAGTCAGAGGGTTACCTCACCACAGATGTCGGTGTTGAGGCGGGTGCAGACTGCTGTAGGGGTTAGCCCCAGGCCAAAAAGATACATCATTTTGGTAATTGCTGCTTCGGAGGTCATGTCGTGGCCTGAAATGACACCCGCGTTTGCGAGCTTGTCGCCCGACACATATCGGCGATTGTGGACACCACCATTGACACACTGAGTGACGTTGAGAATCACGATACCGCGCTGCACAGCCTGCCGTATCTCCTCAATGAACCATGGCGCTGTGGGGGCATTCCCGGCACCATAGGTGCGGAGCACTATCCCTTTTATGTCAGGGGTGGAGAGGAGATGGCGGAGAGTGGACTGAGTCATGCCCGGATGAAGGTCGATAAACATCACGCCTCGCTCCATCTTGGTGTTGACGAGCAGAGGCCTCTTCTCCTTGTGACGCAGCAGGGCATCCTCAGCAAAATTTATTCCGAGCCCTATCTTGGCAAGTTCCGGGTAGTTGTTGCTTCGGAAGGCGTTGAAATTGTCAGCGCTCATCTTTGTGGAGCGGTTGCCGCGCCAGAGGTAGTTTTCAAACAATATCGCCACCTCCTGAATCATCGGGGAGCCATCGAAAGTAGTGGCGGCGGCGATCTGGAGGGCAGTGATAAGATTTTCCTCACCATCAGTGCGCACTTCGCCGATGGGGAGCTGCGAGCCTGTGATGATTACCGGTTTGGCAAGGTGGCCGAGCATGAAGGAGAGGGCTGAGGCAGTGTAGGCCATGGTGTCGGTGCCATGTAGCACTACGAAGCCATCGTAGTTATCATAGTTTCGCTCGATAGCCCTTGCAATCTCGGCCCACCCGGAGGGATCCATATCGCTCGAGTCGATGGGCTTGAATTGGATATTATCGATATGATAGTCGAGCTTCTTTATCTTGGGGACGTTGTCGATAAGATGCGAGAAGTCAAAGGGCTGGAGGGCATGAGTCTCGGGGTTCTCAATCATGCCTATGGTGCCTCCGGTGTAGATGATCAGGATGCGGGGTTTGTGGTAGAGGTTCATTGGAGAGGCGGTTGAGAGGCGAATCATCCGATTTTAGCACCCGGAGCAACAGCGGCGGATGGGGTGAGGAGAACTATGGATCCGTCAGAATTCTCGGCCGAGAGAATCATACCTTCAGAGACAATCCCCTTGAGTTTGCGGGGAGCGAGGTTGGCAATGAAGCATACCTGCTTGCCCACGAGATCTTCCGGCTTATAGAATTTTGCGATTCCTGAAACAATGGTGCGCTTCTCGAGACCGTCGTCTATGAGGAAGCGGAGGAGTTTATCAGCCTTCGGCACTTTCTCGCACTCAAGCACTGTCCCTACACGGAGGTCGCATGCTTCGAAGGTGTCGAACGCCACTTCCGGTGCCTGGGGAGCAGCCTTCCAGGCAGCTTTCTTGTTAGCTTCGCGGATATCCTCGAGGCGCTTTAGCTGGAGGGCTATGGCATCGTCTTCGATTTTCTCGAAGAGGAGCTCAGGCTTTGCGAGCTGAGTGCCGGCGGGGATGATGTCGAGGCTTCCCACCATTTCCCACGAGAGGGGAGCAGTGAGATTGAGCATCTTGACGAGTTTTTCTGACATAAACGGAGTGAAAGGCTCGAAAGCCACCGCAATGTTGGCGCAGAGCTGGATAGCGATGTTGAGAATGGTCTTCACTCGCTCCATATCTGTCTTGGCCACTTTCCAGGGCTCAGTCTCCTGAAGGTAGCGGTTGCCCAGGCGGGCAATCTCCATGGCTTGGCGGAGCGCTTCGCGGAAGTGGAAAGTCTCGAGGGCAGCGGTGAGGGCTTCTGTGGCTGCAGCCAGGTCGGTGGCCAGGAGTGTATCGGTGGTGGTGAGAGCTCCGGCTTGTGGCACCACGCCATCGAAATATTTGTGGGTAAGCATCATGGCTCGGTTCACGAAGTTTCCGAGGATGGCCACGAGCTCACTATTGTTGCGGGTCTGGAATTCTGCCCAAGTGAAGTCGTTGTCGCGTGTCTCGGGAGCGTTGGCTGTGAGGACATAGCGCAGAGTGTCCTGCTTGCCGGGGAAGTCGCGCAGATATTCGTGGAGCCATACTGCCCAGTTGCGCGAGGTCGAGATCTTGTCATTCTCAAGGTTGAGAAATTCGTTTGCAGGGACATTGTCGGGGAGCTGGAAACCATCGCCGTAGGCCATAAGCATGGCCGGAAACACTATGCAGTGGAAGACAATATTGTCCTTCCCTATGAAGTTGATGATGCGGCTTTCAGGGTCTTTCCAGTATTTCTCCCAGTTGTCGGGAAGGAGTTCCTTAGTGTTGGAGATATAGCCGATAGGGGCGTCGAACCAAACATAGAGCACCTTCCCCTCGGCACCCTCTACGGGCACGGGGACACCCCACGACAGGTCGCGGCTGACGGCTCGTGGCTGCAGCCCGGCATCGAGCCATGATTTGCACTGGCCGTAGACGTTGGTCTTCCATTCCTGATGGTCGTCGAGGATCCATTTGCGCAGAGTGGGCTCCCATTTGTCGAGGGGGAGATACCAGTGGGTGGTCTCCTTCATCTTCACGGGTTCGCCGGTGAGAGCAGAGCGCGGGTCGATGAGGTCGGTGGCATTGAGCGATGTGCCGCAAGCTTCGCACTGGTCGCCATAGGCATGGTCGTTGCCGCAGCGGGGGCAAGTGCCTACCACATAGCGGTCGGCAAGAAATTCACCGGTCTTTTCGTCGTAGGGCTGAAGGGCAGTCTGAACGGTAAACTCACCCTTGTCGTAGAGATGGCGGAAAAAATCTGAGGCAGTGCGCTTATGCAGGTCGGAGGTTGTGCGGGAATAGATGCTGAAGCTTATGCCGAGTTGCTCGAGGGAATCCTTAATGATTTTGTGGTAGCGGTCAACCACCTCCTGGGGTGTGATGCCTTCTTTGCGAGCGCGGAGAGTCACGGGGACTCCATGCTCATCGCTGCCTCCTATCATCACTACATCCTCTCCCCGCAGGCGCAGGAAGCGAGCGTAGATGTCGGCGGGGATATAGACTCCGGCGAGGTGACCGATGTGGACCGGTCCGTTGGCATAGGGGAGGGCAGTGGTGATGAGGGTGCGCTTATATTTCTTTTCCATGAGTGAAATGTTTGGTCATTGCAAATTGTTGTGCAAAGTTACGATATCTCACCGAGAAATATATATAGTATATTATAATATATGTTAAGACCCGGCTTGTGAGCATACCTGTGATGCCGCTGCGAGTTGTCCCTACATCGCTCAGAACCGGCGGGATGTTCGTCTGGGTTGCCGGGCTGCCGGCGAAAAACTCATCGGCTGTGTCGCGGAGCCTGGAGGAAAAGGGGGTGTTTTGAAAGAATTTTTTGGATTTTACCAAATTCATTTTGAAAAAATCATGAGGGCGATTTTAAAATTGAAAAAAGGATTAAAATGTTTGGATATTAGTAAAATAAGTTGTAATTTTGCCACGCTTTTAGAATCATTGCGTCGTCTCGGCAGGGTTAATAGTCTGACTATTAGCGGTGTCGGTGGCGAGGTGGTGTGTATGAAACGGAATAACTTCTAATCAAAAATCAAATAAAAATCAAAAGAAACTAAGATGCCTACTATTCAGCAATTAGTAAGAAAAGGACGTGTGGCTCTCGAAGACAAGAGCAAATCTCCCGCACTCGACTCCTGCCCCCAGCGTCGCGGCGTGTGTGTGCGTGTCTACACCACAACCCCTAAGAAACCTAATTCCGCAATGCGTAAGGTGGCACGTGTGCGCCTTACAAATGGTAAGGAAGTCAACAGCTACATCCCCGGTGAAGGCCACAACCTTCAGGAGCACTCAATCGTGCTCGTTCGCGGTGGTCGTGTTAAAGACCTCCCCGGTGTACGTTACCACATCGTTCGCGGTACGCTCGATACCAGCGGTGTGAAGGATCGCACACAGCGTCGCAGCAAATATGGCGCCAAGCGTCCTAAAGCAGCTAAGAAATAAAAAAGTGCCAAGAACAGATTTTATTGTCAAAAGCTGAACAACATATCCTTTTCTGAAAGAAAGTAATCAAACAAAAAACAGAGTTGTTAATCTCGTTTTTGATTTGATTGGAAGGCTAAATCACAGGTTGAGTAAATGGCGCCCGGAGGGGTGGCCGTTGAAGATGAAAGATGCAGCAACCAAGCAACCAAAAACAAAACATTTCCTCTAAAAATGAGAAAAGCTAAACCTAAAAAGCGGGTTATCCTCCCCGATCCCGTGTTCAACGATGTGAGAGTGTCGAAGTTCGTTAACCACCTCATGTATGATGGCAAGAAGAATACTTCCTACACCATCTTCTATTCAGCTCTCGAACTCGTTAAGAACAAACTTCCCAACGAAGAGAAAACCGCTCTCGAAATCTGGAAAAAAGCCCTCGAGAATGTCACTCCCCAGGTGGAAGTGAAATCACGCCGTGTAGGCGGTGCCACATTCCAGGTGCCTACAGAGATCCGTCCTGACCGCAAGGAGTCTATCTCAATGAAAAACCTCATCCTCTATGCCCGCAAACGTGGCGGCAAGACCATGGCTGAGAAACTCGCAGCTGAGATTGTGGACGCTTTCAATGATCAGGGAGGTGCATACAAGCGTAAGGAAGATATGCACAAGATGGCTGAGGCCAACCGCGCATTCGCTCACTTCCGCTTCTAAGTCTTATTATGTAATTTCATTGACCTAACAGGATTCAAAGTTAACTACACAACAATGGCTAAATCAGACGCGCATTTAAAATATACCCGCAATATCGGCATCATGGCCCACATCGATGCCGGCAAGACCACTACTTCCGAGCGTATCCTCTTCTACACCGGTCTTACACACAAAATCGGTGAGGTGCATGACGGCGCTGCCACCATGGACTGGATGGAACAGGAGCAGGAACGTGGTATCACTATCACTTCAGCCGCTACCACCACTTTCTGGAACTACGACGGCGAGAAGTTTAAAATCAACCTTATTGACACTCCGGGACACGTCGACTTCACTGTCGAGGTAGAGCGTTCGCTCCGTGTTCTCGATGGCGCTGTCGCTACTTTCTGCGCTGTGGGCGGCGTTGAGCCCCAGTCAGAGACTGTATGGCGCCAGGCTGATAAATATAATGTGCCCCGTATCGGTTATGTCAACAAGATGGACCGCTCGGGTGCCAACTTCTTTGAGGTGGTCCGCCAGCTTAAGGATGTTCTCGGTGCTAATCCCTGTCCCATCCAGATTCCTATCGGTGCAGAGGAGACTTTCAAGGGGGTCGTTGACCTTATCCGCATGAAGGCTATCTTCTGGCACGATGAGACAATGGGCGCAGACTATTCTGTAGAGGAAATCCCCGCAGGTCTTCAGGCTGAAGCCGAGGAATGGCGCGACAAGATGCTCGAGAAGATCGCCGAGTTCGACGATGCTCTCATGGAGAAATACTTCGACGATCCCTCAACTATCACTGAGGAGGAGATCCGCCGCGCTCTCCGCACTGCAACTCTCAAGATGGAGGTTGTCCCCATGATCTGCGGTTCTTCCTTCAAAAACAAGGGTGTGCAGTGTCTGCTCGATGCAGTCTGCGCTTACCTCCCCAGCCCCCTCGATTCGGGTGCTGTAGAGGGTACCAACCCTGATAATCCTGACGAAGTAGAGACCCGCGAGCCCTCATCTGAGGCTCCCATGTGTGCTCTCGCGTTCAAGATCGCAACCGACCCCTATGTAGGCCGCCTCACATTCTTCCGTGTCTACTCCGGCGACGTGGTTGCCGGTAGCTATGTGCTCAACAGCCGCTCAGGCAAGAAGGAGCGCGTGAGCCGCCTCTTCCAGATGCACTCCAACAAGCAGAACGCTAAAGAGTCAATCGACTGCGGCGATATAGGCGCAGGCGTAGGTTTCAAGGATATCCGCACCGGCGACACTCTCTGCGACGAAAACCATCCTATCGTTCTCGAGGCTATGGAATTCCCCGAACCCGTGATCGGTATCGCCGTAGAGCCTAAGACTCAGAAAGACCTTGACAAACTCGGCGTAGGTCTGCAGAAGCTTGCCGAGGAGGACCCCACCTTCCGCGTTGAGACCAACGAAGAGACCGGTCAGACCGTAATCTCCGGTATGGGTGAGCTCCACCTCGATATCATCATCGACCGTCTCCGCCGCGAATTCAAGGTAGAGTGCAACCAGGGTCGTCCTCAGGTTACCTACAAGGAGGCTATCACTAAGCCCGTAGAGCTCCGCGAAGTCTTCAAGAAGCAGACCGGTGGTCGCGGTAAGTTTGCCGACATTATCGTGCGTATCGAACCTGCCGACGACGATTTCGAAGGTTCACTTCAGTTTGTAGACGAGGTGAAGGGTGGTAACATTCCTAAGGAATTTATCCCCTCGATCCAGAAGGGTTTCACCACAGCAATGAAAAACGGTGTGCTCGCCGGCTATCCCCTCGATCGTCTGAAAGTGACTGTCATCGACGGTTCTTTCCACCCGGTCGACTCCGATCAGCTCTCGTTTGAGCTCTGTGCTATCTCAGCTTTCAAGAAAGCTTCCGAAAAGGCAGGTCCCGTGCTTCTCGAACCTATCTTCAAGGTAGAGGTTGTGACCCCCGAGGAGAGCATGGGTGATGTCATCGGCGACCTTAACAAGCGTCGTGGACAGGTAGAAGGCATGGAGACAAGCCGCTCCGGCGCACGCATCGTAAAGGCTAAGGCACCGCTGGCCGAAATGTTCGGCTATGTAACAGCCCTCCGTACCATTACTTCAGGCCGCGCCACTTCGACCATGACTTTCAGCCACTACGCCGAAGTCAGCAGCTCGATTGCCAAGAACGTACTGACAGAATGTCAGGGCCGTGTTGACCTTATCAAGTAAAATACACTTTCATTCAACAACAATATGGACCAAACAATCAGAATCAAACTTAAATCTTATGATTACAACTTGGTTGACAAGTCGGCCGAGAAGATTGTGAAGACCGTAAAGGCCACCGGCGCTGTCGTCAACGGCCCGATACCCCTGCCGACCCACCGTCGCATCTTCACCGTCAACCGCTCTACTTTTGTCAACAAGAAGTCACGCGAGCAGTTCCAGCTCTCATCCTACAAGCGTCTCATCGATATCCACAATTCGACCGGCAAGACCGTCGACGCCCTCATGAAGCTCGAACTTCCCTCAGGTGTTGAGGTAGAGATCAAGGTCTGATCTCCACACATCCCGCCTCAGAAAGTGACACGATTCGTGACGCAAATCATGGATTAAAGTAAAACAAACGATTCAACAAGATCACACAATTACAGTTCACATTTTTTAAATCAAAGAGAAATGCCAGGATTATTAGGAAAGAAAATCGGAATGACATCCGTTTTCAGTGCCGACGGCAAAAATGTGCCGTGCACTGTTATCGAAGTAGGCCCCTGCGTAGTTACTCAGATTAAAACTGCTGACAAAGACGGCTATGAAGCTGTGCAGCTTGGCTTCACCGAAAAGAAGGAGAAGCACACCACAGCCCCCATGGCAGGTCACTTCAAGAAAGCAGGAGTAGCTCCCCAGCGCCACTTGGCCGAGTTCAAAGGATTTGACACCGAGTACAATCTCGGCGACACCATCACCGTAGATCTCTTCAGCGAAAACGATTTCGTAGACATCAAGGGTGTATCGAAGGGTAAAGGCTTCCAGGGTGTTGTTAAGCGCCACGGCTTCGGCGGCGTAGGTCAGAGCACTCACGGCCAGCACAATCGTCTTCGCGCCCCCGGTTCTGTAGGTGCCTGCTCTTATCCCGCAAAGGTGTTCAAGGGCATGCGTATGGCCGGCCAGATGGGCAACGAGAAAGTAACAATTCAAAACCTCCAGGTGCTGAAAGTCATCGCAGACCACAATCTGCTCCTCATCAAAGGCTCGATCCCCGGAAGTAAAGGTTCAATCGTTTTAATTGAGAAATAATGGAAGTCGCAATTTACAATATCAAAGGTGAAGACACCGGTCGCAAGGCTCAGCTCAGCGACGCAGTTTTTGCAGTAGATGCAAACGAACATGCCGTTTATCTCGATGTCAAGCAGTATCTCGCTAACAAGCGTCAGGGTACACACAAGTCCAAGGAACGTAGCGAAGTCTCAGGCTCTACCCGCAAGCTCCACAAGCAGAAGGGTGGCGGCGGCAGCCGTATAGGAGATATCAATTCTCCCGTCCTCGTTGGTGGTGGCCGCGTTTTCGGTCCCCGTCCCCGTGACTATCGCTTCAAGTTGAATAAGAAAGTGAAACAACTCGCACGCAAGAGCGCGCTGACTTATAAACTCCAGGATTCTCAGCTCATCGTCGTTGAAGACTTCAACTTCGAGGCTCCGAAAACTAAAGATTTCGTAAATATTGCTAAAAATCTTAAAGTCGACGGCAAAAAGATCCTCCTCGTTTTATCATCTCCCGAGAAAAACGTATATTTGTCAGCTCGTAATATACCCGGTGCCAACACTATGATTGCATCGGATATCAATACTTATGCGCTCATGAACTCCAACGCTGTTATCCTCACCGAGAGCAGCCTTGACTTCATTAACAAACTTTGATAACCTCAAGAGTAAACAGCATCACAATGGAAATCTCAATCAAACCCATCGTTACCGAGAAGGCGAGCAATCTCATCGAGAAGCTCAACCGCTACACCTTCGCCGTTTCTCCCGAGGCTAACAAGTATCAGATCAAGAGCCTCGTGGAAAGCCTCTACGGAGTAAAAGTTGTCCGCGTTAACACGATCAATGTCCGCCCCAAAAACAAAAGCCGCTGGACCAAGAGCGGCCTCCTCAGAGGCAAGACAGCCGCTTGGAAAAAAGCCCTCGTCACTGTGGCCGACGGACAGAATATCGACTTCTATAGCAATATCTAAATAGTAAAATGGCAGTAAGAAAATTCAAGCCCACAACACCGGGGCAGAGACACAAAGTTATCGGTGTATTCAAAGGTACAATCACTGCTACTACACCGGAAAAATCTCTTACAGTCGGCAAAAAGGCCTCAGGCGGTCGCAACGCTGAAGGCCACCTCACCACCCGCTACCTTGGTGGTGGCCACAAGCGCAAATATCGCTTCATAGACTTTAAGAGAACAAAAGACGGTGTTCCCGCTGTAGTAAAAAGCATCGAGTACGATCCTAACCGCTCGGCCCGCATCGCCCTCCTTTACTACAAAGACGGTGCTAAAGCCTACATTATCGCACCCAACGGCTTAAAAGTTGGTGATGAACTCCTCTCAGGTCCTGATGCGCAGCCCGAAGTTGGCAACTGCCTCCCTCTGGCTAACATCCCTGTCGGTACCCTCATCCACAACATTGAGTTGCGTCCCGGCCAGGGAGCTTTCATGGCAAGATCTGCAGGCACTTTCGCCCAGCTCATCTCTCGTGAAGGCACCTATGCCATCGTCAAATTACCTTCGGGTGAAACCCGCAAGATCCTTGCAGCTTGCCGTGCCACTATCGGCGTTGTCGGCAACTCCGAGCACTCTCTCGAGCAGTCCGGTAAAGCCGGCCGTTCCCGCTGGCTCGGTCGTCGCCCCCGCAACCGTGGCGTTGTCATGAACCCTGTCGATCACCCCATGGGTGGTGGTGAAGGTCGCGCTTCCGGTGGCCATCCCCGCTCTCGCAAGGGTCTCTACTCTAAGGGTCTTAAGACTCGTGCCCCGAAGAAACATTCTTCGAAGTACATCATTGAAAGAAGAAAAAAGTAATCTGATTTAAACAAGCAACACTTTATCATGAGTCGTTCATTAAAAAAAGGCCCGTTTATCAGCGTGAAGCTTGAAAAGAAGGTCGCTGCTATGGATGAGAGCGGCAAGAAGCAGGTAATCAAAACTTGGAGCCGCGCTTCTATGATCGCACCCGAATTCGTAGGTCACACCTTCGCTGTTCACAACGGTAACAAATTTATCCCTGTCTACGTTACTGAAAATATGGTCGGCCACAAGCTGGGCGAGTTCGCTCCCACACGCACTTTCCGTGGTCACTCCGGTAATCGCAAGAAATAATTTGGGCCCTTATATAACTAATTCATTTGTATAAAAGAAAAGAATTACAATAAAATGGGTGTAAGAAAAAGAAATTCAGCCGACCTCAGGAAAGCCGAGCAGAAGACCATCGCTTTTGCCAAGCTGCTCAACATCCCTACATCGCCCCGCAAAATGCGCCTCGTCGCTGACATGGTGCGCGGTGTCGAGGTTAATCGCGCTCTCGGTATCCTGAAATTCTCAAATAAGGAAGCGGCTGCCCGCCTCGAGAAACTCCTCCGCTCGGCTATCGCCAACTGGGAGGCTAAAAACGAACGCAAGGCCGACGCCGGCGAGCTCTATGTGAGCACTATCTATGTCAACTGTGCTCCCATGCTCAAGCGTCTCCGCCCCGCTCCTCAGGGTCGCGGCTACCGTATCCGCAAACGCGCTAATCACGTCACATTGATTGTTGACACAATTGATAACAAAAACGCTAAAGCTTAAACAATGGGACAGAAAGTAAATCCAATCAGCAATCGCTTGGGAGTTATCCGTGGATGGGACTCTAACTGGTATGGCGGTAAGAAATACGGCGATACTCTGCTCGAGGACTCCAAACTCCGCAAGTATCTCAATGTCCGCCTTGCTAAGTCAAGCGTATCGCGCATCGTCATCGAGCGCACAATGAAGCTCATCACCATCACTGTCTGCACTTCTCGCCCCGGCCTCATCATCGGCAAGGGGGGCTCAGAGGTCGACAAACTCAAGGAAGAGCTCAAGAAAATCACCGACAAGGATGTTCAGATCAACATCTACGAAGTTAAGCGTCCGGAACTCGACGCTCAGATCGTAGCCTCAACCATCGCACGCCAGATCGAAGGCAAAATCGCTTATCGTCGCGCTGTCAAGATGGCTATCGCTTCGACTATGCGTGCCGGCGCAGAAGGTATCAAGGTTCAGGTTTCAGGTCGTCTCAACGGCGCTGAAATGGCCCGCTCGGAAATGTTCAAGGAAGGACGCACTCCCCTCCACACTCTCCGCGCCGATATCGACTACGCTCTCGTAGAAGCCCACACCAAAGTCGGTGTTATCGGCGTAAAGGTATGGATCTGCCGTGGCGAAGTGTATGGCAAGCGTGATCTCGCTCCCCAGTACACCTCCACTCAGAAGGATGCCCGCGGTGCTTCTGCCGGCGCTCCCCGTCGTGGCGGTTTCCGCAAACCAAAAAACAACCGTTAAACTGCAATTGATTCAACACTACAATGTTACAACCTAAGAAAACCAAATTCCGCCGCTCGCAGAAAGGCCGCATGAAAGGCACCGCACAGCGCGGCAACCAATTGGCCTTCGGTTCGTTCGGCATCAAGACCCTTGAGTCTAAGTGGATCACCGGCCGCCAGATCGAGGCTGCCCGTATCGCTGTGACTCGCTATATGCAGCGTCAGGGTCAGATATGGATCCGCATCTTCCCTGATAAGCCCATCACCAAGAAGCCCGCTGAGGTCCGCATGGGTAAAGGTAAAGGTAACCCCGAAGGTTTCGTGGCGCCTGTCACTCCCGGCCGTATCCTCATCGAAGTCGAGGGCGTACCCTTCGATATCGCAAAAGAGGCTCTGCGTCTTGCAGCTCAGAAACTCCCCGTGACCACAAAATTTATTGTCCGTCGCGACTATGATCCAACTCAAAATGTGTAACCACTTATGAAAAAAGAAACATACAAGGAAGTCAGCACTCAGGACCTCAACGATCGCCTGGCTGAAATGGAGAAGGACTATGCCCAACTCAAAATCAACCACGCTGTGTCGCCCCTTGACAGCCCCGCTAAGATTACACATGCCCGCAAGGCTATCGCCCGCGTAAAGACTGAGTTGCGTCAGCGCGAACTTAACAACAAATAAACTCCCCACATCTAATGGAAAAGAGAAATTTAAGAAAAGAACGCATCGGGGTCGTCTCAAGCAACAAGGGTGACAAGACCATCACCGTAATGGTGAAGTGGAAAGAAAAGCACCCCATCTATGGCAAATTTGTCAACAAAACCAAAAAATACCACGCCCACGACGAGAACAACGAATGTTCAATCGGCGATACAGTCCGCCTTATGGAGACTCGTCCCATAAGCAAGACTAAGCGCTGGCGTCTCGTAGAAATCATCGAAAAAGTGAAGTAAATTATGATACAGACTGAAAGCCGTTTAACCGTAGCCGACAACTCCGGCGCTAAGGAAGCCCTCTGCATCCATGTCCTCGGTGGTACCGGTCGCCGCTATGCTTCTGTTGGCGATATCATCGTCGTTTCCGTCAAGAGTGTCATCCCCTCTTCCGACGTCAAGAAGGGTACCGTCTCCAAGGCTGTGGTCGTCAGAACCAAAAAGGAAATCCGTCGCCCCGACGGTTCATATATCCGTTTCGACGACAACGCTTGTGTGCTCCTCAACAACGCCGGTGAACTCCGTGGAACTCGTATCTTCGGCCCTGTGGCACGCGAACTCCGCGCCGCTAACCAGATGAAAATCGTCTCTCTCGCACCCGAGGTGCTTTAAGTAATCTCAACCGTCAAAAACATCAAAAACGTAATGAGCAAATTACATATCAAAAAAGGCGACATCGTCTATGTTCTTGCCGGCGAAGACCGCGGCAAGCAGGGGCGTGTCCTCAAGGTGCTCGTGCAGAAGCAGAAGGCAATCGTTGAAGGTATCAACATTGTCACCAAGGCTACCAAGCCCAACGCTCAGCACCCCCAGGGCGGCCTCATCAAGATGGAAGCGCCCATCCAAATCTCGAATATCGCGCTCATAGATCCCAAGAGCGGCAAGCCCACCCGTGTCAGCGTTCGTCGCGACGAGAAGGGTAATGTTATACGAATCTCTAAAAAATCAGGGGAGGAAATTAAGTAATGAGTACCCAGACAGTAAAAAAAGACTATCAGGAACGCATCGTTCCCGCCCTGACTGAGAAGTTCAACTACACTACTCCCATGCAGGTGCCCAAGCTCAAAAAGATCGTCATCAACCAAGGTCTCGGCGAAGCTACCCAGGACAAGAAAATCATTGAGACTGCCATCAACGAGCTCACTGCCATCACAGGTCAGAAAGCTGTGGCTACCCTCTCTAAGAAGGATATCTCAAACTTCAAGGTCCGCAAAAAGATGCCTATCGGTGTCATGGTGACTCTCCGTCGCGACAAAATGTATGAATTCCTCGAGCGTCTCATCCGCGTTGCGCTTCCCCGTATCCGCGACTTCAAAGGTATCGATAGCAAGCTCGATGGCCGTGGTAACTACACCCTCGGTGTCACTGAGCAGATCATCTTCCCCGAAATCAACATCGATACCATCAATAAGCTCATGGGTATGAACATCACCTTCGTAACTTCGGCCAACACTGACGAAGAAGGTTATGCACTGCTCAAGGAGTTCGGTCTCCCTTTCAAAAACGCTAAAAACTAAGCTTAAACTATGGCAAAAGAATCAATGAAGGCACGCGAGGTGAAACGCGCTAAGCTCGTCGCCAAGTATGCCAAAAAGAAAGCCGAACTTAAAGCTGCCGGTGACTTCGAAGCTCTCCAGCTTCTCCCCAAAAACGCTTCGACCGTGCGTCTTCACAATCGTTGCTCCATCACCGGCCGTCCCAAAGGCTTCATGCGCCAGTTCGGCATTTCACGTATTCAGTTCCGCGAGATGGCTTCTGCCGGTCTTATCCCCGGTGTGAAGAAAGCCTCCTGGTGATCTTCAATCACACTCAAAGGGCAGGCTCATCCCCTCTCCGCTATGGCAGCGCCCCTAAAATCCTTATGATGTCTGGACGGCTCGAGACTCGTTACCTCTAAGCGGCGAAACCCGAGGCTCCAACCGGAAGTTGCTCAATTAAGTTTCCTCTCTGCTACCTCTGCCTCAGGCCTCCCGCAGCCTTCAGACCTAAAGGATACTCCTCAAGAAACAGCGTTCTGCCACCGCAACCTCTCTCCCCACCACCCGCTTAAATGAATCAAGTGAGTATTAAATATTGTTGGGAATTCTCCCCAATCAATTTAAACAAATTTTAAAATGACTGATCCTATTGCAGATTATCTGACAAGATTGAGAAATGCGATCAAAGCCAACCACCGTGTGGTTGAGATCCCTGCCTCAAACTTGAAGAAAGAGATCACTAAGATTCTCTTCGAACAAGGCTACATCCTCAACTACAAATTTGAGGAAGGCGAAAATCCCGCGGGCACTATCAAGATTGCCCTCAAGTATGACCCCATCGACAAGGTCAACGCCATCAAGTCGCTTGAGCGCGTTTCCCGTCCGGGTCTCCGCCGTTATACCGGCTACAAAGATATGCCACGCGTGTTGAACGGTCTCGGCATTGCCATCCTTTCAACCTCTAAAGGCGTCATGACTAATAAGAAGGCTCGCGACCTCAAGATCGGTGGCGAAGTCCTTTGCTACGTTTACTAATCAATAAGGAGGATACAGAATTATGTCACGTATAGGTAAAGCTCCAATTGAGATTCCCGCCGGTGTTAATATCTCCGTCGATAAGGATAATGTAGTAACCGTAAAAGGCCCCAAAGGCACTCTCACTCAGAAGGTCAATCCTGATCTCGAAGTGAAGGTAGAGGGCAACTCTCTTGTCATCTCTCGCCCCAGCGACGACCGCGAACACCGCGCACAGCACGGTCTCTACCGCGCACTGCTCCACAACATGGTTGTCGGCGTCTCCACTGGCTATCGCAAAGAAATGGAATTAGTAGGTGTGGGTTACCGTGCTACTGCCACCGGGCAAGTCCTCGAACTCTCCCTCGGTTACTCCCACGCAATATATATCAAGCTCCCCCCCGAAGTGAAGGTAGAAGCTAAGAGCGAACGCAACAAAAACCCCCTCATCATCCTTGAGAGCGACGACAAGCAGCTCCTCGGTCAGGTATGCGCTAAAATCCGCTCCCTTCGCAAGCCCGAACCCTACAAAGGCAAGGGTATCAAGTTTGTCGGTGAGGTTATCCGTCGCAAGTCGGGTAAGTCGGCAAGTGCTAAATAATTAAATTGATCAATACTATGGTTTCTAAGATACAGCGTAGAAATAAAATCAAGGCCCGCATCCGCGGGAAGATTTCCGGCACCGCCGCCCGTCCCCGCATGTCGGTTTTCCGCAGCAACAAGCAAATCTATGTTCAGCTCATCGACGACCTCGCTGGCACTACCCTCTGTGCCACTTCTTCTAAAGGTATCGAAGGTGGCACCAAGTGTGAAATCGCAGCCAAGGTAGGCGAGGCTATCGCTAAGAAAGCCCTCGAAGCCGGCATTACTGAAGTCGTTTTCGACCGCAATGGCTACCTCTTCCACGGCAGAGTTAAATCATTGGCTGACGCCGCTCGCAATGGCGGTCTTAAATTCTAACACAATATGGCAAATAAGAATAACAAAGTAAAATCTACAAACGATCTCGAACTCAAGGATCGTCTCGTTGCCATCAACCGCGTCACTAAGGTGACCAAAGGTGGTCGCACCTTCACCTTTGCCGCTATCGTAGTAGTCGGCAATGAAAACGGAATCGTAGGCTGGGGCCTCGGTAAAGCCAACGAAGTTCAGGCCGCCATCGCAAAGGGTGTCGAGGCTGCCAAGAAAAATCTTATCAAGGTTCCCGTGCACCGCGGCACTATCCCTCACGAGCAGATCGCTAAGTTTGGCGGCTCGCGCGTCATCCTCAAACCCGCAAGCCATGGTACCGGTGTAAAGGCCGGTGGTGCTATGCGTGCCGTCCTCGAAAGCGTTGGTATCACTGACGTCCTCGCTAAGTCTAAGGGCTCTTCCAACCCCCACAACCTCGTGAAGGCTACTATCGAAGCCCTCGGCGAAATGCGCTCTCCCGCTCAGGTAGCGCAGAATCGCGGTATCTCTATCGAAAAAGTGTTTAACGGCTAAACTTCTCTTTCCAATGGCAAAAATTAAAATCACACAGATTAAAAGCCGCATCAACGCTCCTGCTGTACAGAAGCGTACTCTTGATGCCCTCGGCTTGAAGAAAATGCAACACTCCGTTGTCCTCGAGGATACTCCCTCGGTTATGGGCATGGTTAAAGCTGTACGCCACTTGGTAGAAGTGACTAACGCCTAATTCTCTAAATCAACCACAAAACTATGGATTTAAGTAATTTAAAACCCGCTGTAGGCTCTGTCCAGAGCAAAACTCGAATTGGACGCGGTGCCGGTTCCGGCAAAGGTGGCACTTCAACCCGTGGCCACAAAGGCGCTAAGTCTCGCTCAGGCTACAGCCGCAAGATAGGTTTCGAAGGTGGTCAGATGCCCCTCCAGCGTCGTCTCCCCAAATTCGGTTTCAACCCCATCAACCGCACTGAATACAAACCCGTCAACCTTTCAGACCTCGAGCAGATCGCTGAAGCTTCCGGCCTTGAAAAGATCGGTATCGCTGAGCTCGTTGCAGCAGGTGTGGTCAACGGCAAGCAGCCCGTCAAGATCCTCGCTAACGGCAAACTCTCCAAGAAGCTCGCTGTAGAAGCTAACGCTTTCTCTGCTAATGCTGAAAAGGCTATCCTCGAAGCAGGAGGCTCAGTAAATAAAATTTAATCCCCCTGACACTCCTCGCAATGAGATTTATAGAAACTATTCGTAACATCTGGACCATTGAGGAGCTCAGAAAGCGCATTCTCGTCACTCTTCTGTTGGTGCTCATATATCGTCTTGGTTGCTACGTTGTCCTCCCCGGCATTTCGCCCGAGGATCTCGACGCGCTCTCCAAGTTCACCAACAAGAGTGGCCTCATGCAGCTCCTTGATATGTTCTCGGGTGGTGCGTTCTCCCAGGCCTCTATCTTTGCACTCGGTATCATGCCCTACATTACTGCATCCATCGTGATTCAGCTCCTCGGCATGGTGCTCCCTTC
>CAZUEY010000003.1:0-77490 GCA_964619395.1 uncultured Staphylococcus sp. | reverse complement strand
CCTCCGAGATATGCGACCTCAGCGTTAACATATATTATGGGACAGGCTCTAAGATGTATTATCTGAGATTAACGGATGGAGAACATGGGAATCATTGATAGGATTTCGAGGATATGGTGAAAATACGAGTCCTATTACATGATGCCGCGTTCGCGAAGTTTTAACTGCCACTTCCACGCGGAAAGCATGGTGTCTTCAAGCGATGTTTCAGCTTTCCATCCAAGTTCCTCGTTGGCAAACCGCGGATCAGCCCACACCTTCTCTATGTCACCGGCACGGCGACCCACGATTTTGTGAGGTACCTTTACGCCCGTGGCCTTTTCAAATACATTGATGAGTTCAAGCACCGAAACTCCCTCGCCCGTTCCGAGGTTGAAGATTTCGATTTTATCTTCATTTTTATTATCGAGCATCCTCTCTACGGCTTTCACATGTGCCTTTGCGAGATCAACTACATTGATATAGTCGCGGATACAGGAGCCGTCGGGAGTATTATAGTCATCCCCAAACACACTCAACTGCTCCCGGATACCGATAGCAGTCTGCGTAAGGTATGGGATTAGATTCTGAGGTACACCATTGGGAAGTTCCCCGATCTCTGCCGATGGATGAGCTCCAACAGGGTTGAAATATCTCAGTATCACAGATTTTATTTTCGCGCCGGAGTTGATAACATCTGTTATTATCTCCTCTGATATTTGCTTGGTATTCCCATAGGGAGATGTGGCTTTCTTAATGGGCGACTGTTCGGTGACCGGATTTTGATCCGGTTCTCCGTAGACGGTGCACGACGAGGAGAACACTATCCCCTCCACGCCATTAGGTTCCATCAGTTCGAGCAGATTGAGAAGTGTGGTCAGATTGTTGCGATAATATAATATCGGTTTGTGCATGCTCTCACCTACTGCTTTCGATGCTGCGAAATTTATGATACCCTTGATGCCGGGATAATCCTTAAACAGCCTTTCAAGAGTTGAAATATCAGTGCAATCACCCTCCACGAAATCAGGTCTAATCCCTGTTATGCGTTCTATTCCGTCGATCACACCGGCGTTGGAGTTTGAAAGATTGTCGATTATCACCACGGAGTAACCGGCCTGTTGAAGTTCAACAACTGTGTGGGAGCCGATATAACCTGTACCCCCGGTCACCAATATTCTGTCCATAGTATTAAATTTATTCTATTCCTTTAAGGATTATCAATCAATTTTTTCGGGATGAAAAGACCCTATATGACGGCGCTTTTTCTCTTCAAAAATGTCAGAGATGGCAAAGAATATCCCGCTCTCCTCTACCTCGCCAAATTCATGGTTGATTGCCGTACCAAACATTTTCATCGTGGGCGAGAGACTCATATAGGAATTTACAAGCGGCGGGATATTGAATCCCAACTCCCTCACTGCATGATTTAGATTTTTATAATCCTCCTTAAACGAATCGCAGTTGAGCTGTCGGGCCATCTCTTCTTTGTCGATTATAGGCTCAAATGGCTCGATTGGCCACACAAGATGCTCCTCATCGGGGAAATGCTTGTGGAGGAAGTAGAGTATCAGGTCACGGCACCCCTTGTGGTAGCTGGGATACATCGTCATCTTACCGAAAAGATATTTGATCTGAGGGTAAACAACTGTCAAAGCTCCAAGGCCATCCCAAAGGTTGTCGAGAGCGAAGATTGCTTTTGCTCCCGCTTTTGACGATTGATATTCAAGCCTCACAAACGAACGCCCGAGTTCTATCGTCGCAGGGAGATAATGCTCAATGAACTCCTTTGAAAACTCAAACATGTGGCTTGTAGCGATGCGAGGCTTCCCGTTTTCTTCTATCCGGATATCGCTACCTATTATGAACCGATATCCTCCGAGTATTTTTTTCTCATCCGGATCCCATACTATCAGTTGCCTGCAAGGAGGGTCCATCAAATCAAATTCGTCGATGTCACACTCCTTACCGGTGCCACCTCCGGCCATGCGGAATGCGACTTCACGAAGTCGGCCAATCTCTCGAAGAGTGTGGGGACACTCTCTACCGTCAACCACGTAGATTTCATTTTTCCCCTTGTTGGTAGGACGTAGGAAGCGTTCCTGAGTCAGTTCTGACTCAATCAAGGCTGTATCTATTGGGTCTATAATCCTTTCTAACATCTGAAACTTCAGTTAATCAGTTAGCTGAATGTTGCTTGTTGGCACTGTTGAGGGAGGCAATACACCAACTCCCGAAGTCGGTTTATCTCTGTCTGAGCTTTGGATCCTCCTTGAAGAGTCGCCCAGGAGATTGGCGACCCTATCTGAATCTCAAAACTTTTACCCCGGTTTTTGAACACTTCCCTGGGCAGATAGAGCATCTCAAGATTAAATTTTAAGCCCACTCGACTTCTGAGATGTGCAAATTTATAAAAAAATTGTGAGTTCTCACCCCCAAAATGCACCGGAATTATATCACGCTTGTATGTTATGGCTTTTGCAATAGCCATCTTGTGCCACGTCAGATCTGCAATACTTCCATCTGCCATTTTTCTGGAGCACATCCCAGCCGGAAACATTATCACCGGGGAGTCGCCTGAAAAAGCTTCTTCCAGACGTGTCGCAGATTCCCGTGATTGCGAACCATGCTTATTGACTCCGTAGAATATGGGGCGTAATGGTTCGATATACGTAAGGAGGTCGTTGACAATAAATTTTATATCCTTCCGTCTTCCATATTGTTTGGATACCATGTCGGCGAGTATCATCCCGTCGAGTCCTCCCAAAGGATGATTTGACACAATGATTACTCGCGAGTTGTCGCCGGGAAGTTTTCCCGTCAAGCGATATCCTACTTCTAAATCATTGAGCACCCCCTCGCAGAAATCCACTCCTGTCTTGTCGCCATTATTAAGCAACAGCTCATTGAGATCGTCTTGGCGGATTGTCTTTTCAAGCCACTTTATTAGAAATCCGGGGATGAACTTGTAATATTTTTTAAGCCGACTGCGCACCACCGAGTCGACATCTATCTTCTGTACCTGACTCATATCTTCTCTACTTGCGAAAAAGCCTGCCAAAGTTTATCGTCAGGCAGAGGTGCCTCTATGTCGATAAGCTCTTTTGAGACGGGATGTATGAATTTTATTCTCCGTGCCATAAGCGAGATCGATCCATCAGGATTGCTACGCTTATCACCATATTTCAAATCCCCTCTGATGGGACATCCTATGGCGGCCAACTGCACGCGGATTTGATGCTTTCTTCCGGTTTCGAGTTTAATAGAGAGCAGATGATAACGCTCTGACGAAGCAAGATGCTGATAAGTCAAAACACTCTTCTTTGCGTCCTTTGCCGGAGTCAGCGAAGCATAGCTTTTATTATTTCTTTCCACAGAGGTGATATAATGTGTCAGTTTACCCTCCGGAGGATTAGGGAGATTGCGGGTAATAGCCCAATAGGTCTTCTCTACTTCTCCATTGCGAAACATCTCGTTCATCCTTGTGAGGGCTTTAGATGTCTTGGCGAATACCACCACTCCACCTACAGGCCGATCAAGACGATGGACCACACCACAAAACACATTTCCAGGTTTATCATACTTCTCTTTAAGCCATGCTTTAAGAGTGTCAACAAGCGGGGTATCACCCGTCTTGTCACCCTGCACTATCTCGCCGGGAGCTTTGTTGACTATTATGATATGGTTGTCTTCGTAGAGAATTTCCATCTTCAGTTAATGGATTTATTTTTTTTACTTTTCTTGTCAAATATCCACAAAGTTAACCCATTTTTGAAAAAAATGAAAATTAAATAGGTAACTTTGTAGCATAAAATCTGCTTCAATCCTGATTCGGTTTCACTTAACGAATTTTTACTCAGTCGCATCGATTAAAATTATGATAGAATACATCAAAGGAGATATCACAGAATCCACTCCTACCTACGCAGTAGTTGAAGCCGGTAATATTGGCTATCAACTCAACATATCGCTGTCTACTTTCGAAAAACTTTCATCCGTAGAGGGTGTGGTCAAAATGCTTGTCCACGAAGTGATTCGCGAGGACGCCCATCTGCTTTATGGCTTTATTTCTCAGGAGGAAAGAGAACTTTTCCGTCTTCTCATAGGGGTCTCCGGTGTGGGTCCTAATACTGCCATCCTGATCCTTTCATCAATTCCGGTGACTGATCTCAAGGCTATCATTAACTCTGGCGACCATCTCCCCCTTAAAAATGTCAAAGGGATAGGCCTCAAAACTGCTCAAAGAATAATTGTTGACCTCAAGGATAAAATAAAACCATCTGATTCTTCGTTATCTCTAAGACCCGATATGCTACATCGAAACTCCGAAGTCTACGAGGAAGCTTTTGCAGCTCTTACCGCTCTCGGATTTGCCCGTCAGCAATCCCAGAAGGCACTTAACAAAATCTTTGATTCTGAGCCTGATACAAAAGTGGAAGTTGCAATCAAGAAGGCGCTTGCTATGATGTGATGAGATTTCATGTCAACATTTCGTGGGTCTGATAAACCGGTCACACATTTAGAGCCCTGAGACTAAGGCACTACATATTAAGAAGATTTCTGACCCTTGTCGCTGCCGCAGCTGTAGCGACAGGTGCTGTTATTTCATTTGCTGATGGAGTGGATCCCGAATTCACACCACCGGCTCCTGTGATACCGGCTCCGCCTCCCGGCTCTGAGACTGACTCCCTACCCGCTCCCTTCAGAGTTCGCCGCCCTATCCCTCAAAACTATGAGGAGTTGATGCAGCAGGAGTTGGCAGCCGACCTTTCCTCCCCCTCAAATATTCAGACTACCGCCGAATATGATCCCATTTCGAGGACCTATGTGGTGCGAACCCGCCTCGGCGAGCAGGATATTGTCACTCCTTTTTACTTGTCGCCTGAGCAATACAATCGTTGGCAGACTCGCTCCCAGATGCAGGACTATTTCCGGCAGCGCAATTCCGAAGCGGGGAGCAAAGCTGATAAGGAGCCTTTCAATATCCTCGACATGAACTTCGCGCTCGGTCCCCTCGAGAAGATTTTCGGCCCCGGAGGCGTTCAGCTCAAGACCCAGGGCTCTGTCAATATTTCAATGGGTGTAAAGACCAATAAGACTGACAATCCTGCTTTATCTCTTGACGCCCGTCGAAAGACCTATTTCGACTTCGACCAGAAGATTCAGGCCACGATAGCAGCAAATGTAGGTGATAGGATGAAGTTCAACATGACCTATAACACCGATGCTACATTCGACTTCGACTCAAAAAATATCAAACTCGCCTACGAAGGGAAGGAAGATGATATTGTGAAGTCAATCGAAGCAGGCAATGTATCGATGACCACCGGCTCCTCACTCATAAGAGGTAGTACTGCCCTCTTCGGTATAAAGTCGCAGCTTCAATTCGGCAAACTTACGGCGACCGCTCTCGTATCGCAGCAAAACTCTCAGTCCACATCCGTAAGCTCCAAAGGTGGATCGCAGACAACTGACTTCACTATCAATGCTGACGAGTACGATGAGAATCGTCACTTCTTTCTCGCTCACTATTTCCGAGACAATTACGATCAGTTTGCATCTCGACTCCCCTTCGTCTCCTCCGGTATCAAGATTACCCGTATTGAAGTGTGGATCACCAACCGCAATTCGCGTTTCGACCAGAGCCGTAACTTCGTGGCATTCATGGATCTGGGCGAGAGCAATCGCCTCGGTAACAGCTATTGGCAGCCAAACCCGGCTTATCCTCAGCCCTCCAATCTTTCCAACAATCTCCTGACTGTCATTAAAAACGACTATCCCGGAGCACGCAATATCAACACAGTCACACAGGCTCTTGCGCCACTATCCGCCTATGGTATTCAAGGTGGTACCGATTTTGAAAAAGTTGAATCAGCCCGTCTGCTTTCATCGTCGGAATACACGCTTAACTCCACACTCGGCTACATTTCGCTGCGCAGCGCACTGGCTGCCGACGAGGTGCTCGGTGTAGCCTATGAGTATTCCTATAACGGCAAGGTTTATCAGGTGGGAGAATTTTCTTCCGATATCACTACCACCGACCAGTCGCTCTATCTTAAATTGCTGAAATCTACAACGATACATCCTCAGCTCCCCATGTGGGATCTTATGATGAAAAATGTCTACTCCCTTGGCGCTTATCAGGTCCAGAAGTCTAACTTCCGACTTAACATTAAATATCTCAGCGACACCACCGGCACTCAGATCAACTACCTCCCTGTTCCATCGATTTCCAATGTCCCGCTCCTGCAGGTGATGAATCTCGACCGCATCGATTCAAATGAGGCCTCCAATCCTGATGGTTTCTTTGATTTCATTGAGGGCTACACTATCCTGTCCTCACAAGGTAAGATCATATTCCCGGTTGTCGAACCCTTTGGCTCCAATCTTGAGAAAAAAATTGGAAACCCTGCCTTGGCAGAGCCTTATCTCTACAATCAGCTCTATGATTCTACTTTAATAGTAGCTCGTCAGTTCGCTGACCGCAACAAATTTATACTCACAGGTAGATATCAGGCATCCAATGGTTCCCAGATACGTCTCAACGCCTCCAATGTGCCTCGCGGCTCGGTGATTGTAACAGCCGGTGGCGTCACACTGACTGAAAATAGTGACTATACCGTAGACTATGCTATGGGTATTGTCACCATCACCAACCAGAGCATCATCGACTCCGGACAGAGTATCAATGTCACTCTTGAGAATCAGTCGCTCTTCTCCACCCAGCGTAAAACTTTGCTCGGCCTCGACCTTAACTATAAGTTCAATAAGGATTTCAACATCGGGGCCACCATCATGCACTTCTCTGAGAAGGCACTGACCGAAAAAGTCAATATCGGCAATGAGGTGGTCAACAATACAATCTGGGGGCTCAACCTCCAGTATAACACCCGCTTCATGTGGCTCACTAATCTTCTTAACAAGATACCTACCGTCAACGCCACACAGCCATCCACCATGAGCCTACAGGCTGAGTTTGCCAATCTTATCCCTCATAAGCAGAAGGATGGAAGCAACAAAGGGTCGTCATATATAGATGACTTCGAGTCTACCCAGATAGGGATAGATCTCCGCTCCCCCTACTCCTGGTTCCTTGCCTCTACTCCCTACGATCCATCAGGTGATGCCCTTTTCCCTGAAGCAGCGCTATCCAATAATATAGACTATGGCAAAAATCGTGCGCTGATCAACTGGTATTTTATCGACCGCATGTTTACGGCCAGAAATTCCTCCATGTGTCCGGGATATATAAAAAACGACCCTAAACAGCTCAACAATCCCTATGTGAGAGAGGTGACATCACGCGAAATTTTCCCGGGGCGTCAGCTCACCTACGGTGAATCAAATACTATCCAGACCCTAAACCTTTCATTCTATCCCTCCGAAAGAGGCCCTTACAATCTTGATGCCAAAGATATCGACGACCGCGGCTCTCTGCTCTATCCTGAGCGCCGTTGGGGTGGTATCATGCGTAAGATGGATAATACCAACTTCGAGGCTTCCAATATTGAGTATGTACAATTCTGGATGCTTTCACCATTCCTCGACCCTGACAATGACAATCTCGAAGGTGGCGACCTTTATCTCAACTTTGGTGAGATCTCTGAGGATATTCTCAAGGATGGTCTGAAGAGCTACGAAAACGGTATTCCTGTGGATGGCAATGACCAGTTCCTGCAGTCCACAGCCTGGGGTCGTGTATCTTCGCAAAATTCCCTGACCTACGCTTTCGACAATAACACCACTTCGCGTCTCCCTCAGGACGTTGGTCTCGACGGTCTTATCAATGAGGATGAGTTTGGTTTTGATTCCTACGCCACTTATCTTGACCAACTCCGTGCAAAACTTTCCCCCTCGGCTATCGAGGAGATGCAAGCCGATATGTTCTCACCCTTCAACGACCCGGCTGGCGATAATTACCATTTCTTCCGTGGGAATGACTACGACCGGGAGCGCCTTGGAGTCATCGAGCGCTACAAACGCTACAATGGTGTGGAAGGTAACTCGCTCTCCCCTTCCGATGCTCCCGATCCCCTTTACCAGTCGTCGCGCTCCCTTCCTGATGTGGAAGATATCAATCAAGACAATACTCTCAACGAGTATGAGAGATATTTCCAGTATAAGGTCTCCATCCGTCCTCAGGATCTCGAAGTCGGTAAGAATTATATCACCGACAAGCAAGTCTCTATTGTGGCCAACAATGATGGTACCACTCAGGAAGTTATCTGGTATCAGTTCAAAATTCCTTTGAGCGATTACCAGAAGGTGGTGGGTAATATCTCGGATTTCTCCACAATCCGCTTTGCCCGCATGTTTATGACCGGATTCAAGGCGGTTACCCATCTTCGCTTTGCCACTCTTGAACTCGTAAAGGGCGACTGGCGTTCCTACGATTTCAATCTTAACTCACGCGGTGATGCTCCCGCCGATGGACAGCTCGATATCTCGGTGGTAAATATCGAGGAGAATGCAGAGCGTGAGCCGGTTAACTATTTGCTCCCTCCCGGAGTGACCCGCATCACTGACCCTGGTCAGAGCCAGATGGTGCAACTCAATGAGCAGTCGATGTCAATGAAGGTCGTAGGCCTTCAGGCCGGTGACGCCAGAGGTGTCTACCGCAACATGCACCATGATTTGCGCAACTATAAGCGTATGCAGATGTGGATCCACGCTGAGAAACTCATCGACGATCTCACCAACCTCCGCTCAGGCGAAATTTCAGTGTTCCTTCGTCTTGGCACAGATGTCAAGAGCAACTATTATGAATATGAAATTCCCCTCGAACTTACTCCTCATGGACAATACCCTGACGATGGGCAAGGTCGCGCCGCAGTGTGGCCCCGCAACAACTATATGGACTTTGATCTCCAGACTCTTGTCGACCTTAAAAAGGAGCGAAACCGCGCCAAAAACGAACACCAGCCCGGTGTGGGGTTTGCAACTCTTTTCACCGGTCGCGACCCCTCTAATGAGCGCAATAGAATCGCAGTGATCGGTAATCCCTCGCTGAGTGATGTCCGTGTCATGCTGGTCGGTATCCGCAATAACTCCAGCACGACCAAGGATGCTATTGTCTGGCTTAATGAACTTAAAGTCACTGATTTCGATAGTGAAGGCGGATGGGCTGCCAAGGCCAACATGAATGTAGGGGTTTCCGACATTGCTACCCTCAATTTCGGCGCTCATATCGAGACAGCCGGATTCGGCTCCGTTGACCAGGGCCTTAACGCAAGGCGAATGGACGATTATCATCAGTATAACTTCGCCATGCAGGTCGATGCCGGACGTTTCCTTCCCGAGAAGGTGAAACTCCGCGCTCCTATCTATTATTCTGTAGCTAAAGAGAAGATTACCCCGAAATACAATCCTCTCGATCAGGATGTGCTCCTCAAAGATGCTCTTGATGCTTGCACTACAAAAGCCCAGAAAGACTCCATCGAGGCTTATGCCGTGGAACACTCGACCATCAAGAGTTTTTCGATCTCCGGCCTTAAGTTTGATGTGAAATCAAAGAATCCTATGCCATGGGATCCCGCCAACTTCACAATCAATTTCTCCTTTAATAAACAGTCGAAGACCGATCCCACGACTGAGTATGAGTACACTAACGACTATCGTGGTTCGCTTCAATATTCATATACTCCCTATGTAAAAGGTCTTCGCCCCTTCTCCTTTATCAAGAGCAAGTCTAAGCATCTGAAATTCTTCAAGGAATGGGAGTTCAATTATGTTCCCACCAACATCTCCTTCCTCACTACGATTTCGAGATACTACTACGAACTCCAGACACGATCTGAGACGGATGTCGACTTCCAGCTCCCGGTGTCTGTCAGCAAAAATTTCATATGGGATCGTCAGCTTGCACTCACATGGAATCTCACCAAGTCGCTGTCGGTCAACTTCAACAGCAATACATCTGCGCGTATCGAAGAAACGATGGGAGCCGTTAACCGCAAGCTTTTCCCTGATAAATATAAAGAGTGGAAGGATACCGTGATGCAGAGTCTCCTCCATCTCGGCACCCCCTGGAGCTACAATCAGAGCTTTGTGGTGAATTATCGTGCCCCTTTCAGCCGTATCCCTGTTTTGGACTGGCTCACCGGTAATGCTTCCTACAATGCCACCTATCGCTGGGATCGTGGTGCAGAGATTGATGGTATAGAGACCGGCAATTCCATCGCTAATCAAGCTGCATGGAATGTAGATGGACGTATCAATTTCGAGACTCTCTACAATAAGTGGAATTATACCAAGAAGGTTAACCAGCGTTTCCAGGCCCGAAGGACCCGAACCCCCGAGAAGAAGCCTAAGAAGTTTGAACGTTCGTTCTCACTTCTGCCTGACACCACTCTGACTATCAAACACAATCTGAAAAATCAGAAAGTTAAGGTCAATGCCGTCACTGCCGATGGGAAGCCATTCAGAGTGACCCATAAGGTTGTTGACGCCAATACCATCCAGATTCTTACCCGAGGCGATCAAAATCTGAAATTCACTGTCGAGGAGATTCTGAAGGATGAAAAGTCGTTGCTGAGAAACATCGCGGAATATGGCACTCGTCTGCTCATGTCGCCCCGTTCCGCTTCGCTTCGTTTCCGCTCCACTAACTCTCTGTCGCTTCCGCTTTTCCGCCCGGATATAGGTAATATTTTCGGACAGTCACGCAGCTATGGACCTATGTCGCCAGGTCTCGATTTCGCTTTCGGTTTCACCGGCGAAGGGTATATCAACAAGGCTCTCGATCGCGGATGGCTCATCACTGATGATGGCCAGACTTCTCCCGCTATTTTCTCCAACACAAATGAACTTAACATTGAATTGACTCTTGAACCGATTAAGGGTTTGAAGATTATGCTTACTACCAACCGCACTGACAATCGCACCCGCTCCGTGCAGTTTATGTATGACAACATGCCCACTTCACTCTCCGGTTCTTACACCAAGACCCATATAGCACTCCGCACCGCTATGCGTCACTTCAAAGCCGACAATGGTTATGAATCTGACGCTTTCAATAAATTCCTGGAGAATATCCCCGTGATTGCTGACAGAGTAAGAAGTCAGTACACCGGTCTTAACTATCCTATGGGGGGATTCATGGAAGGAAATGTAAATGCCGGCAACCCCTTTAATCCACTCGTTGGCGACATCAGTCCCACAAGTTCCGATGTCCTTATCCCTGCGTTTCTTGCTGCATATTCCGGGAAGAATCCCTCAAAACAATATCTCACCCCCTTCCCCTCGTTTGCCAATGCTCTCCCCAACTGGCGTGTCACCTACGATGGTCTAATCTATCTCGGAAATCTACGCAACATTTTCAAATCATTCACCCTCAACCACGCCTATCAGTGCACCTACTCCGTAGGTTCTTACTCCTCGTTCCTCAACTGGATGAGTGCTGATGGCGGCGACCTCGGATTCACCTTTGATGAACTCACCGGTAACCCCATCCCCACCTCCCCCTACAATATCTCTTCAGTAGCTATTACCGAGAAATTTGCTCCTCTTATCGGGGCGGCTGTGACGATGAAAAATGACCTTACCGTCTCGGCAGAATATCGCGATGCACGCACTCTGACGCTCAACACTTCGGCAGGTCAGGTAGTAGAGGCGAACCAGCGTGGAATCACCGTAGGCCTCGGCTACAAGATTGTTGGATTCAACACTGTCCTGAAGATGAAAGGATCAGGTAAGGGAGTCTCCAACGACCTTAGTATCAACGGCGATTTCTCGCTCTCTGAAACTCAGGCTCTCATCCGCAGAATCGAGACAGCCTACACACAGGCAACATCCGGCACCCGCGCCATAACCCTAAACTTCACTGCATCCTACGTGATGTCGCGCCGCCTTACACTTGGGGCCTTCTTCGACCATCAGATCAATACTCCTATTGTCTCCTCCACATCCTATCCCACCACCAACACCTCCTTCGGTTTCAACATCAATCTATCGCTCGCCCGATGATCACCGTCAGGGGGTAAGTTATGGCGAAATTCAACCCAAGATTTACGCCATACTCCTGTATTAATTTTTTCATTTTCATTTCAAATTATCCCAACTTTGATGTGGTTGGGGTGTAATTTTGTGCCATTAAATAAATCGTTCTTTGAAACACATTTATTAAGATTATTAGAATCACTATCGGTGAGGCGTTGTAATCTTAATCTGTGTTTTCGAGTCTTAGTAATCAATAAAAATTAAATGGCATATATGGAAACTGAATATCCTTTTGACAACGCAGTGCATAATCCTGCACAGCTTTCCCCTACCCCTGAATTTACCGATGCTTTGGCTCTGATTTCAGCTTCAAAGGGCTGGAGGAAATGGCCAAAGATCATATCTAAAAAAGTCTACGACCGGATTCGGGAGGATGCTTGGGCCGCTATAGAACAGTTTGGGGTGCCTGAACCTCAGAAGGCTCTGAATGATTTTATGACTGAGACGGTCGACTATTATCTATCTCATGGCACTCTCCAGCCAAATTTTCTGCAGTATTTCTGGGAGACAGCGCTCTTTGGAATGTTTAAATTGCAGATTGATGCTGCTGTGAACCGACGTGTGCGTGCACTTCGGGCGGCTGGACGGCGACGTGAGCGGAAAATGTTAGCCGTAAATACCGGTCAGATTGCACACTCTGTTGCGACCCCTTCCTCAACATTAGCCACCGAAAATGACTCGTCATTGGATTCTACTGCCGATTCTTCTTCAAACGAATCCATGGAGATGATAGCCTCCAGAGATTCTCATCTTTCGAAACACCTCGGTGATGTCGGCATAATGCCAAGTGGAGTATTCTATCACGGGAGCAGAGACCGGAACGCTTCGATGAATGTCAACAGTCAAATGGGAGCCCATTGTGATGAGGATTTTAATCAAGCGTACGTTGCAAGAGGATCTACCTGCAAGATCACTTCAGAGAGCATCGGCTTTTCCGATAGTAGTATGACAGAAAAAAAGTGTCGCACATTTGATTTATGCGACACCTTCTCGGGAGGTTCCTAGCAGAATCGAACTGCTGTAAACGGTTTTGCAGACCGGCGCCTAACCACTCGGCCAAGGAACCATTTGGTGGTTTTGTGAGTGCAAATTTACCGCTTATTTCTTAATCTGCAAAATTTTCATCCCTATATTTTAAAATATTTTTCCATATATCGGACGTTTAGGCTATTATTCAGTGAGTTACAATTATCGTCAATGCAATTCAATATTTTGATTAGCTTCTGCAAAATTTCAAATATGATATATGCGTCTTGAAAAATAAGTTGAAATAGAACCTACGGAAATATGTTAGCGAGCTTGGCGAATTTTAAAAATTTACGGCAGTAGATAGTATAATAGATTCCCCTTGGCATATTGTCGGCAATAATATCGTTTAATATTTTAAAAAGTTACTTATCTTTGCATATTGTCTAAATACCGGAAAAATTTCATTTTAAATTTATATGAGAAAATTATTTTCTACTATTGCCATCTCTATGGGGATCGCTGGGTGTTTCGCCTCAACACCCGGAGATGGAGGTATCTCTCTTGAAGATATCAGTTCGTTTAGAGCTGCCTATGCAGCCACGCCCGGCACGAAAGCCATTCATAATGCTATTGCGGGGACTGACATCAACACCCTCGCACTCAATCATGAGAATCTCAACAACTTCGATACCCATTTCTCCCACCGTGTGAAAAGCAAGGGTATCACCAACCAACGCTCCTCGGGACGATGTTGGCTCTTTACAGGGCTTAATGTACTCCGCGCTCAGATGATGGCTGAAAATAATCTGCCGATGCTCGAGTTGTCGCAAAACTATAACTTTTTCTGGGATCAGTTGGAGAAATCCAATCTCTTTCTGCAGGGTGTAATCGACGCAGCCGGTCTCCCACAGGATGACCGTAAAGTAGATTGGCTGTTCGCCAATCCTTTAAGCGACGGCGGTCAGTACACCGGTATTGCCGACAATCTCATGAAATACGGTGTGGTTCCAATCGAGGTTATGGGTGAAACCGAAAGCAGTAAGTCTACCTCCACAATGTCTCGTCTACTCAAACTTCGTCTACGCGAAGATGGTCTCGAATTGCGCAAGATGGCTGCCCAAGGCGCCTCTTCTCGGGAGTTGGAGTCACGAAAGAAAGAGATGCTTTCCGAGGTATATCGCCTCCTCGCTCTCAATCTTGGAGAACCTCCGACGAAGTTTACATGGACTCGTCGGGACAGCGATGGTAATGCAGTGAGCACCAAAGAATACACGCCGCAGTCTTTCTATAAGGAGTTTGCCGGCAACGATCTCAAAGGTGACTACGTAATGTTGATGAACGACCCGACTCGCGAATACTATAAGCTTTATGAGATAGAATATGACCGTCACGGATATGACGGCTACAACTGGACCTATGTCAATCTCCCTATTGAGGATATCAAGAAGATGGCTATTGAGTCGATTAAAGATAATAAGGCTATGTACTTCTCTTGTGATGTAGGCAAGTTCCTGAATCGCGACAGAGGTTTACTCGACCCTGACAACTATGATTATGAGTCGCTCCTTTCAACTAAGTTTGGCATGGATAAAGCCGACCGCATCCGCACCCACTCTTCAGCTTCTTCCCACGCTATGACTCTTGTGGCAGTTGACCTCGACGACAACGGCTCGCCCAAAAAGTGGATGGTGGAGAATAGCTGGGGGAACGGCGCCAATGATGGTCACCTCATTATGACTGACCGTTGGTTTGACGAATATATGTTTCGTCTTGTTGTCAACAAGAAGTATATCACCCCTGAGGTTGCAAAAGTGCTGAAGCAGACCCCTATCCTTCTTCCTCCGTGGGACCCGATGTTTTCTCCTGAATATTGATGAATGATTTCTATAAACGAATCAGCCGGCCTCACGAAAAAATGTGAGGCCGGCTGCGTTGTTTAATGCTTACCCGGAGGGATCAAAACCTGCGTTTGATTCTAAGGCGATCAAATCCGTTGCCGTAGACACTACGCACTTCACAGTTAGTGATATATGCGTTATCATCCTCCTCTTTCACTATTTTATATATATGGTATGTGTCGTTTTGCCGACACCACACAAGCATGATCTTTTTGTCGTCGCCCGTCCAATAGCCTGTAGCGTTCCAGACGGTGGCTCCACGTCCTGTCTCGTGCGTTATACGGTCAGCGATTCGCTCCCATTTCTCTGAAAGGATTATAAATTGAATAGTCTGTTTCCCTTGTGCAATATATCTGTCGGCTACCCAAGAATAGATCATAATCGCCATCCAACCAAATATGATAGTCTGAGTGCGGCTCTGAACCCTCGCCTCAAAGTCGCCATCGAACGGGAGAAAGAATGACAGCGCCACTATTGTGACATCAATTATCATCATCACACGTCCCATGCTTATGTCGTTGATGTGCGACATTATGGCTGCCACGATATCAGTACCCCCCGTTGTGCCGTTGTGGCTATAGTAGATACCTATGCCAAGTCCCATGAGGACTGCTCCCATGATCACACTCATAGGAGTGCTGGTGACAATAGCCGGATGTGTGAGGATATAATTCTCTACCGAGCCGATCAGTAGCGACAGCAGCGTAGCGCCGAATATTGTTCGGATCACAAAGGGTCGCCCGAGGTAGCGATAGCCAATTGCCAGAAGCAGAATGTTGGTGCCATACATTGTTACTGCTATCGGCATAAAACCGTTGGTTGCATAGTAGAGAAGTGAGGCAAATCCGGCCATGCCGCCGATCACTATACCATGAGGGAGAATAAAGAGTGTAAACCCTGCTGCATAAGTGAGAATTCCAAAAACGATAGCAGCCCAGTCGCGAATCTCTTTGGCAATTTTTGATTTGCCGGACCAATTAGGTGTAAATGTGGTATTCATCTTTTTGCTGAGTGAGGTAGCTTAGAGATTGCTCTGAGGTGAGAAATCCGCTATGCCTGACAGCAAAGTTACACACAAAAATCGAATTATTTCCCCGCCTTGATCTGAATTTTTCATTTTATCAATCGCTCAGGTACCCTTCAGTTCATGCACCTTCAGGCCTTTCGCTCTGATTGTCGTCAGCGGTCGGTGTCTGGTCAGGGAGTTGATCGGAGTAGCTATTGGTCAGAAACACCGTGAAAATCGGGAAAAAGATCAGTCCCAAGGCTGAGAGAATCACCCCTAAGACTCTCCCGGTGGCAGTGACTGCATGAATGGAACATCCCGCTGTAGTGAGGCTCATGATCGACCACTGAAGTGAGTCCCAATAGCTGTGGACAAGATCATTGACCGGGTGTTCGCTGACAAAGAATGTAAGAGAGCAGAAGTAGACAATCACTATAAGGACTATCATATAGGTCATCAGCATATTGTTGACCCATTTAGCCGAAGCAGTGGCGCCTGTAACAATCGTGAATACATAAGCAGCTCGGATCATCGGCACGAAGCGAAGCACATAGACAATCTCCCCTCTGAGCTCGATATTGAAATGATGGATAATATTCAGATATGGGATGCAAATCAGAAGAAAGAAGAGGTGGCGGATAAAGTAATGCAATTTCTTCTTTGAGAATATCATCTCAATTATCAGGTCAAGCAGAAACACAAGACACCCCCAGAACTGGAGATTGAGGTAGTTGGCGTCTGACAGAAAAGATTTGTTGTGGAGTGTGTCGATAGTCAGATAGGCTATCATGACACACGAAATGACTACCACCAGTATGTGCATCAGATTGATGATGCGCTGCTTATTACTATCTGATATCTGAAATTTGGCGATTTGCATAATGTGTTGAGATGGAGTTCCTACACACTAAACGTTTTTACTCTTCATCTTGTTCCGGAAAAGAGATAATTGATAAAGAATCATTACCGCCGTAACCACAGTAGCTATGATATCAGAGGCCGGGAATGCCATCCATACACCATCAAGGCCAAATTTTGGCGGGAGGAGAAGGAGCAGTGGGATTAGAAAGAGCACCTGCCGGGTGAGCGATAGGAATATGGAGGCCGAGGCTTTGCCGATTGATTGAAAGAGAGTGGTCGATACAATCTGGAACCCCACTACAGTGAAGGCTGTCAGAGCGATACGGAGGCAGCGGGTCGTCTCATGGATAAGATTGGCGTCTGTCGTAAATGCCCTGCCTATAAGGTGGGGCACGGATAGGCCGATCACCTGCCCTACTGTTACTACAATGGTAGATATAACAACAGCGTACCAGAAGGCTCTTAGAAGACGCTTATATTTTGAGGCACCGAAGTTGTAGCCCACTATAGGTTGCATCCCCTGACAGATACCTACAACCACCATTGTCATGAGCGAAGTGTAGGAGGTGAAAATCCCGGCAGCCGCAACCGCCATATCACCACCATAAGAGTAAAGCGACTTATTGATAATCACATTTATGAAACATGCAGCGGCGTTGACAAGTGAAGGGGCGCAACCGATAGCTATGATGGGGAGCACCACTCTCCATCTCAGGCGGTAGATGGATTTATCGCGCGTGAAATGGATAATGCTTTTCGACGTGAAGAAGTGGGCCATCACAAAGATTGCTGAGAGCATCATGGAGATATCAGTGGCTATCGCAGCCCCCTTGATGCCCATCTTGAACCAATAGATGAAAATTGGAGCGAGAATCAGGTTTACTCCGGCTCCGATAAACATTGTCACCATCGCCCTGACCGGATAGCCTGAGGCTCGCATGAAGTTGTTGAAGGTGAAGGTGAAGTTGGACATGAAGAGCCCCGGGAGAATATAGAGCATGAAGTCGCGGGCATAAGGGAGAGTGACCTCGCTTGCACCGAATGCAAGCAGGATGTCGTCGATATAAATGCGGAAGATGGTGAGATAGCAGCAGATGATTATTGAGAGGAGCACGAGAGCATTACCGAGAACCATCTTTGCTCCCGCATTGTCGCCCGATCCGAGAAGAATAGAGATTCTCGCTGCTCCACCGGCTCCGATGAGCACCCCGAGCGCCGCTGAGAGATTCATCACCGGAAAAGTGATGGCCAACCCGGCAATAGCCTCCGGACCAACCCACTGACCGATGAAGATTCGGTCGATGATATTGTAGAGCGACATCACCACCATCCCGACGACTGCCGGGAGGCTATAACGCCACAATAATTTACCTATAGGGGCATCGCTCAACTCGTGGAGCCGCTCCGAATTGTCGTTTACAGAAGTTTGAAGACTCATTGCGACTGCAAAAGTACGAATTTAATCCGGTTTTTTTGGGCTCTGATTTTGAGAAATGATTGGGAAGTAGTAATTTTGCTTTCTGCTTGGGCTCCGTTCGTTTGTGACCCGGCTCTGTGAATTTGTAAATGGAAAAAGATTTGTAAATGAGAATATTTCTCGCGCTCCTGTTTTCTGTAGTTTATTCAATGGCTCACAGTTCTGACCTCGACATCTTTTTGCTTAAGGGGCCGGTCGACTCGGTGTGTGTCACCTTCAATGATGCAGGTCTTGAATGGCAGACTGAGTTTACTTTCGATGTTGACGGCAACCTTATAGAAATTGATGGCGGAGAATTTGATTCCACCCGCGATTCATCCGGGCGGTTGAAGACTCTCACTATCGAGTATCCCGCCGAAGATGACGAGAGTGTCATCAATGCCATAACGCTTGTCGTGAAATATGATAGCGAAGGGAGAGTGACAGCAGTAGAATCCCTCACTCCTGACGATCCTCTGAAACGCAAATATTTCTATGACAAGGATGGACGCCTGCAACGTGTCGAGGAGGAGAATCCTGACTACACCGAGAGCATGACTTACACCTATCTTAAGTTTGATAGTTATGGAAACTGGATAGAACGCCGTGAAAAACTCGGGTCGATGGATCAGACCATCATGCAGAAGCGTGAAGTTTTTTATGGTGAATAATTTTATTTATTAAAGAAACCTCTCCGGAGTGCAACTCCGGGTCACATAAACAGAAATATATGTTTGAAATACTTGAAAAAGAGCATTTCTCGGAAAAGGTAGTAAAACTCGTAGTAAAAGCTCCTGAGATAGCACGTTCACGTCGCGCCGGCCACTTTGTAATAGTGCGTACCGGGTTTGGAGGCGAGCGAATACCGCTCACTATCGCAGATGCCGACATTAAGGAGGGTACAATTACTCTCGTTGTACAAGCTGTCGGTGCGAGCACTCAGAAGATCTGCGAACTGAATGTGGGCGAGAGCTTCAATGATGTGGTGGGGCCTTTAGGACAGGCTACAGAAATTAAGAAATTCGGCACCGTGGTTTGTTGTGGAGGCGGAGTAGGCGTTGCCCCCCTACTACCTATTATTAAAGCGATGAAGGAAGCCGGCAATAAGGTGATATCCATACTTGCGGCTCGCACAGCTGACCTCATTATTCTTGAGCAGCAGGTAGCTGAGTATAGCGACGAGATTATCATAATGACCGACGATGGCTCTAAAGGACAGAAGGGTCTTGTCACTGCCGGTGTCGAGGAGGTGATCAACCGTGAAAAGGTAGATCTTGTAGTGGCGATCGGTCCTGCTATAATGATGAAGTTTGTAGAACTCACCACCAGGAAATATGAGGTCCCCACGATGGTATCACTCAATACGATTATGGTAGATGGCACGGGTATGTGTGGTGCCTGTCGTGTGACAGTCGATGGGAAAACCAAGTTCGTATGTATCGACGGCCCGGAATTTGATGCTCACAAAGTGGATTTCGACGAAATGATCCTCCGACTTAAAGCCTATAATTGACAGACTTTAGGCGCTTCAATCAATCAGAAATAAATCAGACGATTAAGTAAATACTAACTATGACACCAGATATATCCCGCGATGCTCAATGGCGCGAAGAACTCCGCAAGAAATTGACTGTAAAGGAGCGCACTTCGATTCCGCGCACCAAAATGCCTCAGCTTGATGCAGATTTCAGAGTGACATGCAATCGTGAAGTTAATCAGGGTTACTCACTCGAGCAGGCATTGGTAGAGGCGACAAGATGTCTCGACTGCCCCGACCCTCAATGTATCCAAGGATGCCCTGTGTCGATTCATATTCCCGCATTTATCAAGAATATCGAGCGTGGAGAAATACTCGAAGCTGCTTCAGTGCTTAAGATGACGAGTGCTCTGCCTGCTGTCTGTGGCAGAGTCTGCCCGCAGGAGAAGCAGTGCGAATCTCGTTGCATCTACCACAAGATGAAAAAGGAACCTGTGGCCATTGGCAACCTCGAGCGTTTTGCAGCCGACTTTGAGCGGGAGAATTATCGTGCAAATCATACGGTACCTGAAGTGCATACTCCCAAGAGCAACGGAATCAAGATCGTGGTCGTTGGCTCCGGTCCTTCCGGCCTCTCATTTGCCGGAGATATGATAAAACGGGGATATGATGTGACAGTCTACGAGGCTCTACACGAAATTGGCGGTGTGCTTAAATACGGTATCCCCGAGTTCCGTCTTCCAAACAGTGTGGTAGAGGCTGAAATTGACTCTTTGAGAGCACAGGGGGTGAAATTTGTGAAAGACTGTGTGATCGGTAAGACGATTTCCTATGATCGCCTGCATGAACTCGGATTCAAGGGTATCTTCGTGGCCTCCGGAGCAGGTCTTCCCCGCTTTATGGGCATTCCCGGCGAGAATCTTATAGGAGTGATGTCGGCAAATGAATATCTGACACGTATCAACCTGATGGGTGCCGGTCGTCCCGGCGAAGATACCCCGGTGTTGAATGGCAATTGTGTAGCAGTGATAGGTGGCGGCAATACCGCAATGGACTCTGTGAGGACCGCTCGCCGTCAGGGAGCCGCCCGCGCAATCATCGTCTATCGTCGAGGTATGGATGAGATGCCGGCCCGTCTTGAAGAACTGCATCATGCCATGGAGGAAGGTGTAGAGTTTATGACCCTCAGCAATCCAATAGAGTATCTCGGTGATGAGAAGGGACGGGTAAGGGCAATGAAGGTACAGAAGATGACTCTCGGAGAACCTGATGAATCCGGACGACGCTCTCCGGTGCCTATCGAGGGCGCTGTGGAGGAGATACCTGTCGATCTTGTGATTGTGAGCGTCGGCGTCTCCCCTAACCCGCTTATCCCTCATGCGATCCCGGCGCTGGAAGTGTCGCGTCGCGGTACAATAGTGGTCAATGACGAAACCCTAAGGTCATCGATAAGCGATATTTATGCCGGAGGCGATATAGTGAGAGGCGGAGCTACCGTGATCCTTGCGATGGGCGACGGCCGCAAGGCAGCCCAAGCAATGCATGAGGCTCTCTCAAAAGAAGCTTAAGATAAGACCTGCTAAATTGCAACTCAACGGATAGAGCAACACGCCCCTTCGACGGTGTTAAATCTGTCTTTTCAAAGAGTTTGAGTCACCTTATCCTTGAGGAAGAAAAAAATCATCAGACCGGAAAATCAATCAAGATGCAGTCACTACTTTTCAAAATATTATTGGCAATCATTGCCTTTGGCAACTTTCTGACACTATCTGCTCAATCTACCCACGAGATTGAAAATGCAGTTGCAGCTGCCAAAGGTGCGCCACGCAATCAGGCCCTGAATCTTGAAGCCGGTGAGATGCTCAAAAATTCCGGACAACTACAGGAGGCTATCCCTTTTCTTCTCAAAGCAGGGAATACCGGAAATCTCAATATCGCTGAAATCTACTTCAATCTCTATGAGTTTGATGAAGCAGATAAGTATCTCGATAAATATCTGACTAAGAGGAGTAAAGCTGAGGAACGACGCGACAAAGAATCTTCCTTTAGTGAGGTTGAAGAATCGGGTGACCGCGCATTGGATCTTAGGAAAAAAATTGAACTGGGACGGTCAATGCTCGACAGAGTAGAGAAGATCCAGATCGTTGACAGCATCAATGTCCCCCTCTCAGAATTCTATAAGATTTATAAGTTAGCCAAGAGCGCCGGAAGTTTCATAGGCGATGAAGAGATAGAGCAATTGGTTGGGTCCACTACCCTCAATGAGCAGAACGTCACAACCATAGGGTCACCCGGGTATGTGAGTGAATCCGGCGACGAGATAATATGGAACGGCTATGACAACACCGGCAACAGCACTCTCTATGAAAGTTCGAGGCTCAGCAACGGCAAGTTTGACAAACCGGTGGCACTTTTTGACTACGCCACCATCTTTGGAAATAATCAGGGAGGAGTAGTGTCATATCCCTTCCTTGCATCAGACGGGGTGACTCTTTACTTTGCAGCCGATGGCGAAAATTCTCTCGGAGGTCTGGATATCTTCATCTCACGCAGAGATGGTGAGGGATTTCTTCAACCCTCCAACATAGGTATGCCCTACAACTCCCCCTCCAACGACTATCTGTATACCATCGATGAGCAGAGAGGCCTGGGTTGGTGGGCTACAGATCGCAATATGATTGATGACTCTGTCACTATCTACACCTTCATTCCTCAGGATCTCAGAATCAACTACCCGGTTGACACGCCTGATTTGTCGTCCTACGCGAGAATATCATCAATAGCAGCCACACAGGATGTTTCGGTGGATATTGATGATATAAAGAAAAGATATGCAACCGGAGGTGAAAGGCAAAAGGGCAACGCACAACCCCTGTTTGAATTATCTCTCCCTACAGGGAGGGTTATCCACTCTCTCAGCGATTTCAAAAACCGCATGGCAGCCTCGGCAATGGCTGAATATCTCAAGGAGAAAGCCAATTACAATATGCTCTCTGACTCACTTGAACAAATGCGTAGAAGATATGCTGAAGGAGACCGGGGACTTGATCGCCGGATATTGAACGCTGAACAGACTCTCGAATCAAAGAAGAAGGAGCTTCAGCAGCGAAAAAACCATATAATCTCACTTGAATCTAATCTTTAATAAACAACCAATATCATGGAAGTGACCTTGATCCTACTACTCATTGCGGCGATAGTCGTGATCTGTATTTTCTTCTACTATGTGCCATTTTTCCTCTGGGTATCGGCACAGGTGAGCGGAGTGAGAATCTCACTCATGCAACTCTTTCTAATGCGAATCAGGAAGGTACCTGCCTCGGTTATCGTCAGAGCCTTAATTGAGGCACACAAGGCAGGCCTGAGCGATGTGACTCGCGATGATCTTGAGGCCCACTATCTTGCCGGGGGTAACGTTGAGAAAGTTGTACATGCCCTTGTATCAGCATCGAAAGCCAATATCGATCTCGGATTCAAGATGGCGACCGCAATTGACCTCGCAGGTAGAGATGTTTTTCAGGCCGTGCAGATGTCAGTCAATCCCAAGGTAATTGAGACACCTCATGTGACAGCAGTGGCAAAAGATGGTATTCAGCTCATAGCAATTGCCCGAGTGACAGTGCGCGCAAATATCCGCCAGCTGGTGGGTGGCGCCGGAGAAGACACCGTGCTCGCTCGCGTAGGCGAAGGTATCGTATCATCGATTGGTTCATCCGAGAGCCACAAGCAAGTGCTTGAAAATCCTGACAACATTTCAAAACTCGTGCTGAGAAAAGGTCTTGACTCAGGTACCGCTTTTGAAATCCTCTCGATTGATATTGCAGATATCGACATAGGTAAAAATATAGGTGCAGCTCTTCAGATAGATCAAGCCCAGGCCGACAAGAATATCGCTCAGGCTAAAGCCGAAGAGCGCAGGGCTATGGCAATTGCCCTCGAACAGGAGATGAAAGCTAAGGCTCAGGAAGCTCGTGCTAAGGTTATCGAGGCTGAAGCGGAACTCCCGAAAGCTATGGCACAGGCCTTCCTCAGCGGCAATCTCGGCATCATGGACTACTACAAAATGAAAAACATAGAGTCAGACACCACGATGCGTCAGAATATTGCCAATCCACCCTCATCAAAATAAGATAACAATTGGATAGACAACACCTAAAGGAGATTATCAACTCCACAAGAGCTTATAATTTCCACTCACATACACAGTTTTGCGACGGGCGCGCCGATATGGCGTGCTTCGTTGCATCTGCTGTGAAGGAGGGTTATGAGCATTACGGCTTCACACCTCATTCACATATCCCGGTGGAATCGTCGTGCAACATGAAGAAAGAGAGCATAGAGGCCTACATCGCAGAATTTCAGAGACTGAAAAAGCAATACGACGGGCAGATCAATCTCTATATGTCGATGGAGATCGATTATCTCGGGAAAGACTGGGGCGCATCAAATCAGTTTTTTCAGGATTTGCCTCTGGATTACCGGTTGAGTTCTATTCATTTCATACCTTCGATTGACGGGTGTCAGTTGATAGACGTGGATGGAAGACCTGCGTCGTTTATCGAGAAGATGCACAAATTTTTCAATGACGATATCAGGTATGTGGTAGACACATTCTATGCCAGGACACTCGATATGATTGAGGCCGGAGGATTTGATATCATAGGGCATTTTGACAAGATAGGTTTCAATGCCTCAGCCTTCGAACCCGACATCGAGAACAAGCCATGGTATCAAGCGCATATCTCGCGTGTGATTGAAGCCATAAAAGAAAGCGGAATAATTGCCGAAGTCAATACAAAAGCATGGCTTCCTCCGGTCAATGCTTCAGCAGAAGAGAATCGAGGATACGAACCCAGACTTTTCCCCTCACAGCAGTCAATAGTAAGATTGAAAAATTTGGGAGTACCTCTGGCAGTCAACAGTGATACACATTTCCCTGACCGCATAAATGCCGGCAGAGCTGAAGCTTACCGTATAATTGACGGCAAATAACTCCAATAGATATTATTACAGAATCTTATTGAGGGAAGAGAAGTTCGCGGTCGCGGCTGGCGGCCGGCGCTACTAAGTCAGATGGGATAAATTTCCAATTATCAGAAACCTTGGGTGTAATCTCTTTCATATTTTCAATCTCTTTTATGAGATAGAAACGAAGATCACGGTCGGTAGAAGCGATGACTCTTCCGGAGATTTCATCATGAGGAATCCCGGCACCGAGAGTGAGAAGGTCGCCTCCACCATTACCACGATAGGAATTGACTGCCACAGTGTAAGAGCGCTCCGGGGAAAACTCAGTGCCATCAGCCATAGAGATTATTGTAACCCTTTCGCCCGGTTTCTTTGTGACATCAACGGTATAGGAGATACCGGCCGCAGAATCAAAATTGTAGGCAGGGAAACGAAGTTTACTGTAGTCACCCTTAGCTGCAGAGGCTGCATCGTCGGCAAAGAGTATCAGATGGTCTTCAGGAGACTCCATGGTGTTGACCCACTTTGAATAGCTGTATTCAAGATAGTCTTTTATCTCGCGCCCTGTCAGTTGCATGGTGTAGAGCATGTTTTCATACTTATAGAGCTTAAACATATCACTGACTGAGAGGTCACCGCCAGAGATCATGGCATCGAAAGAGAGAGGAGCGGCAAACGAAATTTCCGCACCTGAGATTTTCAACTGGAGATCGTGGAGTAATTGCATGAATGCCGAGGGGCCGAAGTAGGCATCGCGAGCCGAGAAGTCTCCTTTAGCAACCCCGAGTTTGCGGTCAACGAACGCATTGACAGCATCAAATTCAGCCTTGAACTCATCGATGAAAGCGGTGTCCGGCTCAAGATCAGCAACCCGGACAATCTCGCCGGCTATCGATTTAGAGATTACTCTACCATCCTTGACAGTTAATTTTATTTCGGCCTCAGCGGTGTTAATTGCATTGTTGGCAGGATTGAGCACGAGAGCCCCGTTCCGGGGATTGACAGGGGTGATTTCAGAGGAATTAAAACTTTTGTGGTCATGCCCGGCAATAATCAAATCGAATCCCGGGACACTGTCGGCTACCAATAGTGAAGCGTTTTCGCGCCATTTTCCTGTCATCACCGAGGAATCGACACCCGAATGAAAGAGCCCGATGAGGATGTCAGGATTCTCGGTTTCGCGTAAAATCTCCACCCATTTTGATGCAGACTCTACCATATCATCAAAGATAATCCCCTCGCGCAGCTTCTCAGGGAGCCATGCAGGAATTGCGGGAGTGATAAGACCGAGCACTGCAATCTTCACACCGTCGCGGTTGAGGATCGTGTAGGGTTTGAAATATGGCAGACCCGAAGTGTTGTCGGCTGCATTGGCAGCTAAAAGGTCAATGGGAGCGAGATCGGCGGCATAGCGGTCGTAAACATCATGGCCTGTCTCGACATCGTGGTTGCCAATAGTCTGCGCATCGTAGCCGATAAATTTCAGCATACGTGTGACAGGATGAGGAGAGGCAGTATCGATAAAATTATAGTAATAAGCCGAAGGTTGACCCTGGAGAATATCGCCATTGTCGAGGAGAATCACTTTGTCGCTGCCGAGAGAATCGCGAAGTTCCCGAACTCTCGAGGAGACCCTTGAGAGTGAGCCTGCAGCGGGTGATTTATTGATAAAATCGTAAGGAAAAAAAGCGCCGTGGACATCTGTTGTAGCTACGACACGAAAATTAAGCTCCTCTGCTCCGACGGTAGTCGGAGAGAGGAGTAAAGAAGAGATAGCCATTAAGCCAAAAAGTTTATTCATAAATCTTTAGATGATAGAAAAGATCTAAAAGAGATGAGAAAATCAGGGATTAGGTCCGGTGTAGAGAGCCTTTACCTTACCAACCGGAAGCTGACCCTCAATCTTCAAGGGTATTCTCTGGCCTGAAGTAGAAATCCAACCTGAAATAGGCGCTGAACTTACGACACCCTTACGTGTAAATGTGAAGTTGATATAGTAAGCCGGGTAGGAAGTGTTGTTGAGAATCACATTCTGAGTGCCGAGATAAGTGATGGTAAGTTTTTCTTTCTTAGAACCGGAGAAAATGTTGACAGTGACAGTCTCACCATTTTTCATATTCGGGAAATCGAGAGTGCGCAGATAGAAGAAAGAGCTGAGCATATCCACGGTCATACCCTGAGCCTCGAGTTGAATGGTAGAGCTCGTCAGAGGTTCTCCCGGGGCATTGCGCACATAGCGGACAGCGTTGGCAGTGAAAGTATTGCCATTGCGGTTGAAAGAGAGGACATCTTTCTTATACTTACCGTTCTCGTTAGCGATATAGGTGTAGGAAACGGGAAAATACCCATTTTTGGTCATTGTAGTGTAGAGAGTATCGCGGAGCATATATATTTTGTCGGCCCAGGGAGCGTTCTCAGCAAAGACAGAAGCCTTGTAGAGATCGCCATCATTGCGGAGCGACATGGTAGCATAGCCTGCGACCTTGTTAATGAATCCCCATTTATAGATTACATCGTAGGTAAGGGTCTCATCAAGAAGCGAGACCGGATTGGCAGCATTGGCCGAAAAAGAGAATCCGGCAACTAAAGCTACAACGAAAGATAAAAACTTGAGTTTCATAACGTGATTATATTTTAGTCCTTAGCTAATTCGCGGAAAGGGAGAATAGAGCGGTAGGACTGTTCGATTTTCTTATTGCGCCAACATTTTCGGCATACGGCGATGTAGCGCTCATCGCCACCAATTTCCACTTGCTCGCCCTCTTCAACGAAATCGCCATTGCGGTCGATACGAGCGTTGATGATGGTCTTCCGACCACAGGTGCAGGTAGATTTAATTTCATCGATAGTATCGGCAATCTCGAAGAGGCGTTGCGACCCTTCGAAGAGATTACTCTTGAAATCAGTGCGAAGTCCATAGCAAATCACATTACTACCGAAATCGTCGACGACTCTGGAGAGTTGGTCGACCTGCTCACGGGTTAGGAATTGAGCCTCGTCGACGAGAAACCAGTCAATGACAGCAAGCGACTCTTCAAAAAGTTGCTGAGCAAGCTCGTAGAGATCCGTATCGTGGTAGATCCATTTACATTCACGCTCAATGCCAATTCGCGATTTAATGACATTAGTCTTTTCGCGAGTGTCTATTACGGGTTTCAGACAGACATATTTCATGGATCGCTCCTCGAAGTTATAGGCCGTTGTGAGCAGGAGAGCCGTTTTGGCCGAGCCCATGGTGCCATAGCGGAAATATAATTTACCTTTTCTGTTCATCTTTCGTAGAGGTGAGGGAAATGAATTATTTACAGCAAAGGTAAAAAATTATTTTTACTTTGAGCCACCCTGACGGTTAAAGACATAATTGGCTTTGCCAATTTCAAACTTCAGAACAGGTCCATCGATCTCAACATCATCGAGAAGTTTCACTGAAGAGTAGCGATTTGAAAGGCTCTGCTTCAGTCCGGAAGCGATCATATTTATAATATCCGGCTTCATTTGCTCAATCTTTGCCTGCGAACTCTCGCTCAATAAGGCGCTCCCGGGAACGACCGCATCAGGATCGACAACCACCGTCAGCGTATTCGGATTGAGAGTGACTACAATTTCCTCATCGTCGATAGCTTGCCAGGATCCAACAATTGAGGAGCGGGCACTTGAAGTAAAGGTGAGAGGCTGCTCAAAATCATTGTCGCCCACGAGTTGGATAGAGGATGAAAGCATCCCTACGATATTTACAGTTCCTCCTGTGGACTCTCCCCCATCCTCGGCGGGAATTTTGACAAATTGGAAAGTCTCAAGGAGGGTAGCAGTCAGAGCAGAATTGTCGGTAATGCTCTGTGGGGTTCCTGCCCAAGTTCCCTCGATTTCGTTGGCTAAATGAGCCTTCGTCTCGCACGAATCCAAGCTCAAAGCGGCAGCAAGGATAGCCAAGGCACAAATTATTCTCTTCATAACATAATAGTTAAAATGTTTCTTTTTCAAATTAAACACATGGCGATGGTATTTAGTTCCAAAATAGGCCAAAAATTATTAAATTTGCAATCGAGACATTCCATAAACCCCGAGAAAGAGATGAGTGTAAACAAAGTGATTTTGATAGGCAACGCAGGGACCAATCCCGAGATAAGATATGTAGAGACCCGTCCGATAGCCACTTTCCGCCTGGCCACCAACGAAAGGGAGCGCCAGTTACCTGACGGGAGTAAAATTCCGGAGCGCACAGAGTGGCATAATATAGTAATGTGGGATAAGGCGGCAGAATTTGCCGAAAAATATATCCGGACAGGTAGCAGACTATATATAGAAGGTAAGCTCCGCTATCGCACTTGGGAGGACCGCACAGCGATAAAACGGAGCATCACAGAAATCTACGTAGAGAATTTTGAAATGTTAGGTTCGAAATAGTCTAAAAGTTAAGACACAGCAGATAAAATACTGTCAGAAAGGATAAGTGAAATTATGCTCTACGCAGAACGAGTGTATGGTTTTGCGACCATCCTTGAGTGCAATTTCTAAGAGTCAGGACTACGATTCCGTTGATTTTCTCAACAGTGTTTTTCAGATAACTGACAATCTCGCTGACAGAGCTTACACCGCTCACCTCACCTGAAACCAAAGTAGATCTGCCTTGTGTGGCAGTAATATAAATCCGGTCACTAAGATTGATCGCTTTAGCTGTTGCAGTCATATCGTTGAAAAATTATTCCCGAGTGCAGGAGAAAAGAGCTCGAGCACAAAGAGAGGGGTTTATTATTTACATTGCAAAAGTACACCCGAGCATGTGCAATATCTTTGCCCATAATTCTTAAAATAGATTAAATAGAGAGAAATTGATCTCTAAAATTGAAAACCGAAACTCTCATAGAATCGTTATAATAGCAACTATTTTAAAATTTATGAGAGCAAACATCACAAAAGCAGCAATAATATTGTGTGCAGTATTGGCACCATGGAGAGTGGCAGGTGAAGAAAAAACAGAGGCCGCCTCACTTCGGGGTAACCTGCCGGAACGGTGGAACTACACTCCGGAGATAGTGCAGACAATGCCTGACGACGACGATTGGTGGAAATCTTTTAACGATCCCCTACTTGATTCACTTATCACAACCGGCATAGCCAATAACTACAATGTAGAGATGGCCATCCGAAGGATAAAGATTGCAGAAAACAATGTCAGGCAAGCAGACTCTCAGTACTACCCCACTCTCTCGGCGAGCGCCGGTTACACACGTTCACGCAATGCCGGGGCTATAGCTGGAAGAAATGTAAGCTCCACAACCACAGACTATCTCTCGGCCGGTATAGACATGAACTGGGAGATAGACCTCTTTGGAAAAATCACTTCGAGAGTAAAGGATCAAAAAGCGCTCAAGAATGTCAGTAAAGCAGAATATACAGGCGTGATGGTAAGCCTGGCGGCTTCCATAGCAAGCAACTATATAAACCTGCGAACCTTTCAGGAAGAATTGAAAGTGACCCAGGACTATATGGTATCGCAGGCTCAGGTTGTCAAGATCGCCAAGGCACGGTTTGAGGCAGGGTTGGTATCGAAGCTCGACGTTACACAAGCGGAGACAGTCTACTACTCCACCGAGGCAACATTGCCACAGCTTCAGACCTCCATCACACAGGCCATCAATTCCATAGCAGTGCTTTTAGGTTGCTACCCTGATGAAATAAGGCCGGCTCTACTTCAATACAAAGTGCAACCTGACTATCATCAAATAGTGCCCTCAGGAGTGCCGGCCAATCTGCTGCGCCGTCGCCCCGACATCCTCCAGGCCGAATATCAGCTTGCCGCTTACGCTGCTGAACTGGGAGTGTCAAAGAAGGAATTCCTCCCCACACTTAACCTGACAGGATCGATTGGTGTGGCTGCCCGCAATGCCGGTGATCTCTTCAAAGAAAACTCCTTACAGTATAGTATAGCTCCAACTCTGTCGTGGACAATATTTGACGGATTGTCAAGAAAATATGCTGTCAGCAGTGCGCGAGAGCAGATGGAGATAGGAATAGATAACTATAACCAGACCGTACTGACAGCAGTTGAAGAGGTCGACAACGCGATGACCCGCTACAGTTCATCACTCAAAACCATCGACAGCTACAAAGAGGTGCTGAAACAGAGTTCGGAATCGTTTGATCTCTCGGTAGACCTCTATAAGCAGGGTCTGACACCATTCACCAATGTTGTTGACGCTCAGATCAACACCCTCACCTACTCCAACTCGCTAATCACAGCAAGGGGTGATGCCCTGAACGCACTGATAAACCTCTACAAAGCTCTCGGAGGTTCACCCACAGCACTTTGAAAAATCAATTATCGGTAAGAATATAACATAAAAACACTCAAAGATATGAAGACTGCTTATTTAGCTATTTCAGTGGCATTAAGTATATCGGCCATCTCGTGCAGCAAAAGTAAGGTTGCAGAGACAGAGGCTCCTGAGACGATAGATGTGGCACTCCCGACAGTAGACTCCGTGATGCTGAGCATGACTTATCCGGGTCAGCTTTATGCATCAGCCAAAGTAGAGGTTGTAGGGAGAGTCAACGGGCTTCTGAAATCACATAACTTTCAGGACGGCACTGTAGTGACAAAGGGGCAACTGCTCTATACTATAGAAGATAGTAAATACCGCGATGCCGTGCAGCAGGCTTCGGCAGCCCTTGCTTCGGCTAACAGTTCGTATGAATATGCGAAGAACCACTATGAAGCTGTCAAGAAAGCGCTTGAGAGCGATGCTGTATCGAAGATGGAAGTGAGCCAGGCTGAGAGTGATTTCAGGCAGGCTGAAGCCAACATAAGGAGTGCGAGGGCAGCCCTGGAGACAGCACGCACCAATCTCGCCTATTGCACCGTTGTAGCTCCCATCTCCGGAGTTACGGATGCCACTTCGTTTGACGTAGGTAACTATGTCAGCGGCGAGGGAGCGCCGGTGAAACTCACAACTATCTATAAGACCGATGTGATGACAGGTGAATTTTCGATAGATGATGAGAAAATGATCGACCTTATAAATGAGAATGGTGGAGTAGCATCGCTCAATCTCTCGCATATTCCCCTATCGTTTACTGACTCGCTGCCCCATAAATATTATGGCGACCTCAACTATGTTGCGCCAGCACTTAACAGTTCGACAGGTACACTGCTGCTTAAATGTAGCATCCCCAATCCTTATGGCGAGCTCAAACCGGGTATGTTCGTGAAAATAGATCTGCCCTATAAAGCTATGAAAGAGGCCATATTGGTAAAAGACACTTCGATATCCACTGACCAGGCCGGAAAATATCTGTATGTGGTCAATGATTCAAACCATGTGGTCTACACACCAATCGAGGTCGGCCCGGTCTACAACGATTCAATGCGAGTAGTGTTCTCGGGGCTTAAACCCACGGACCGGTATGTGACCAAAGCGTTGCTGAAAGTGAGAAACGGCATGGAAGTGAAACCCAATGTGGTAAAATAGTAAGCCGAATAAGGTAGAAACAGACACACCACCAACTAAGAAGAGACCACACATTATGTTTTCGAAATTCTTTATAGACCGTCCGATATTTGCCACAGTTCTGGCGATATTGATGATAATAGTGGGGCTTATGACAGTCAAGAGTCTGCCAGTCTCACAGTATCCCGACATCACACCCCCCACCGTGATGGTTCAGGCCACTTATCCGGGAGCTGATGCCGCCACAGTGGCAGAGGTGGTGGGAGTTCCCATCGAGGAGCAGATCAACGGAGTGGAAGGGATGATGTATATGAGTTCCAACTCCAGTGATGGCTCATATAGTCTTACCATCACATTCGAGAATGGCGTGGACCTCGATGATGCAGCCGTAAAGGTACAGAATCGTCTGTCGCTTGCAGAAGCCACTCTTCCCACTGCTGTGAAGGAGCAGGGAATATCTGTAATGTCAGAATCGTCTAACATCATCCTCTTCATATCTATAGAAGGAGACGAAGCTCACCCCTACGATGCGCTGTATCTGACAAATTATGCCCAGCTCAACATCATCAATGAGCTCGCCCGAATTGATGGCGTAGGCGGCGCCGGTGCTTTCGGTGCCGGGGAATACAGCATGCGTATCTGGCTCGACCCCGAGAAGATGCAGATCTATGGGCTTACACCATCTGACGTGAGCGCCAAGATTCAGTCGCAAAACATCGAGGTATCAGCCGGTAGCGTAGGTGCCCCTCCGGTGAACAGTGGTGTTGATTTCGAATTTACCCTCACGTCGCAAGGACAGTTGGCGACAGCTCAGGAATTTGAAAATATTGCCATAAAGGTTGGAGAAGATGGCTCTATACTCCGCTTGAAAGATATAGCGAAAGTAGAACTTGGGAGCCAGAGCTACTCAAGTGTATCGCACGTGTCAGGGAAACAGGCCGGTCTTATAGGTGTGCAGCAGTTGCCCGGAGCGAATGCACTTGCTGTCGCCGACCGTGTGGAGAAGAAGATGAACGAACTCTCAGAGTATTTTCCTGAAGGTGTGCACTATGAAATAATAATGAATACCACTGACTTTGTCACTGCATCAATCGATGAAGTTCTGGTGACATTTGTCGAGACAACCCTCATTGTTATGGTGGTGATCCTCATCTTCCTGCAGAGCTGGAGAGCGGTAGTTATCCCGATGATAGCAATACCGGTGTCGCTTATCGCCACTTTTGCAGTGATGAAGCTTCTTGGCTTCTCGCTCAACACCCTCACCCTTTTCGGCCTTGTGCTCGCGATAGCGATAGTGGTCGATGATGCGATAGTGGTGGTGGAGGACTGTGCGCGACTTGTTCAGGAGGGGAAACTATCCCCCCGGCAAAGTGCAGAGAAAGCTATGGACGAGTTGCAGGGGCCGGTGATAGGTGAAGTGCTCGTTCTGCTGTCAGTGTTTATTCCTACGGCCTTTATCAGCGGTATCACCGGCGAACTCTACAAACAATTTGCACTTACAATAGCCACCTCGGTAGCCTTCTCAGGCTTCAATGCTCTCACATTCACCCCGGCGATGTGTGCTCTCTTTCTGAGAAAGAAGGAAAATACCGAACCTCGGTTCTTCCTCTACAGATGGTTCAATAAGGGCTGGGGTGCTACAGTGAAGAAATATACCGATATTATCGGCCATGCTCTCCGTCACCCGATTGCGGCAATCGGTTGCTATTTCGTAATCTGCATTATTGCTTTTTGGGGATTCATCAAACTCCCTGACAGCTACATTCCTCAAGAGGACCAAGGATATTTCATGACTTCGGTGCAGCTGCCTACTGGAGCCTCACTTGAGCGCACTGACAAAGTCGTGAGCTCACTTGCAGCGCAGATCAAGGAACTACCGGAAGTGAAAGATGTGATATCAATCTCCGGGCAATCGATGATGGGCGGTGGCTCGGGAAGCAACATGGGGTCTCTATTTGTGGTGCTCAAACCATGGAAAGATCGTCCCGGTAAATCAGGGAGCGTCGATGGAGTCATCGCCAAGGTAAACGAGATCGCCGCCTCTTATCAGGAGCCAATAGTATTCTCCATCAATCCTCCGGCCATCCCCGGCCTGGGCATGACATCAGGCATGGAGATGCAGATACTCGATATAAATAACCTCGGGTCTGAGGCTATAGCCGAAGCACTCAAGGATATGCAGGAACGTGCTGCCAAGGATAGCCGGTTGGCTCAGCTCACTACCCAGTATCAGGCGGGAGTGCCACAATACGCCATAAAAGTGGATCGCGACAAGGCCAAACTGCTCGGTTTGCAGATAGAGGATGTCTATGGCACGCTTGCACAGTTTATGGGCGGAAGTTATGTCAACGACTTCGTGAAATTCGGACGCACGTATCAGGTAAATATCAGTGCCGACAGTCAGTCGCGAAGCAATATCGACAAGATACCCGGCTTGACAGTGAGAAACGAAGCCGGCGAAATGGTGCCTTTCTCCTCCTTTGTGACTATCGAGCCTACAATGGGGCAATCGACCGTAAGCCGATACAATATGTATAACTCTGCCTCTATCACAGGCACTGCCGCACACAATGTCTCCAGTTCAGAGGCTATTCAAGCCATGGAGGAGATATTGAAAGAGAGTGTGGGCGATCGATTCTCCTATGCCTGGACCGGCGAAGCATATCAGCAGACCCAGTCAGGAACCACCATCACATTCACTCTCCTCTTTGCAGTGATAATCACACTGCTTGTGCTTGCAGCGCAGTATGAAAGCTGGACTGATCCTATTGCCGTGATACTGTCGATGCCAACGGCGATATTCGGCACTGTGATAGGCTGCTTCCTACTGTCGGAATCTGTTTCCATCTACACTCAGATCGGAATAATACTCCTTCTGGGTCTCTCGGCTAAAAATGCAATCCTTATAGTAGAGTATGCTCGAGACTACCATGCAGCCGGGCAGAATGTCCGTCAGGCAGCCGCCGATGCCGGAGTAGTGAGATTCCGACCGATTATGATGACGGCCTTGGCTTTTGTGTTTGGTGTGATGCCAATGCTCTTTGCCACAGGGGCAGGAGCCAATTCCCGTATAGCTCTCGGCACGGCGGTAGTCTTTGGTATGGCAATCAATGCAATAGCCGGCACGCTCTTTGTGCCCGGATTCTGGGAACTGCTTGAGAACTTCAGAGAGAAATATCTGTCGAAACTTTTTGCCGGATCGGATGGCACACCTGTCAAAGGCAGCTTGAAGGGAACAGAGATTAGCACACCGGTTAGTCCCTCAGGAAGTCTGAAAGAAACCCCGGATGATAGTCCCGCGTCAGAGCATTAACATATATTATAGGACAACAAAATAGCAATTTTAACAATAATTCATTAACTTTGCGGAGAAAAGAGAATAGGCCGCTGCTCCAACAAGGGGGCAGCGGCACTAAAACTATCATTAGAAATGGTCTCAAAAACCAGAGAAAGACTCCTTGATGTAGCGCATCAGCTGTTTGCAAGTAATGGCGTTGAGCGCACTACAATGAATGATATAGCAACCGCCTCCGACAAGGGGCGACGCACTATCTACACTTATTTCAAAAATAAGAAGGAGATCTACGAGGCAGTGATAGAACGTGAAAGCGATGCAATCGTCATGAGACTCCGAGAGATCGTAGCCTCTGAAATGGCACCGGAAGAAAAATTCCGGAAATTCATTGAAGCCCGGTTTGACATTGTGGAGGAGACCATCAGGGAGTCAACCACGAGTCAGCTCCTCTCCTACCTTACCCTTGACTACAAACGACTTGAAAAGATCAGAAGTCTTGCAGTATCCAAAGAGCAGGACCTGGTGAAGATGATGCTTTCCGAGGGGATAAATAAAGGCGTTTTTGACCCTCAGCAGGCAGAGCTTCTGCCAGGTGTCTATCAGATGGTATTTCAAGGAATTGACTTTTGTCATCTAAAGGATAACTTTAGCCAGTTTTCACTGACACCCGCTACACTTCGAGTCACTGTCACAGACTTCATAATGAAAAGCATCTTAAAGAAACAAGAAACTATAAATAACTAATCATCACACACGAACATGAAATTACTTGAAGGAAAAGTTGCTCTTATCACCGGAGCTGCCCGCGGTATCGGTAAAAGTATCGCAATGAAATTTGCTCAGGAAGGTGCTGATATAGCATTCACCGATCTTAACCGCGACGAGAATATGGAAGCAACCGAAAAAGAACTTGAAGCCCTCGGTGTAAAAGCCAAAGGCTATGCTTCAAATGCCGCAGATTTCGCACAGACTGAAGAGGTGGTGGGCAAAATCAAGGAAGATTTCGGGCATATTGATGTGTTGGTCAACAACGCCGGAATCACAAAGGATGGACTGATGATGCGCATGTCGGAGGCTCAGTGGGATGCAGTAATCGCTGTCAACCTCAAGAGTGCCTTTAACTTCATCCATGCGGTTCTCCCCATCATGATGCGTCAGCGCGAAGGTTCTATCATCAATATGGCCTCTGTGGTAGGTGTGCATGGCAATGCCGGCCAGGCCAACTATGCAGCCTCTAAGGCAGGTCTGATCGCTCTTGCCAAGAGTATTGCACAGGAAGTTGGATCGCGCGGCATACGTGCAAATGCAATCGCTCCCGGATTTATCGAGACAGCTATGACCGCAGCTCTTCCTGATGAAGTGCGCAAAGAGTGGGCACTCAAGATACCCCTTCGTCGTGCCGGCCAGGTAGAAGATATTGCTAATGTCGCTACCTTCCTTGCGTCTGATATGTCGAGCTATGTATCCGGTCAGGTGATCCAGGTAGATGGTGGCATGAACATGTAAGATATATTAAAAATGCTTATTCTATAAGATTCACTATGAGAAGGATGGACAATAACGTCCATCCTTGCTCAGGTGGATTCAGTTACTAAATCTATGCTAACTTACAACACCAAGCAAAAACCGCTCGCCATCCCCGAGTATGGACGCAACATACAGCAGATGGTGGATCATTGTCTGACGATTGAGGATAGAGAAGAGCGCACACGTTGCGCCAATTCCATAGTTAACAGCATGGCGAAACTCTTTCCTAAAATCAAGGAGGAAGAGGATTATCGCAGAAAACTATGGGATCACCTGATGATAATGAGCAGGTTTCAACTTGATGTGGATTTCCCCTATGAGGTCATAAAGGAAGAAAGTCTGCACACTCGTCCGGAACCGGTACCTTATACATCAGGGTTAATCCGCTACCGCCACTACGGTAAAGAAGTGGAGCTGCTGGTGAAGAAAGCTGTAGAGATGGAGGAAGGCTCTGAACGTGATAAACTTACTCTCATGATAGCCAATCACATGAAAAAACTTCTCTCTGCAACAAACGAGGATGGTGTGGATGATGAGAGAGTCTTCAGAGATCTCGAAGAGTATTCTCATGGCGAGCTCAAGCTATCCCCGGAGTCAGTAAAACTCTTTGACTACAAAATAGTAGCTCCTCCGACTACCGGCAAAAAGAAAAAGAAGAAGTAGAGTAGCGAGTGACAGATTTGAGATATGAGGTCGCAGTCGTGAAGATCTATCGATCAAATCTAAGCTATCGTTTTAAATATTGGACGGTATCCGATATAACCTATATCATGATAAATAGTTAACCCAAAATTGACTAAGGTGATCAGACTGACTGAAATAGCAGAAGCAGGTGTTTTCAACAAGCCTCACGGCATAGCGGGAGAAATCTCGGCTACGCTCGACATTGATGTGGATCTGCGTGAGGTCAAATGTATTGTAGTCAGCATAGATGGCATTTACGTACCATTTTTTGTCACCGCAGTGCGTCCGAAGAGTGCAGATACATTCCTGTTGACTATTAAAGGGATCGACACCGAAGTTAAGGCGAAATCACTGACCAACAAAAAATTCTATATTCTACGTGCCGATTTACCGGAGAATGATGACGATGATGAAGATGGGCTCTATGCATCAGACCTGATTGGATATAAGGTTGAGGATAAGGCTCAAGGCTTGCTCGGTCAGATTACCGGCGTGAATGACACTACGGCCAATGTGCTGTTTGAGATAGAGACCACCGGGGGGAAGACTCTGTTAGTGCCTGTAGCCGACGAATTTATCCTGAGTATCGACTCAGACAATGAAATAGTGGAGACTGATATCCCTGAGGGGCTTTTGGAACTTAACAGCTGAAAGAGTATCATGAAAGAATTTGACGAAAAAGTAGTAATATCCTGTTTGCGAGGAGCTGTTCCCCGGGAAAATGCCGCGCTCTACGATGATGATGAGCTGCTTAATGTGGTAGACATTATCTGGGATTGGTATGAGGATAACGGATTCCTTGATATCGATGGTGAGGAAGATGCCGATCCATCGATGGAAGAACTTGTAAAACATGTGGAGAAGATGATCGCGAAAGACAGCGGCTCTCCAATAAAGAAAGAAGATGTAGCAGCTCTTGTTGCGGCAGAATTGGCCTATGAGAGTTCGCTTGAAGAATAAAGTATGAATAAGATATTTAAGTTCATATCAATAGTAAGCGTAATAACTTTTCTGAATGTGATGACACTTTCAGCCAAGGACAATGAGCCGGACCCTTACAAAGGATTCGACGAAACGCTCTATATGGATATGGATCTTGAAGAGAACCTGACTCTACCTAAAGTTGGAGATGCGGCAAGGAAATCTGTGGTCCGCTATATGGATAATTTAGGTAAGACATTGGCAAAACGCGGATATATTGTGGATATGACGCGCGATGATGAGGTGCTCCTCGTCACTATCCCCACTGACAATCTCTTCTTCCCCAACGATACACTGCTGATGCCCACGGCAACGGCGTTACTGAGGCCATTGGTGGAGCAACTTAAAGATCCCATGATGTTTAAGTTGGTCTATTCGGTACACACAGATGATACAGGATCACATAAATATAATATGGACCTCTCACATCTGAGAAACAACTCTCTCTATGACTGGCTCCTTGACAATATCGATCAGGATCTCATAGTAATACCCTACGAGATGGGCGACACTGACCCGATAGCCACCAACGATACCAGGACGGGACGCAAAGAGAACCGCCGGGTTGAATTTTTTTTCATTCCGGGGCCCAAAATGATTGAGATGGCGCGGAAAGAGCGTCTATGAAATGAGATAGAGGTTGCAAGATTTTGAATGAAAATTTGTAAATTTGCAGCCTTAGAAGCCACCAATTCAACGTGTGCGAAAAAAGAGAAGAAACCTATAAGATATAACATCACTATAACATAAAAATGGCAAAAGAACTTAAAGATCTCACCAAGCGTAGTGAAAACTATTCACAGTGGTATAATGAATTAGTTGTGAAAGCTGATCTTGCCGAGCAGTCGGCAGTGAGAGGTTGTATGGTAATCAAACCTTACGGCTATGCAATATGGGAGAAAATGCAGCATGAACTTGACAGAATGTTCAAGGAAACAGGTCATCAAAACGCATATTTCCCTCTTCTTATCCCGAAATCGTTTCTATCACGCGAGGCAGACCATGTAGAGGGATTTGCTAAAGAATGTGCAGTGGTGACACACTATCGTCTGAAAAACTCCCCGGATGGAAGCGGTGTTGTAGTTGACCCCGCAGCCAAACTTGAGGAGGAACTGATCATCCGACCCACCTCGGAGACGATTATCTGGAACACTTATCGCAACTGGATCCATTCTTACCGCGATCTCCCCATACTTATAAATCAGTGGGCCAATGTGCTGCGCTGGGAGATGAGGACAAGATTATTTCTCCGCACCGCTGAATTTCTCTGGCAAGAGGGTCACACCGCCCACGCCACTGAGGAGGAAGCATGGAACGAAGCGAGGAAGATGCTTGATGTCTATGCTGACTTTGCCGAAAACTTTATGGCTGTGCCGGTGATAAAAGGTGTGAAGAGTGCTAATGAGCGTTTTGCAGGTGCCGTCGAGACTTTCACCATTGAGGCTATGATGCAGGATGGCAAAGCGCTCCAGAGTGGCACATCGCACTTCCTGGGTCAGAACTTTGCAAAAGCCTTTGACGTCACATATGTTAATAAGGATAATAAACCTGAATATGTCTGGGCAACCTCTTGGGGCGTTTCAACCCGCCTCATGGGTGCTCTTATCATGACCCACTCTGACGATAATGGTCTTGTGCTCCCGCCCCACCTTGCTCCTATTCAGGTGGTCATCATCCCGATTTACAAAAACAGCGAACAACTCGCTGCCATCTCTGAGGTAGTTGATCCTATTGTTAAGCAGCTCCGCTCGCTGGGTATCAGTGTGAAATATGATGATGCCGAAAACAAACGCCCCGGATTCAAGTTTGCCGACTATGAGTTGAAGGGTGTGCCCGTGAGACTCGCTATAGGCGCAAGAGATATCGAAAACGGCGAAGTGGAAGTGATGCGTCGCGATACACTTGAAAAACACAATGCCCCCCTTGATGGTATTGCTGAATATATCAAGAATCTTCTTGAAGAGATACAGGCAAATATCTTCAAGAAAGCTCTCGACCGTCGCGCTTCAATGACACGTACCGTTGAAACCTACGACGAGTTTAAGGAGGAAATCGAGAAAGGCGGCTTCATACTTGCTCACTGGGATGGTACTACCGAGACTGAAGAGAAGATCAAAGAAGAAACCAAAGCCACTATCCGCTGTATCCCTCTCGATGGCGACACAACCCCCGGCGTTTGTATGGTGACAGGCAAACCCTCGGCTCGCCGAGTGCTCTTTGCCCGCAACTACTAATAGCTGGTTCCCGGATTGTTGACATACGGGGTCTAAAGCCGTAGCTGCACCCGGTTTGGGATGAGTTTGCTATGGCTCAGATGCAGCTGTCAACGACAAAACTTAAGATTATTTTTCCAATCTAAGACAACATGGACAACAGAACCTTAATATCAAGCATGTGTCAGACCCTCGGTTGCGATTCGTCGGAGGTGAACACGCTTCTCGACTCTTTGATCAGCACTTTCAAGGAGTATAGTGGTGAGCTTGATTCCATCGCCATCCCCGGCTTCGGAACATTTAAGACTGAGAAAAGTGATGAATATGTGGTGACCGATCAAAAGACCGGAGAGCGGACGCTCTTCCCGCCGAAAATCAGTGTTTCCTTCCAACCAAGCATAGTAATGCGAAAAAAACTTGTGAGATGAATAATAAGGTGACATTCCACGAAGTTGCAGCTAAAATTGCTACCCAAACAGGGATAAGCGAAGAGAGCGCAAGCAATTTTATTAAAGTGCTGTTTGACACAATCTCCGACTCGCTTCTCAACGGCGAACCGGTGACTGTAAAGGGACTCGGCAGATTTGCTGTTGTCGATAAGGATGGGGAAACAACTGTAGAGTTCGTTGCCGACAATGAATTTGCAGAGGCTGTCAACTCGCCGTTTGCAATATTTGAATCCGTAAATCTTACAGAAGATATTTCTGACGAAGCCCTCTCGAATGTTGACCTTTCGGAGAATCTTGATAACGTTATTGAGCAGGAGGTTGAACTACCATCAGAAGATGTGACGATCTCCTCCGACTTTACAGTAACAGAGACAGCGGATTTAACAGCTGATGATGAGGCCGAAATAACAGAAGATGCTGAAATTCCCGAGGTTGCCGACCTTCCCAAAGAGGAGGAAGGCGTAGGGCTTGAAGCCAACACAGAAGAAACTCAACCTGAAGCAACTGAGGAGATCGAATCACCCGTTGAGCCTATGGATGTTATAATCACAGATTCAACTATCACTGAAGAATCTGAATCGTCCATCTCCGAGGCGTCTGAATCGACCATCTCGGAGGCGTCTTATGCTGAGAAGGCCGAAGCTGAAGAACCGGCAAAATCAGAAGAGCCTGCAGAGGACTTAGTTGCTGATTCCGATGCAATTGAAGAATCTAAGCCGGAAACTCCTCTAATGTCACTTAAGAGTGCTATAAATCTTACTCCTCTCGAGGAAGATACTGAAGAATATGTAGCTCGTCCAGCTGTACAGCCCACTAAAAGCCGACTGGGACTCGGTATATTTATAGGTCTCCTCATAGGACTGGCAATTGGAGCATGTGGAGTATACTTCGCTATCAACTATCTCTTCCCTGACATTAAAGCAAATGATGCACAAATCGAAGAGATTAACACAGCGTCCGAGGAAGATGAAGCGACACTTCCTCTAACGGAGCCATTGGAGGATGAGATCAATGACAGTATCCCCGAAATTGCCGAGACTCCGGAAGCTTCTCAACTTGATCAGGTTTCTGAAGAAGTAAAAGCAGTAACAACACCGACCGAAGTACTCGACACCGTAAGAGCCGGCTACTATCTCCAGCAGATGGCCAAGAAGCATTATGGTTCAAAAGAATTCTGGGGTTATATCTACGAAGAAAATACAGCCAAAATTAAGAATCCCAACAATTTGCACGCGGGACTTGTAGTAGTGATCCCTCCTGCAGAGAAGTATGGTATCAATAGTAACAGTAATGAGAGTCTTAAGAAGGCAAGAGAGGTAAGCGGGAAAGTTCTCGCAAAGTTCCCCAACTAATTGCTATTTTCACTGTGTCAGCTCGATAAAACAACAGCAGAATTATCACTTATAGTTTGCAGCCGGATGTTTCTGAAATATGGTACTTCCGGCTGCAAGCAGTTTATATGGTCAACTCTATTTTGGAGAGTTTAAGAATTGCTTATATAAATTTAACACACTTTAGGGGCGTTGGAAGTGTTGTTATTTATAACTTTGTAAATATAAAACTGTTAAACGTAAATAACACAAACACAAATACATCACTGTAAAACACAACCACAGATTATGAGCGAACCCGTTAATATCCGTGAACTAAACGATATAGTTGCCGGAAAAAAAGATTTCATCAATCTTGTGACCAAAGGAATGGATCAGACCATCGTTGGTCAGAAGCACCTCATAGATTCACTCCTCATCGCGCTATTATCTAATGGCCATATACTTCTTGAGGGTGTGCCGGGTTTGGCTAAGACACTTGCCATCAAGACACTCGCCCAGGTTATTGACGCAAAATACAGCCGAATCCAGTTTACCCCCGACCTTCTCCCGGCCGATGTCACCGGTACTATGATATATAGTGTACAGAAGGAGCAGTTCCAGATCAAGAAGGGACCGATTTTCGCGAATTTTGTGCTTGCAGATGAAATCAACCGTGCTCCTGCAAAGGTGCAGAGCGCACTCCTTGAGGCCATGCAGGAGCGCCAGGTGACAATCGGCGACGACACTTTCGCTCTTGATGAGCCCTTCCTTGTGATGGCTACTCAAAACCCCATCGAGCAGGAAGGCACCTATCCCCTACCGGAGGCGCAAGTTGACCGCTTCCTCCTCAAGGTTATCATTGGTTATCCATCTAAAGATGAGGAGAAGCAGATCATACGTCAGAATATCACCGGTGAGAAAGTGAAGGTTACACCTCTCCTTCGTCCCGAGGAAATCATTGAAGTTCAGAAGATTGTCGAGCATATCTACCTTGATGAGAAGATAGAGCGTTATATTGTTGACATTGTCTTTGCCACACGCAATCCTTCAGATTATAACCTTAAGGATCTGGCCGGGATGATAAGTTTCGGTGCATCTCCCCGTGCCTCTATAGGACTTGCAAAAGCCGCTCGAGCCTATGCATTCCTCCGTGGTCGCGGATATGTGATTCCTGAGGATGTCCGTGCGGTTTGTCATGACGTGCTCCGTCACAGAATAGGACTCACCTACGAGGCAGAGGCCAACAACATCACAACAGACCGTATCATATCTGAAATTCTTGATAAGGTTGAAGTGCCCTGATAGAAATCTTCGTGAACTATCCTAACAGATTTTGATGGAAAATGGAAGCTAACGAACTTTTAAAAAGAGTCAGAAAGATCGATATAAAGACGCGTGGTCTCTCGCAGAATATTTTTGCGGGAGAATACCACACTGCGTTCAAGGGTCGAGGCATGACCTTTTCCGAAGTCAGGGAATATCAGTATGGCGATGATGTGCGCGACATAGATTGGAATGTCACAGCTCGCCACAATCATCCTTTCGTCAAGGTCTATGAAGAGGAGCGCGAACTCACGGTGATGCTGCTTGTGGATATGTCGCGAAGTCGACTCTTTGGAGCTGTCGGTGAGGAGAAGCGTGAGATGATAGCGGAGATAGCTGCAACTCTCGCCTACTCGGCAATCACCAACAACGATAAAATCGGAGTGATATTTTTCACAGACAAGATCGAAAAATTCATTCCGCCAAAGAAAGGAAAGAAACATATTCTGCTCATCATCCGCGAACTCCTGGATTTCACCCCTGAGAGTCAGGGAACAGATATCTCGGTGGCTCTCAGATATTTCACTGATGCCATTAAGAAAAGGTGCACAACCTTCCTGATCTCGGACTTCATTGATAAACACGACTTCTCGAGCCAACTTCAGATTGCTTGCAACCGTCACGACATCATAGCCATCCAAGTCTATGACAAGCGCGACACCTCGCTACCGGATGTAGGTCTTATGAGGATGTCGGATCTTGAGACCGGTGCGACACGATGGATCAACACTTCATCAAAGCGCACACGACAGGCATTCAGCAAGTGGTGGTATGAAAAACAGCAGGCTGTCACCGAGACTCTCCGAAAAAGTCGCGTGGACTTTGCAAGTATCGCCACTGACGAAGATTTTGCACGTGCGCTCATGGCACTTTTCAAAAATCGAGGAGTCAGGTAGTCGCGATGTACCTCTACCCTTCCCTATCTCACATGAATAATATGATAAAGCATCTCCGCATACTGTTGTTGTCACTTTTGTTTGTAGGCGCTTTGCCTATGGTAGCACAGACGAGTCTGAAAGTGAGCCTTGATTCCGCTTATCTACTTATGGGGCGCACCACACCCCTCCACATCGAGCTGATTTCAAATCCGAAGCAGGGAGGACATCTCGTCATCCCCACAGATTCGATGTGTGACAAAGTAGAGATACTCCGCTATCTGAAGGCCGACACTTCGGAAATTTCAGGTGGAAGAGTGGAAATCAAACAGGATATTCTGCTACAGTCATTTGACTCGGGTGTCTATCGTCTGAATCCAATATTGTATGTGGCCGGTAAGGATACCATAGCTTCCAATCGACTGGTGCTTAAGGTATATCCGGCAGATGTTGATTCGCTCGAGACCATCCACGACTATGCTGATATCTCTGATATAGACCGCAATTTCATTGACTATCTTCCTGACTTTGTGGTTAATTACGGGCTTTGGATACTGGCATTGATATTAGTGCTTGGCGGAGGCTATTATGCATACTATATATTCTCTAAAAAGAAGATTTTTGCACCTGCTGCCGAAAAGCCTGTTCCACCTTACGAAAAAGCAATTTCAGCACTCAACCGGCTCAATAGCGAAAAGTTGTGTGAAAATGGTCAGGAAAAGGAATACTATACTCGTCTTACCGATATCCTGAGAGCTTATCTGCAGGGAAGATTCGGCATCAATGCTATGGAGATGACATCCACTGAGATTAGAAATACTATCGATGCCAATAAGGAGACAAGACTTAGCAGGGAGAATATGAACTTAGTGCTCGAGATAGCCGACTTTGTGAAATTTGCAAAAGTTCGCCCGCTTCCTGACGACAATGTCAAGGCCTTCAACTCCGCTATGCAATTTGTGGAAGACACCAAACCCGCTCCCGAACCGGAAAAATCTGACGAAGAAGCGGTGCAAAAAACAGAACAAAACTAACGAATAGACACTATGTTACTGGCTAATCCGGGATACCTTTGGCTTTTTTTACTCTTCATACCCCTCATTGTATGGTATTTCTATAAACGACGCACCCTCAATGCATCGATGGAAGTGTCGACCGTCAGAGCATTTTCTAAAGTACCGAGGTCGATGCTTGCGGCCATGCGTCATATCCTCTTTCTGCTGCAACTCGGAGCGATAGGATGTGTCATCATCGTTCTTGCGCGTCCGCAGACACGCGATTCGTGGAATACTTCAAGCGTGGAAGGTACAGACATAGTGCTTGCTATGGATATCTCCACGAGTATGCTCGCCCGCGATTTTAAACCTGACAGGTTTGAGGCAGCCAAGGAGGTGGCCTCTAAATTTGTAGCAGGTCGCGAAGGTGACAATATCGGTGTGGTGATTTTCGCTGCTGAAAGTTTCACCGCCCTTCCGATGACCACCGACCGTTCGATGATCGCCAATTACATCCGCGATATAAAAATGGGGATGTTGCAGGATGGTACTGCCATTGGCGACGGTCTTGCAACTTCAATCAATAGGATCAAGGATGGCAAGGCAAAATCTAAGAGTATTATTCTGCTCACTGACGGCTCGAACAATACCGGTAATGTAGCCCCTATAACCGCAGCTGAGATAGCAAAGCAACTTGGTATAAAGGTATATACAATAGGTATCGGAACCAATGGTACGGCTCCCTACCCTCAGGAAAATATGTTTGGCCGCATCGAATATGTTAACCTACCGGTGGTAATCGATGAGGCTACTCTCCGAACCATTGCAGAAACCACCGGAGGAAAATATTTCCGTGCTACCGGCAATAATGTGTTGAAGGATGTCTTTGCTGAAATCGACAGACTTGAAAAGACCAAGATGGATCTCAGAAACTTCACGAGCACCGAGGATGACTATTTGCCTTGGGCTCTCGGGGCACTTTGTCTCTTCGGTCTTGCCACTATTCTCCGCTACACCGTTTTCCGGACCATACCATAAAACAGTAAGGTTATGATAACATTTGCCTATCCCAAACTACTATATCTTCTATTCCTGCTCCCGTTAATAGCATTGCTCTTTATCTGGAGCCGAATTTCGCGCAGGAAAAAACTCCGTCGCTACGGTCGACCCGAAGTCATCGAAAATCTTATGCCTGAGGTTTCGAAATATATGCCGTGGGTGAAAATGGTATTATCACTCTTGGTGATAGCCCTTCTTGTTATAGTCATAGCTCGTCCCCGGGCAACAACCGGGATCGAGGAGGATTCAGCCGAGACCAAGACATCGCGAGGCATTGAAGTGATGATATGTCTGGATGTCTCCAATTCGATGCTTGCTTCGAGCAGCGACGACGACAGAGGTGTAAGCCGTCTGCAGAGGGCAAAGCATATTCTCGAAAAACTCATCGATAAGATGACAGACGATAAGGTTGGACTTATAGTTTTTGCCGGGGATGCCTACACACAGCTCCCTATTACTTCAGATTATATATCGGCAAAAATGTTTCTCAACACTATCTCTCCCGATGCAGTCCCAACTCAAGGCACGGCAATTGGAGCAGCTCTTGATATGGCAATGAACTCTTTTACCCCCAATGAGGAGATGGGTAAGGCAATCATAGTCATAACGGATGGCGAGAATTTCGAGGATAATGCAGTAGAGGCTGCTAAAAGCGCAGCTAAAGCAGGTATACAGGTCGATGTGATAGGCTTGGGCACTTCGAATGGTGCCCGAATCCCTGTGGGCGGAGGTCGATATATGATCAACCCGTCTACCGGTGAAGAGGTGGTGACAAGACTTGACGAGGCTACCGCCCAACAGATAGCGAAGGCAGGCGACGGTATCTATGTAAACGGCATTACAAATTCCGCCATTACAGATATCGACACCAAACTTGATGAACTCTCAAAGGGTGAATTTGAGCGGAAATCATTCTCTCCTCAGAGTGAACAGTTTCCCATCTTTGCGCTGATCGCTCTTCTGCTTCTATTGATTGATTCGATCACAGTGACAAGAAAAATCTCCTGGTTGAAACGCTATAAATTCTTCAGCAAAGAGGAAGGAGGCGAAAAATGAAAAAAATATTACTTTCCATACTTCTTGCGTCGATAGCTGCAATTCCATCATATTCTGCGGATAAAACAACTACACGGCAACAGCGCAATTATATCACCGAAGGGAATAAACTCTATCGGCAGGAGCGGTATGCAGAAGCCGAAGTAGCCTACCGCAAGGCTTTGGAATCGGATGCGATGAACGAGATTGCCCAGTTCAATCTGGCAGCCTCGTTGCTCAGGCAAGGGTCAGCAACCGAAGAAAACCTTAAGGAGGCTACGACTATTCTTAACAATCTCACACGAGATGCTGAAAATCTGTCGATAGCTGAAAAAGCGTTCTACAATCTTGGCAATATTGCTTTCAATGCCCAGGATTATGCCAAAAGCATAGAGCTTTATAAGAATGCACTGCGGAGAAATCCTGACAACGATAAGGCTCGTGAAAACCTGCGTCTTGCCCAGAAGCGGCTCCAGGAGCAGCAGCAAAACCAGGATAACAAAGATCAAAACAATCAGAATCAGGATAATAAGGATCAGCAGGATAAGCAAGATCAGCAGCAGAACCAAAACAATCAGGATCAGCAAGACAAAAAAGATCAAGATAATAAAGATCAACAGGATAAAAACGATTCAAAGCAGCAACAGGACAAGCAGAATCAGCAGCCTCAGAATCAGCAGAATGGAGGCATTAGCCCTCAGAATGCTGAAAAGATTCTAAAAGCGATGGAAAATGAGGAAAATGCTACCCGTGCGCGAATCAATGCCGAGAAAAATAAAAACGGTGCTCCGAGCCGTCGTCCTGTCACTAATCCCTGGTAATACTCCAAGTCATGAAACGTCTCACTATTTTCATATTCCTTCTGGCCCTTGGCTTTGCAACAGGGCTTCAGGCTCAGGTGAGCTTTACTGTAAAACCACCGACACGTGTCTATGAGGGAGAACGCTTCCCGGTGACCTTCCGGCTTACAAATGCTGAGGGGGAGAATTTGCAGGTTGCCCAAATCAACGGGTGCAGCCTCCTCTACGGTCCGTCGGAATCATCATCACACAGCTATCAGGTTGTCAACGGCCGGGCGACATCATCGTCGGCTACAGAATACACATTCTATTATAAAGCATCGAAGGCAGGAACCTATACCATCCCCGCTGCCACTATCACGGCCGATGGTAAGCGCTACTCCACAAAGGCTGTCACTTTTACAATCCATGATAGAGCCGAAAGAGATACTCCGGCCTCACAACGCCCTGTGGATGTAGATGATGTTGACACACAAGCAGCCGGACGACAGGTGAAGAGCGATGATGTCTTCGTGAGAATCATTCTTTCGAAATCGTCGGCCTACGAACAGGAAGCCATAGGTTGCACCATAAAACTTTATACCAAATACAGTATCTCATCCTTTATGCCAACGAGGCAGCCGGCCTTTGACGGATTCCTGATTCAGGAACTCGATGTTCAGCCTTCGCTCAACGAGGTTGAGTCATACAATGGTCAGAACTACATGACTGCCATATTGAAGAGATGTATCATTTTCCCTCAGAAGAGCGGTAAGCTTACAATCAACTCGGGCAACTATGATATCTCTGTGGTGCAATACGACAATGTAAATATGGGAATGTTTCAGGTGCGTCAACCCCGTGAAGCGAAAATTAAAGTCAGCTCCAATGTTGGAAGCATCAACATCCTTCCCCTGCCCCAGCCTCAGCCTGAAGGATTCAGTGGCGCTGTAGGTCAATTTTCGATTGACAGCCGTCTGGTAGGAAATTCCTTCCGCACTAACGATCCCGCCACCTTAATATATACCATCAAGGGTACCGGCAATATTAAGTATGTAAAGGAACCGGTGATTGACTTCCCCTCGGAGTTTGAGCAATACACACCCAAAAGTGATATAAAGGCCGATGTGGTGGGCAACGATGTTACCGGTACAATGACCGTAGAGTACACATTCGTGCCTCAAAGCGTAGGAAATTTCACTATCGGGAGCGACAAATTTGTATATTTCAATCCTCAGACCCGAGAATATGTCACCCTCACCACACCTTCCTATCCCATAAAGGTGTCAAAAGGTGTTTCTTCGGCCACATCGGTTGACCAAAAAGAGATTGAGAATAAGAACACTGATATCCGTCATATACATCTTGATACGCCGCTCCCCTCGGGTGATCATACACTTGTGGTAAATAAAATATGGTACTGGGGTATCTACTTGCTGTTGATACTGATAGCAGTGGGTGTGATTACCTTTAACCGCCATACTGCCAAGCTCAATGCTGATGTAGTAGGTCGGAAGACAGCTAAGGCAAGCAAAGTAGCACGAAAAAGACTGCGCGTTGCCGAGAAGTATATGAAATCAGGTGACAGCGACAAATTCTATGAGGAAATGCTCAAAGCCCTCTGGGGTTACTTTTCTGACAAACTTGCTATGCCGGTGTCGCAGCTCTCAAGAGATAATATCATCGCCACGCTTGAGGCAAAAGGATTCTCACCGGACTATACTGACGGAATCATAGAAGTGCTCGACGACTGCGAAATGGCCAGATATACCCCTGACAGTTCAAGCAAAATGGATCAGGTCTACGACAAAGCAGTCAAAATCATTAACAAACTTGAAAGTTCGAGAAGATGAAATCGCTCCTTATATCCCTATTGCTAATCTTTGCGACCGCTTCGGCTCATGCAGAGACTGATTTGATACAGCTTGCCGACTCAGCCTATACCACCGACAACTTCAAAGAGGCCGCCGACGCTTATCTGCATATAATCAATAATCAAGGTGCTTCGGCCGAATTGTACTATAATTTAGGCAATTGCTATTACAGGCTTGGTGAAAATGGTAAGGCAATTCTCGCATTTGAGCGAGCCTTGAGATTAGACCCTACATTCAGCGATGCTAAGGCAAATCTTGAGTTTGTAAATTCCAAAATCGTGGACCGTCCGGGCGAAAGAGGTTCGTTTGTGGGCAATCTTCTTGACTCGATGGCTACTTCCGCCCGTTCCAATACCTGGGCATGGCTTGCATTAGCGCTCTTTGTCCTCACCTTGGCCGGCGTATTGTCCTACCTCTATTCTGATATAATCCTCGTGAGGAAAATTGGATTTTTCGGAGGAATAATTTCAGCGATCCTTACCGGTTGCTTCCTCTTCCTCTCCTCGCGATGTGCAGCAATAGCGGAGGCCGAAAATATCGCAATCATCACATCACCCTCCACCATCTTGAGCACATCGCCGAGAGTGCCTAAAGATAGGAATCAAGAAGCGATGCTGCTCCATGAGGGCACTAAAGTGACTATCCTTGATTCAGTGAGGTCGACGACTGATTCCATCAACTCCTTATGGTATGATGTGGAGGTTGACAATACCCATCGCGCATGGATCAATGCTGCTGCTGTGGAAAAGATATGAATGGGTGCTTTGAATAAACTAAATATCAAGAGATTACTTTTACAAATAAATAGTCCGAAAGAAAAACGTGTTATATAACATAAATTTTTTCAAATATAATATTTGTAAATTTTGGATTTTAAGACTAATTTAGTGTCGTAATTGAATCGAAGATGAATAATCAGATGCAATTACTTAAATAAAGTATTAACCCCCAAACACCAATAATGCCATGACTAAAACCATATCATTCAACGATCTTCGCCGTATCAAAGACAGTCTGCCTGATGGTTCAATCACTCTCATCGCTGACAAACTCAATCTCACACCCCAGACTGTAAGAAACTATTTCGGTGGCACGAACTATGAATCCGGAAGAAATTGCGGCGTACACATTGAGCCCGGTCCCAATGGCGGCATCGTAGTTTTGGACGATACTACTATCTACGACATGGCAATTGAAATTCTCCAACAGCAAGAAAAAGAGGACTGAATCCAATAATTCACGGAAAATAACAATAAACTAAGGGCAAAAAGATAATGTAGTCAAACACATTAAATCTTTTTGCTCTTTTCATTTAGAATATATAGTTGTCAATTCTGCCGAGCCAAGAATGTGTTCGGACTCTTCCAAATTCAGCTATGCAAACCGATCGACTAATCACTGTAGCCATCCACACTTATGAGAAGGCTCATGAATTGAAAACCATACTTGAGCATGAAGGGGTAGCTGTAGTGCTCCAGAATGTCAATCTCTCCACCCCTGCCGTCTCGGCCGGTATCAGAGTCCGCATCAAGGAGTCAGATCTCCCACTTGCGCTCAGAGTGATAGAAAATGTCGAGATATTTTCAATCGCGGGGAGCAAAGCAGAGGAGGAGAAACCAAAGGAGATTATCGTCCCGATAGACTTTTCGCGTTCATCGGTGCTTGCATGCAAGATAGCATTCCACATTGCTGCTATCCACAAGGCTCGGATAAAACTGCTCCATGCCTTCTCCGGAGCTCTCTCACTATTCGGCTCATCAATTCAGCTAACAGATGCGATGACATTTGACAATCTCCCCGAAGTGGAGAGCGAAATCACATCTGACAAGGAGGTGAAGGACTACTTTAAGAAAAAAATGAAGGAACTTGAGACAGAACTCCGATCGATGATAAAGGATGGTGTGGTTCCTCCTGTTGCATTCTCATCTGAAATAGTGGAGGGATTACCTGAGGAAACCATCAGTGAGTCATGCCGGGAGACAACTCCCCTTCTGGTTGTGATGGGCACCCGAGGGGCGGCAAAGGAAAATCGTGCATTGCTCGGAAGTGTCACGGCTGAGGTGCTCGACACCTGTCGTGCCAACATCATGACGATACCCGAGTCTCTTCGTTTCGCCAAACCTGACGATATCACTGAAGTGATATATTTTGCGATGTCTACTCAGCAGGATATTCTCGCTTTAGACGCTTTGTATCGGCTGTTTCCGAATCATTCTTTAAGTCTTACTCTCCTTTCTCTCCCCACCAAGAAAAATCCCAAAGGAGTCCCTGAATCTCTGGAGCATCTGCTTGACTATTGCAAAGAAAATTATCCGGCTTTCAGATTTAAGACCGAGTCGCTTTCGTTGTCGCACGAAGTTGAGGATTTCGATCTCCTTGACAGGAAATTCAATATCGATCTGATAGCTGTCCCTACACCGAAGAAAAACATATTTGCTCGGCTATTCAACCCCACGTTAGCACATAAACTACTGTTTCACACAGATATACCTCTTCTGTCTATCCCGGTTTGAGAGTTTCACTCTTTTTTAGTACTTTTGTGACAAATTTATAAAAAACCACTAACATTACGGCGCATGACTTTTATGCGTCGCAAAAAAAATTCACCAAATTCTGCCATGAGCGATCAGCGTTATAATCTTAGAGGAGTATCGGCATCAAAAGAGGATGTCCACAACGCGATTAAGAATGTAGACAAAGGTATATTTCCTAAAGCCTTCTGTAAGATAATACCGGATATTCTCGGGGGTGACTCCGAGTGGTGCAACATAATGCATGCCGACGGCGCCGGTACGAAATCGTCGCTTGCTTACGCCTACTGGCGTGAAACCGGTGATATTTCAGTATGGAAAGGGATAGCACAGGATGCTCTCATCATGAACATTGACGACCTCCTGTGCGTGGGGGCCACTGACAATATCCTTGTGTCATCTACAATAGGTCGAAATAAACATCTGATACCAGGTGAGGTGATCTCGGCCATCATAAATGGTACTGAAGAACTCCTGAAGTCACTTCGCGAAATGGGTGTAGGGATTTACTCCACAGGAGGCGAGACTGCTGATGTTGGCGATCTCGTCCGCACAATCATCGTTGACTCCACGGTCACTTGCCGCATGCGCCGTGCAGATGTAGTAGACAATGCCAATATCTCTGCCGGAGATGTAATCGTCGGGCTTGCTTCATTCGGTCAGGCTACCTACGAAGATAAATACAATGGTGGTATGGGTAGCAATGGTCTAACCTCAGCCCGTCATGATGTTTTCGCTAAATATCTTGCCGAAAAATATCCTGAAACTTTCGATGCTGCCGTCCCTGAAGATCTTGTATATTCAGGTTCAATGAAGCTCACGGATGTTGTGGAGGGTACAGGATTGACGGCCGGTGAGCTGGTGCTCTCCCCCACTCGTACCTATGCCCCGGTAATCAAGAAGTTGCTCTCGGAAATGAGAGAAAATATCGATGGCATGGTGCATTGCACAGGTGGAGCGCAGACAAAGGTGCTACACTTTGTTGAGAACAAACATGTGATCAAAGATAACCTTTTCCCTATCCCACCGCTCTTCAAGCTTATTCAAAAAGAGAGTGGCACCCCATGGAGCGAGATGTATAAGGTGTTCAACATGGGTCACAGAATGGAAATATATGTGAAACCCGAGGCTGCTCAGAAGGTGATGGATATCGCAGCATCATTCAATATTGACTCGCGCATCATAGGGCGAGTTGAGGATGCACCGAGCAACCACCTCACAATCGTCACTGACACAGGAATCTACGAGTATTAAATCAGGACAACCGACTGATTTATGAAAAGGGCTTGGCGCGCAATTCTCATCACCTGCTCAATGGCGTTGACAGCCATTGCAGGCTCATGTGGAAAAAGTAGCGGTAAGTCTGACAGTAATGACACAGACCCGAATCGCCTCCCCGATACTCTCAGGGTAGCTACTCTCTATAGTCCCGAAGCCTACTTCATCTACCGCGGTCAGGAGATGGGCTACGATTATGAACTCATCTCGGAATTTGTGACAGACAAACACCTTACGCTTGATCTTCGGATTGCACCCTCTCTGTCGACCGCACTTGAGATGCTCGATTCGGGCATCGTGGATCTCATTGCCTACGAGGTGCCAATTACCGCCGAGTTAAAGGATCATTTTGTGCCATGCGGACCTGAAAGTGTCACAACTCAAGTGCTTGTGCAACCAAAAAAGGGTGAAGATGAAGTCATTACAGATGTCACCGAGTTGATCGGCAAAGATGTCTATGTAGAGGCTGACTCAAAATATGAGGCAAGAATCAACAATCTAAATCAGGAAATCGGTGGTGGCATCAATATCCATAGGGTTGACCGTGACACTTTGATTACCGAGGATCTGATTTCTATGGTCAACGATGGGAAAATCCCTTTGACAATAGTTGACAGCGATATAGCAAAGATCAACAAAACCTACTATCGAGACCTTGATATCACACTTCCTCTGAGTTTTGAGCAACGATCGAGTTGGGCCGTGGCACCCGACCATAAATGGCTTGCAGACAGCATCGATGCATGGTTCAATAGTGAAAATCAACGCGCTAATCAAGCTGCTCTGCTTAAACGATACTTTGAGTTAAGCAAAGCAGAGCCTGATTCAAAACGATTTATGGCTGGAGGAAATTCAATCTCCCCTTTCGACAACTTGTTTAAAAAGTATGCCGAAGACTATGACTGGGATTGGAAACTTCTCGTATCGCAAGCCTACGTAGAGAGTCGATTTGACTCTACAGCAGTGTCATGGGCCGGTGCCAGAGGGATGATGCAGATCATGCCGCGCACAGCCGCAGGTTATGGACAGACCGCAAATAGTGTCGTGAGAAATGATATCGCAATCGAGACATCGCTGAAGATTCTTCGCGATCTCGACAAGCAGCTATCCACAAGAGTTCCCGACGAAAAGGAGCGCAAAAAGTTTGTAGTGGCAGCCTATAATTCTGGGCTGGCACATGTGATCGACGCTATGAATCTCGCCCAGAAATATGGACTGAATCCTCAGAAATGGGATGACAATGTAGCGAAAGCCATCCTGTGGAAGTCAAATCCTAAATACTATAAAGACTCCGTGGTTAAATATGGCTATTTACGTGGACGCGAGACATTTGACTATGTTAACCGGGTCTATTCATTCTACCGGAAAGCACTATCGAGGGCATAGTAAGCAGGCATTTATCTGCTAATTTTCTTCCAATATTCTGAATAATCCATATTAAACTCAAAAATATTTCAAATCATTCATAAATCATTATCAAATGAAAAAGCGTATTCTCCCTGTGGCTATAGTGATGGCGTTGACCGGCTCACTGCTCACAACCTCCTGCATCGGAAGTTTTACACTTACCAACAAACTCCTTAGCTGGAACCGTCAAGTCGGTAACAAATTTGTCAACGAGCTGGTGTTTTTCGCATTCTGGATTATTCCCGTCTATGAAGTGTCTGCTCTTGCTGATATCTTGGTAATTAACTCAATTGAGTTTTGGAGTGGCGAAAACCCTATGGCCTGTGGAAAGAAAGTTATCGAAGGAAATGATGGCAGATACATCGTTGAGTGTGATGGCAAAGGCTACACAATTACCTCTGAAAACGATAAATCCGTCGTGCGACTTGACTTCAATCAGGATGAGAAGTCCTGGAGCGTGCAACTCCCCTCTGGTGAAAGCTACGAATTCATGACCTTTGTAGATGATACGCATGTGTCACTCCCCGGGCTTGACGGTACTCGCAACATCGTGGAGCTCTCCGACGAAGGCCTGATGGCTTATCGTGAGATGGCGACTTCCAACTTTATGGCAGCAAGATAAATAATTGCCAAAAAATAGATGAAACTTAAATGGATCCCGGGCTATCAACTGACGTTGGCAGTAGGGGTTGTGATACTCTACCTTACCCTCCTTCCCAAGCCTTTTGGGGAGGAGGATATACCTTTATTTCCCGGGGCTGACAAACTTGCCCATGCATGTATGTTTGGTGGACTTGTGCTCACCTATATCTTTGACCGCTTTCGCTGTTCAGGCATTGTAAAGTTGAGGACAGCAATCTATGCGGCAATTCTCGCATCGGTCTATGGGATTTTGATTGAAATTCTCCAGTTGAATATGGAAATGGGGAGAAGTGGAGATGTCCGGGATATTGTGGCAGATATATTTGGTGCTTTTGCAGCCGTCCCCGCTACAATAATGCTACATTGGGTCAACATCACAGTAAAGCACCGCTCCAAGTAGCCGCTTCTCGTTTGTCATCTGAATTCTGACTTGATTGAGTAGCGATTTTACTTTGGTGATTGAAGCGTTGGTTTCGATTTTCAGCATAATTCTGCGAATATAAAGCGATTGAACCCTTGCTACATATGGCTCGTCAGGACCTGATACACGATTGCCAAGCAGTTTTCGCAGCCGCTCTGCAAATTCGTAGGCCATCGAAGAAACAGCAGTCCGATCCTTATGTTTGAGATAGATATAGATTACCCTGACGAAAGGTGGGTAACTATAAGTCTGTCGCTCTGCTAACTCATGTTTGTAATACCCGAGGTAGTCATGATTAAGAAGATAAGGGAAGAGCGGATGGGAAGTGTTGTAGGTCTGGATCGCCACCATACCCTTGTCGCCACGTCGGCCGGCTCGCCCTGCCACCTGTTCAAGCATATTAAACGCTCTTTCAGAAGACCGAAAATCGGGGAAATTGATAATTGTATCTGCGTTGACTACCCCTACCACACTAACTTTCCCGAAGTCAAGTCCCTTGCTCACCATCTGAGTGCCCACAAGAATATCGGCCTTACCCTTTGAGAAAGAATCAATGATATTCTCGTAGGCATCTTTATTTCTTGTGGTGTCGAGATCCATTCTCATGATCGAGGCCTTGGGGAAGCAGGATTCAATATCCTCCTCTACCCTCTCCGAACCATATCCGAGCACCTCAATTCCGGGCTCTTTGCAAGCCGGACATACCTCCGGAACGGAATATGGAGTGCCGCAATAGTGACATATGAGCTTATCAGAGTGTCGGTGGTAGGTGAGCGACACATCGCAATTGTCGCATTTGGGGACATAACCGCACTGGCTACAACGGGCTATAGGTGCGTACCCCCGTCGATTTATAAAGAGGATAGCTTGCTCTGAGCGAGAAAGTGCATCTGTGATGAGTCTGCGGGTAATATATGATAGCGACCCGTCAATTAGCCCCTTCTTGCGCGCCTCAGTCATATCTACGAGTTGCATCTCAGGTAGCTCAGTTCCTTCAAATCTTTCAGAAAGAGTCACAAGGCCATAACGACCCATTGTAGCTTTATAGTAAGTTTCTATTGAAGGGGTGGCACTCCCGAGGAGAGATTTCGCTCCATGCATTGAAGCAAGCACCACTGCGGCATCTCTTGCATTATATCTCGGTGCGGGATCTTGTTGCTTGTAAGCGCTTTCATGCTCCTCATCGACAATCACAAGCCCCAAAGAGCTGAAAGGGAGAAATACCGAAGAACGAGCACCAATCACCACACAAGGTTCTGAGCTGCGAAGGAGTTTATTCCAGATATCCACCCTCTCATTGTCGGAAAACTTTGAGTGATAGATCACTACCTTCTCTCCAAACACTCGTTGGAGGCGGCCGGTTAGCTGAGTTGTCAAGGCGATTTCAGGGACGAGATAAAGAGCACTTCTACCTTGTTTCAGCACATAATCAATCAAGTGGATGTAGATTTCCGTCTTACCACTGGATGTTACGCCATGAAGAAGAGTGATATCATTATCCTTCCAAGAGGAGTGGATAGACTGAAGGGCAGCCTGTTGTGCATCTGAAAGAATCGGGAGATCGCCACTGACAAGACCGGAGTAGGCAAAACGGCTTATCTCTCTCTTTTCAAGATTGATAATACCCTTTTTAGCCATCGCAGAGAGGATGGCGGTGGTGACACCGGAGCGTTCGAGAAGTTCGGCGCGTGTCACTTCCCGGACAGAAGATGACTGCCGCATAAACCCTGAAAGTTCAATCAGAGCAAGGAGCGCCTTCTCCTGTTTGGATCCGGATTTTACCGAGTCAAACACCGCATGGAGAGCCTCGTTGTCACCCTTCTCGAGAGCAAGCGAGACATATACTTCTCTTTTAGCCCTATATTTCTCAACAAGGTTTTCATAGATTCTGACTGCACGCCTCTTCAGCAGTGAATTAACCAGATGAGGGATATTGCTAAAGCCTGTCTTCTTTGTTAGAATGTCGAGAGTCACTTTATTTTCTGAGGAAAGAAGCAGCTCCATTACGGCTAATTCTTTAGTAGAAAGGCGATTGTCAGGATCTTCCTCAAACTCGGATTCTGCCACCACAAAAGTTTCACTCTCCATCTTGAGTCCTGCCGGCATAGCAGCCTTCATGACTTCGCCCGGAGTGCAGAGGTAGTAGTCTGCAATCCAGTTCCAGAACTTAAGCTGCGGATGTCTCACTACTGATTCTACGGAAAGTATATCTGAGATCTCCTTTACCTCATAGTCAGGGTGTACCGGACCGAGTGAAGCCACTATTCCGGTATAATACTTCCGGCGACCAAACGACACTATCACCCGCTGACCTATCTTGATCGTGGACACGAGAGTCTCAGGCACCTTATAGGTAAAGGTACCGCTTATAGGAACAGGAAGGAGGACTTCGGCGAAAAGCATCAGATCGAGATTATTGTAGCAGTCAATTAGGATGTAAATTTACTATAAAATCTCACGGCAACCAACAAATTGAAATATTATTTGTAACTTTGTCGGTAGGTAGCAGGACGCTTGTGTCGCTTGCCGATGGAGAATATTTCCGGAGCGGCAAGAGGAAAGTCCGGGCAACGCAGAGCGCCATACTCTCTAACTGAGAGCTGTCGGCGACGGCAGAGTAGCGTGACAGAAAACAACAACCATATCCCGGCCTCGTGCCAAAGGGTATTGGAAATGGTGAAAAGGTGGGGTAAGAGCCCACCGGGTATCGTGGCGACACGATATGCCGCACGTCTTATGGGTTGCAAGGCCATGTATATCGGCAAGTGGCTTAAATCTGCTTTGCAGATGCCACAATGGGTTGCTCGCTCATCGCCGAGGGGTAGGCTGCTCGAGTGCCGTAGCATTGCGAGGCACCAATTAGATAAATGACACGAGCATCATGGCAACCTTCAGCTGATTCCAATCGGCTTAAGAAGTACCATGGTGACATAACCCGGCTTATAGTCCTGCTACCTTTTTTCCTTAAATATGGGTTTATTTTGTCGGGCCGAAACAACCGGATTTTTTGATTGAACTGGAGTAAGATTTTTTAAGACACAGGATAAATGGGGGTGTAACTTTTTATTGTCTCCCCTACTTGCTTCAAGTGATTTATACCGATTACTTCAACATAGCGAGGAATTCATTTTCATCTATCACCGGGATGCCAAGGGAACGGGCCTTTTCAAGTTTTGAAGGGCCCATGTTTTCACCCGAGAGCACAAAGGATGTCTTTTTGGAAATAGAACCTGCATTTTTCCCGCCATATCTTTCAATCATCTCTTTATATTCTTCGCGAGAATGATGGGAGAAGACACCGCTGATAACTATTGTTTTACCTTCAAGCTGATCGCCACGCTCTGAATCATCTGTTTCCACAATCTCCATGGTGACGCCTGCTTGGCGAAGTCGCTCCACAATCTCACGGTTGATGTCGAGCGAGAAATAATCAATTATGGCATCAGCAATTTTCACGCCGATATCTTCAATTGCCACGAGACTCTCCTTATCCATCGACATTAGATTGTCGATATTCTTCACCCCTTTAGCAAGCTTCTTGGCCACTGTTTCACCTACAAACGGAATCGACAAGGCATAGACAACCCTCTCAAAGGGGACTGATTTTGAGAGTTCCACACCCTCCACGATTCTCTCAGCCGTGAGGGGACCTATGCGGTCGAGCCCTTCGAGGTCAGTCACTTTAAGAGTGTAGAAGTCAGCTATGTTTCTGACGAGACCATTGTCGAAAAGCAGCGCCACATTCTCTTCCCCTACACCTTCGATATCCATCGCACCGCGTGCCACGAAATGTTCGAGGCGACCGAGTATCTGCGGTCGGCAGCCATATTTATTCGGGCACTGCCATGAAGCCTCGCCGGGCACTCTAATTAGAGGAGTTCCGCAATCGGGGCAATCTTTCACAAATTTAATTTTAGCAGCATAGGGATCCCGAGCATCCTTATCAACACCTGTGATTTTGGGAATGATCTCACCACCTTTCTCCACATAGACCATATCTTGTTCATGCAGATCAAGATTGTTGATAATATCTTCATTGTGGAGCGATGCACGTTTCACTATAGTGCCCGAGATCAGCACCGGTTCGAGATTGGCGACAGGAGTCACAATTCCCATACGTCCCACTTCAAAAGATACGAAACGCAAGCGCGTCAGAGCCCTCTCTGCCGCGAACTTATAAGCAATAGCCCAGCGAGGTGATTTAGCGGTGTAACCGAGATTGAGTTGCTGACGCAGATTATTCACTTTGAACACCAGACCATCAGTAGCGACAGGAAGGTTTTTCCTGTCCACATCCATCCTGTTGATGAAACTATCGACATCGTCGATGGTATCCATCAATGTCATCAACTCACTCACCTTGAAGCCCCAACTGCGGGCCTTAAGCATATTATCATAGTGATTGTCGCAGGGGAGCTCATCGGCAAGCAGAAAATAGAAATATGCATCGAGACCCCTTCGGGAAACTTCGGCAGAATTTTGCATTTTTAGAGTGCCCGCAGCTGCATTGCGAGGATTAGCAAAGGGGGGTTCGCCATTGCGGGCTCTCTCCTCATTCATTTTCTCAAAAGCCTTCCAGGGGAGGACAATCTCTCCCCTTATTTCAAAATAGTCGGGGTAGTCGCCTCCGCGAAGTGTCAGCGGAATACTCCTGATAGTCTTAACATTTTCAGTTACATCATCACCTTTCTCGCCATCGCCTCGAGTGACAGCTCTCACCAATCGTCCGCCGGAATAAATCAGGGAGATGCTCGTGCCATCAAACTTCATCTCGCCGACGATAGGCACGGATACCAGGCCTCCTGTATAGCCAAGCATATCGTTGCATCGGCGCACCCAGTCATCCACCTCTTCGATACTATAGGTGTTGCTCAAAGAGAGCATTGGACGTTCATGGGCAACCTGATTGAACCCCTTTGTGATATCCGAGCCGACACGATGAGTAGGAGAAAGCGGATCGTCGTACTCAGGAAATGATTTCTCGAGCGACTCAAGTTCCTTCATCAGCATATCGTAATCATAATCGGAGATTTCAGGAGCGTTCTCCACATAGTAAGCGTGATTATGATGATTCAACTCATCGCGGAGCCGGTTGATGCGTTCGAGTGGTGTAGACATGGTATTATTTGGGGCGAAAAATTAGAAGATATTGTTAAAATTCGCTCGTAAAATGGAATTTTATTTTTGGAAAATCATTTTGTGCCATCTGCAGCACATAGTTAGAATCAGCGAGAAACACATCGCGACCCTCTTTGTCGACGGCCATGAACTGATATTTTCTCTTTTTGAAGGCAGCCAAAGCCTCAGGGTCGTCACTCTCAATCCAACATGCTTTATATAGCGAGATAGGCTCCCATCGGCACTGAGCGCCATACTCATGAAGGAGACGATACTGAATCACTTCAAACTGCAGCTGCCCGACAGTACCAATAATCTTTCGGCCGTTGAACTGATTTACAAAGAGCTGTGCTACACCCTCGTCCATCAACTGCTGGATGCCTTTCTCCAACTGTTTGGCCTTCATAGGGTCAGAGTTCTCAATATACTTAAACATCTCAGGGGAGAAACTCGGTAAACCCTTGAAGTGAAGAGCTTCGCCTGAGGTCAGAGTGTCGCCGATTTTGAAATTACCGGTGTCAGGAATACCCACGATATCGCCCGGATAGGCTTCATCCACGATATTCTTTTTCTGAGCCATAAAGGCTGTAGGGGCGGCAAATTTCAGCATTTTGCCGGAGCGGATATGTTTATAGGGAGCATTGCGCTCAAATTTGCCGGAGCAGATTTTCACAAAAGCGATGCACGATCGGTGGTTAGGATCCATATTGGCATGGATTTTGAATACAAACCCTGAGAAGCCCTCCTCCGAAGGGAGGATCTGGCGCTCCTCTGCCTGAGTGGGTCTTGGCGCCGGGGCTATCTTCACAAAGCAATCCAGAAGCTCCTTAACACCGAATGTGTTGAGAGCCGAACCGAAGAACACAGGAGCCACCTGCCCTTCGAGATAGTCAGCCTCATTAAATTCAGGATAGACACCTTCTATAAGTTCGAGATCCTCGCGCAGCTTGGCTGCGTCAGCCTCCCCTACGGCTTCATCAATCCGAGGGTCGTCGATGGAGTCAATCTCCACTCGCTCGCTCACTCTCTGCTTGTCAGGGGTAAAGAGGTCGAGGGAGTTTTCAAAAATATTGTAGACCCCTTTAAATTTTGCACCTATATTTATGGGCCACGATAGAGGGCGGACCTTGATCTTAAGTTCGCTTTCGAGCTCGTCGAGGATATCGAAAGGATCCCTACCCTCACGGTCGAGCTTGTTGACGAAGATAATCACCGGAGTGTTGCGCATACGGCACACTTCCATAAGTTTCCTTGTCTGCTGCTCGACGCCTTTAGCCACATCGACCACGATAATTACACTGTCGACGGCGGTCAGTGTGCGGTAGGTATCCTCTGCAAAATCCTGGTGACCGGGAGTGTCGAGGATATTGATTTTATAATCGCCATAATTGAAACCCATCACCGAGGTTGCCACAGAGATACCTCTCTGTTTTTCAATCTCCATCCAGTCAGAGGTGGCGGTCTTTTTAATTTTGTTTGATTTGACCGCCCCGGCCACATGGATGGCGCCACCAAAAAGGAGCAACTTTTCGGTAAGGGTTGTCTTACCCGCGTCAGGGTGTGATATGATTGCAAATGTGCGTCTGCGAGCTATTTCTTCATTAAGAGCCATTATGATTTATGCTATTGTTTTAGGACTACAAAGTTACTCAAAAATTTTCAAAACATCAGTCTCTGCTCCATTAGCCCAGATTCATATGAGCAACAAAAGAGTGTGAGCCTACCTTATAATAAAGACTCTTATGTTTCAGAAATTTAATCTTTTAAATTTTGAGGCTGCCTGCGATTTAGTCACCAAATTAAAATGCCACCACTCAGTGCGCAGGGGCGAGAATCCACCATCGGTCATGACATTCCTTAACAAGAGTCGGTTTTGGCGCTCTGCTTCGGTGATGATACCTAACTTTACAAGATTCATTTCGCGGTCGATATTGGCCTCAGGACCAAGGTGATCAACCGGAGTCCCCATCGGTAGCTCATTCCCCTCAGCATCCACAATAGTGATATCCACTGCAAGACCATAGTTGTGGAGCCCTCCACCCTTCACAGGGTTTGCAACATAGTGAGCCTTCGGAGTTCCCTTGACTGCATCAAACATCCTCTTCTGTACACTCATAGGGCGGGCAGCATCCTTGATGAGCAGTTGATATTCAGGGTGAGTCTCGTGGAGTTTATCATTGGCTTTAGCCAGGGCCTTGATAGCATCCGGATGAAGGAAGGTGCGGTCGAGACCCTTGTAGAGTATCTTGCCGGTGAAATTGTCAGCGGTGGCATACATCAATCTCACTTGTATATCAGGCAATTGCTCTGTCACATCAACCATGCCGGCAGCGAGGAGTTCCTTCTCCAATGCCGACAGCGCCTGTCCTGAAGCAGAAATTACTGAAAGCGAGAGTGATAACATAATAGAAAATCTTACAAATAAGGTTTTAATCATCACTATAAACATCTTTTAAATTACAAATTTAATAAAAAATATCAAAAAATATCAGTGGCATTATGAATAATAACACTACATTTGCCTAAAATTGCGCCACATGCCACGATTAAAGCATCTCTTCATCTTTGGGCTCTTTGCACTTATCTCAACTTTTAAAGCTTATGCTCAGATAAGTGCAGAGCAGTTGATGCGTATCGGTGCCAACACCCACTATTTTGAGGATTACGTGCTGTCTATCCAATATTTCAACAGGGTTATCAGTCTAAATCCTAACCTTGCAAAGCCCTATTTTTATCGAGCCGTGGCAAAACTGACTCTCGAGGACTATGCCGGTGCAGAGGAAGATGCGACATTAGCCATAGAAAGAAACCCATTTATCATCGAGGCCTACGAGGTGAGAGGAATAGCGCGCCAGAGTCAGAATAAGAATCGTAAGGCTATAGAGGACTATGAGAAATCGCTTGAAAATTATCCTGACAATAGTGGAATCCTTTTTAACAAAGCCATAGCTCAATATGATCTTCGTGACACTATATCAGCAGCCAATACATTTGAAGTCCTGATAAAAAAATTCCCGAAATATGAGAATGCCTATACAGGTCGCGCCAGGCTGCGCCTCGAAAAATGTGACACCGTTGGTGCACTGGAGGATATCAATACTGCACTAAAAATCAATTCCAACACCATCAATGCCTATATTTTAAGAGCTGATATCGCAATTAAGTCCGGCAAAAACTATGCTGATGCTTTGGCTGACATGAATCTGGCACTGAAGATAGAACCCAACTCGGCCGGTCTTCATATCAACCGGGCATATCTGCGCTATATGAACGATGATCTCAGAGGCGCTTTTGAGGACTACGACAAGGCGCTCGAGATAGACCCTATCAACTCCGTGGCTCTTTTCAACCGCGGATTGCTAAGGGCTGAAGTTCACGACACAAATCGAGCGATTGAGGATTTCAGCACTGTGCTTAAGCTTAATCCTCAGGATTATAAGACATTGTATAATCGCTCGATCCTCCTCGCCGAAACCGGCGACTTTCGTGGTGCACTTGACGATATCGACGAGGTAATCAAAGCCTTCCCTGACTTCGCAGCCGCCTATTTTCTAAGATTTGACATTAAGAGAAGAAAGGGTGATATCGGCTCGGCTCAGAGAGACTATGACAAGTCACTCTCGCTTGCCAAGACCAATGTGCAACTCCCTGCAGACCGGCAGTTTCAAGAAGAGGACTCATCTAAAGATGACAACATTCGGACCGCAGAGGGCCAAACCGGAAACGGTCAGGAACAGGCTGTCGAAGGTGGTATCAGATATGAGACTCAGGAACAGGTTAAAAGGCGTTTCTCTTCGCTCTCGACTGTTGCAGACAATTACTCCCATACGGTTGACTATTCGTCGGCCAACGAGATAAGGGGTAAGGTGCAGAATAAAGAGCTTAAATATGACCTTGAGCCCTATTTCATGATCACATACTATACCTCACCTACCGAGATCAAGCTCAACGGCGAATATATCCGTGAAGTAGATGAGATAAATGCCACTCATCTGCTGAAATTCTTACTTCAGGTTGCCAACCGTGAGGCTTCACTGAGAAGAGAGGAGATAGAGCCTACCCATCGCGCCTCGGTGGATTATTACAATTCATATATAGCCTCGCACCAGCCCAGAGCTATAGATTACTTCGGGCGTGCTATGGACTTCCTGACCTTGAAAGAATACCCGCAGGCTGTCAAAGATTTGACAACCGCCGTTTCTCTAACTCCTGATTTCGCTCTTGCATATCTGCTGCGGGCTCAGGCTAAGTATCTCGAGGCAACCTCCGAAACTTCCAAAATCCTTCAGACAGAATACAGAGATCTCCTCACAGAAGCACTTGATGATATCACAACGGTTGAAAGGCTCTCCCCCGAAATGCCGATCGCCGCTTATAATAAAGGTGTAATCCTTTCGCTCCTTGGGCGTAGCGAAGAGGCTGTGAAGTCATTTTCCTCAGCAATCTCGCTAAAGCCGGACTTCGGTGAAGCTTATTTCAATCGGGGCTACACTCTCCTTTCGATGGGCAACTCATCGCAGGCATTCCCTGATCTGAGCAGAGCCGGCGAACTTGGCATCGTACCCTCCTATTCGTTGCTGAAACGTATGGGAGCGCAATAATGGTTGTCAAAATGTCTGAAATTTAGAAGATTTTTATTAAATTTGTCGCGAATTTGCACTTATAGGTGACTTTTAGTAAAAATTCATTTCAAAAAAATAATAATAATCCAAGGTAATTATCAAAGGTAGCAATAATATCACAATGAAAGTATTAAAATTCGGAGGTACATCCGTAGGTTCGGCAGAAAGGATCCGCCATGTCGCCGATCTTGTAACTGCAAGAGGGAAGAATATTATCGTGCTCTCAGCCATGTCAGGCACCACTAATTCGCTTGTGGAAATCGCTGATTATCTCTATAAGAAAAACACTAATGGTGCGAAAGAGACCATCAATCTTCTCGAATCGAAATATCTTAAGACCATTGCCGCGCTTTACGACAAGCATGAAAGCCGTGAAAAAGCGCTCAAAGAGATAAAGGCTTGCTTTAACTATATCCGCTCTTTTACTCAGCGCGAGACCTTTAGTCCGGTTGAAGAGAAGATAATTCTTGCTCAAGGCGAGATAATGAGCGTGGCTATGATGACCATCTTGCTCAACGAAAGAGGCCTCTACGCCGAGACTCTTCCGGCGCTTGACTTCATGAAGACAGGGCAGCATGGCGAACCTGACACACAGCATATCGCCCTCCACCTTCAGCCGTTGCTTGATAAATATATGGATGCCGACATCTTCGTGACACAGGGATTCATCTGCCGCAATGCGACAGGAGAAATCGACAATCTCCAACGAGGTGGCAGCGACTATACCGCGTCTCTTATAGGTGCAGCTATCGAAGCTGAGGAGATTGAAATCTGGACAGATATTGATGGTATGCACAACAACGATCCCCGCTTTGTTGAAGGCACAAAACCCGTCAATGAACTTCACTATGAAGAGGCCTCCGAGCTTGCATATTTCGGTGCCAAGATACTTCATCCCACCTGTGTGCTCCCGGCTAAAGTTAACAATATCCCTGTCAGACTCCTCAACACCATGGAGCCTGAAGCCCACGGAACTCTCATCTACAATAATATCACTGAGCCGGCCATTAAAGCTGTTGCAGCAAAGGATGATGTCGTAGCTATAAAAATCAAAAGTTCACGTATGCTCCTGGCCTACGGCTATCTGACACGTATCTTCGAGACTTTCGAAAAATACAAGACCCCTATCGACATGATAGCTACCAGTGAGGTGGGTGTATCGCTTACTATAGACTCTCAGCGTCATCTCCCGGAGATAGTCGATGAACTCAAACAATTTGGCACCGTGACTGTCGATAAAGATATGGTGATCATCTGTGTGGTAGGCAACATGGAGTGGACAAACACCGGATATGAGGCAAAGGCAATGGATGCGCTCGCAGATATTCCTGTGCGCATGATTTCCTATGGCGGCTCCAACTACAATATCTCGTTCCTGATCAAGAAAGAGGATAAGGTAAGAGCTCTGAAGAGACTTAGTGAAACACTTTTTAACTAAAGCCTATGACACGCTTCCCAATCGAAGAATTTGAGTTGCTCCGCACCCCCTTCTATTTTTATGATCTGCGTCTGCTCGACAGGACACTGAAGGAGATTAAACGAACTGCCCGCGATCCACGCTTCAAAGTCCATTATGCCATAAAGGCTAATGCCAATCCCGGCATCCTGCGTTCCATCCAAGCCGCCGGTTTTGGTGTGGATTGTGTGAGTGGCTGGGAAATTGAAGCTGCAATCGACGCAGGTTTCAGAGGCGACAAGATCGTATATGCCGGTGTGGGCAAAAGCCCTGATGAGATCAGAATAGGTCTTGAGAAAGGTATCGAGTGTTTCAACGTCGAGTCTGAGCCGGAACTGAAAACCATCGACACTATTGCAGGTGAAATGGGTGTGAAGGCAAATGTGGCAATTCGTGTCAATCCCAATATCGATGCTCATACCCACGCCTATATTACTACAGGGCTCGCTGAAAATAAGTTCGGTATAAATCTTGAAAAGCTTGACGACATACTATCGCTTGCCCGAGAGCTTCCCAATATAAGCCTGAAGGGGCTGCATTTCCATATCGGCTCGCAGATCACCGAGACTGAACCCTTTGTGATGCTTTGCGAGACTATCAACCGCCTCCAGGATGAATATGAAGATAAGGGCTACTCCTTCACTCTAATCAATGTCGGCGGTGGGCTTGGGATTGACTATGCTGATCCTGAGCGTCATCCTATCCCTGACTTTGAGACATATTTCGCTACATTTCGCAATCATCTGCGGTTGAGGGAAAATCAGGAACTTCATTTTGAACTGGGACGAGCCATAGTGGCTCAATGCGGCTCGCTGATCACACGCGTGATCTACGTAAAGGAGGGTATCACACGCAAATTTGCTATCGTGGATGCAGGCATGACAGATCTCATACGCCCCGCGCTCTACAATGCACACCATAAGATTGAGAATATATCCCAACCCAATGCACCTCTCGAATGCTATGATGTGGTGGGACCCATTTGCGAATCCTCTGACTGTTTCGGTAAAGGCGAAATGCTACCGAAGGTAGAGACGGGAAGCCTCCTTGCGTTGCGCTCGGCAGGTGCCTATGGTGAGATTATGGCCTCGCGCTACAACTGCCGTCCATTTCCCGCAGCATATTTTTCGGAGTGACAAAACGGACGCAAAATGAATTTATATTGAAATTTCACATTTCTATGAACTATGTCAGATATTAAAGACAAAATCTATCAGGATGCGGATCCGCTGGAGTTGCCTGAAAATGCTTTTCGGGAGCTCGCAGAGGATGAGGAGTATCGCCCCGTCATGCATCCGGCTCACGACTATGCTGAAGTAACCCCCTACTCGGTAAGCATGGGTCTTATTCTTGCAGTGATATTCAGTGCGGCAGCCGCCTATCTCGGGTTGAAGGTTGGGCAGGTGTTTGAGGCCGCCATCCCTATTGCTATTATTGCTGTCGGTCTCTCGGGCGCCTTAAAGAAATCGCATCCTTTAGGTCAGAATGTGATAATCCAGAGTATTGGAGCATGTTCAGGTGTGATTGTAGCGGGAGCCATCTTCACTCTTCCGGCTCTCTATATCCTACAGGCGAAATATCCTGAAATCACTGTCAACTTTCTGCAGATATTCCTTAGCTCACTTCTCGGAGGTATCCTCGGTATCCTCTTCTTCATTCCGTTCAGGAAATACTTTGTAAAGGATATGCATGGGAAATATCCTTTCCCTGAAGCCACAGCCACCACACAGGTGCTTGCCAGCGGTATGACCGTGGATCAAACCAACGATGGAGGTCAGGCTAAAACACTTGTGATTGCCTCACTCATCGGCGGTATCTATGACTATATTGTTGAGACCTTCGGCTGGTGGGCAGGTGTGCTTGACACCACCGTGGCAGGCTGGGGCGAAGCGATTGCTGAAAAGACCAAACTCGTTTTGAGCTGCAACACCGGCGCTGCTGTGCTCGGTCTCGGTTATATTATTGGACTCAACTACGCTTTTATAATTTGCGCCGGTTCGCTTTTTGTATGGTGGATCCTGATACCTTTGATGGGCACTTACGGCTCCGCCGAACTTACGGCTCTGTCGCCCGGTGAGATTTTCTCAGACTATGCTCGCATGATAGGTATCGGCGGCATTGCAATGGCTGGTATAATAGGTATTGTAAAGTCATGGCCCATAATAAAAAGTGCCGTAGGGCTTGCCGGTCGCGAACTTAAAGGGAAAGAATTGTCAGAGAAGCCTGTCAGATGGCAGACTGACATTTCGATGAAACATATAGTGTTCTTTACCGTAATAGCTCTTGCTGCTGTGCTGATATTTTTCTGGATCGGAGTGATCCATACTTTTTGGCAAGCGCTCGTGGCATGGCTTGTAGTAACGGTTATCGCATTTCTCTTCACTACCGTGGCAGCAAATGCAATAGCGATTGTGGGTTCAAATCCGGTATCCGGTATGACACTGATGACTCTTATCATCGCTTCAGCTATTTTCGTGGCCATCGGTCTTAGCGGTTCCTCAGGCATTGTTGCTTCTATGGTGATCGGCGGCGTGGTTTGTACGGCGCTATCGATGGCCGGTGGCTTTGTCACTGACCTGAAGGTTGGTTACTGGCTTGGCTCAACTCCTAAGAAACAGGAAAGCTGGAAATTCCTTGGCACTCTCGTATCGGCTGCCACAGTCGGTGGAGTGATCCTACTTCTTAACAATGTATATGGTTTCACCGGTAAGGATGCGCTCGTGGCTCCTCAGGCCAATGCAATGGCAAAAGTGATCGAGCCGCTCATGATGGGAGGCGACACTCCCTGGATTCTATATATGGTAGGAGCTATATTGGCACTTCTGCTCAACTGGCTCGGCGTGCCCGCTCTCGCATTCTGTCTCGGCATGTTTATCCCTCTTCATCTTAACACACCTCTTCTTGTCGGAGGAGCAATTGCATGGTATGTCGGGAGCCGCTCTAAAGATAAGGCAGTCAATGATGCACGTCGCGACCGAGGCACCCTGATTTCGTCAGGGCTGATTGCCGGTGGTGCTTTGTTTGGAGTCTTTGCCGCTTTGACACGCTTCCTCGGTTTTGAATATGTCAACCCCATGAGTGCAATCTCTACCCAGTGGTTAGGAATCGTTGTCTATGCATTGCTAATCATCTATCTTGTTGCTGATTCAATGAATGCAAAAGTAAGGAAATAAATTTTTCACAAAGTGAAAAAGATCAATCGTGAAATACTTGCTATCGCAGTACCATCGATTGTGACTAACATCACCACACCACTGCTCGCGCTGATGGATGTGGTGATTGTTGGTCACATGGGAGGAGCTGACTATATTGCTGCAATCGCTGTCGGCGGGACAATTTTCAATATGATCTATTGGCTCTTCGGTTTTCTTCGCATGGGGTCAGGTGGGTTAAGCGCACGTGCCCATGGGGCTTCCGATCATCGCGAGAGCAACCTCGTGCTTTTCCGGGGTCTTATTATTGCGGCAGGTGCCTCTCTGCTTCTTTTATTACTCCAGGTACCCATTCTTCGGATCGCTCTCGAATTGCTTGAGGCAAAAGGGTCTACAGGAGAACTCACTTCCACCTATTTCCTGATACTGATATGGGGAGCCCCGGCCTCACTTGCAACCTACGTGATAAACGGATGGCTCTTAGGCAAGAAGAATGCCACCTACCCCATGATCATCTCCTTTGTGATCAATATCAGCAATATAGTAGTCAGCCTGGTTTTGGTCTATCTCTTCAATTTTAAGGTTGAAGGAGTGGCAATCGGGACTCTCGTGGCTCAATGGTTGGGGGTTCTCTGCGGGATACTGCTTACAATAAGGAAATATAATCCACAACTTCCTCCCGTGAGTGAACTGATGGAACGTGCGGGGCTACGACGGTTTTTTTCTGTCAATACTGACATCTTTTTCCGAACTCTCTGCTTGATAGCGGTTACTGTATGGTTTACTCGCATGGGAGGTTCACAAGGGACAGTGATATTAGCTGTCAATACGCTCCTTATGCAATTTTTCATACTGTTCTCCTATTTCATGGATGGGTTTGCCTACGCCGGAGAGTCGCTCTGCGGTAACCTTTTAGGTCAAGGCGACATGGCGACACTTAAAAGATGTATCAACGCTTTATTTCTATGGAGCGCAGTGATGGTGATAGTTTTCACCATTGTCTATGCCCTTGGAGGGGAATTGATTATGGGGCTGATAAGCGATGACGAGAATGTTATAATCAGTGCAAAGGAATATTTTGCATGGGCTATTGCCATCCCGGCAGTAGGTTTTGCAGCCTTCACCTGGGATGGTGTCTTCATCGGTGCCACACGTACACGTGAAATGCTTCTCTCTATGATAGCATCGACAGTTGTATATTTCTCAGTGCTTCATTTCACCTTCCCTGCAATGGGAAATCATGGGCTCTGGTTATCCTTCATCAGCTATCTTCTGACAAGAGGCATCGTCCTCACGCTGCTCCGTCACAGACTCTTCGAGACGAATTCAAAATGAGGGATATAAGCTATTTAAGAGTTTTACGCAGTAACACTCCAAAAAGCGGTAGATCATTTTGAAGCGGACAACAGCACTTCAATCAAGGTTATCTGACAAGTGAATAGAGTTGCTTAATCTCTTCAGCCCAGATCTCTTCATTGGGAGTTTCGAGAATCATAGGGATACCATCCATGCGGGAGTCATTCATAAGACGACTCCAAAATTCCACCGGCAGAAGCCCTGAGGCTATGGGTGAATGTCGGTCAACTCGCGAACCAAGCTTTTTCTCAGTGTTGTTGAGATGCATTCCGCAGAGATAGTCAAACCCGATCGTTTTGTCAAAATCATCCCAAGTCTTATTATAGGCCTCTTCGCTTACCATATCGTAGCCGGAGGTAAATGCGTGGCAGGTATCGATGCAGACTCCTACTCTCGATTTATCCTCCACTCCATCGATTATACGGGCGAGTTGCTGGAACGTAAAACCGAGGTTGCTCCCCTGACCTGCTGTGTTTTCGATAACCGCTTTTACTCCTTCAGTCTGTTCGAGAGTGAGGTTAATTGACTCGGCAATAAGGTCAAGACATTCATCAGGATCCAATAGATTGAGATGGGAACCGGGATGAAAGTTAAGCATCGTGAGGCCAAGTTGACTACAACGCTTCATCTCGTCGAGAAAAGCCTCGCGCGACATTGCGAGTTTTTCTTTATCAGGCGAACAGAGATTGATGAGAAAACTATCGTGCGAGAGGATAATGTCAGGTGTGTAGCCATACTTTTGGCAATTCTCCTTGAAAGCTTCCGCCTCTTCATCACTAATGGGCTTCGACTTCCAGCGAGAAGGATTGCGGGTGAAAAGCGCAAAAGATTTAGCACCAATAAGATGAGCTGCTGCAGGGATCAGACTTACACCACCTGAGGCAGAGAGGTGAGCACCTATATATTTCATGATTCAAATATTATTTTGGAGTACGGATTTGGATTCAAAATGAGTTTTTCCTGGACTCTTGACAATGAAAATTTCACTGTCAGTGCTTATATGCAAAGATACAAAAGTAGTCACTCATTTCAAAATTGAGCGATTTTCGGAAATAATGAATTGAGGCAGCTACCATGGTGATAGTTGCCTCAATCATTTTGGTGTTAAAAATGTGATTGAAAATCGTTGTCTATGCGACGAGTTAAACTCTTTATTCGCCCTCATTACGAGGGTTATTGTTAAGCTCTTTAACTTCAGCTTCTACCATTTTTTCAGAAACCTTGTTGTCGTCTGCTGCATCGACATCAGCGCCGGTATATTCGGCCTGTGCCTTGGTGATATCTTTCTTATCCATAATTGATGATATTTAATGTGTTTGTTTGATAATTAAACATCTGAACAGAACTAAAGGTTCAAAATATTAAGATCAATTTTTATATCAAGATATCAAAACGATGTAGGTGTCGAAATTGGGCTGTTTGTGTCGCCAATTTTCAAGTATGAGCCTCAGCACCTTACATTATTACGAATTTTCATCATCGGGCTTAGCTTCAAGAGGAAGTTTGTTGAGCTGTTCGATGTAGTTCAGGAGTTCGTCGCGACCCTTCCCCGTTTCACTTGAAGTAAGGAAGATAGGAGGCAGTTCTTCCCACGACTCGAGAAGCAGTTTGCAATATTCCTCTACATTTTTCTTACCGGCACTGATACTCATTTTGTCGAGTTTTGTGAATACTATGGCAAAGGGAACGCCGTTTTCTCCCAACCAGTTGAAAAATTCAAGGTCGATCTTCATCGGTTTGTGGCGGGAATCGATGAGCACGAATAGATTTGTCATCTCTTCGCGTGTCAAGATATATGAACGAATCATTTTTTCGAGCTCCTCGCGCTGCTTCTTGCCACGCATTGCGAAGCCATACCCGGGAAGGTCGACAATATACCAGTCATCATTGATAAGGAAGTGGTTGATGAGCAAAGTCTTGCCTGGAGTCGATGAGGTCTTAGCGAGACTTTTGTTGCCGGTAAGCATGTTTATAAGAGAAGATTTACCGACATTGCTCCTTCCGATGAAGGCATATTCATGCCTATGATCATTCGGGCATTTGCTAACGCTCTGGTTGGATATAACGAATCGTGCTGAATTTACAATCATAATATATTATTTAATCATACGTTTACCCTTATTGGTGCATCAGGCTGATCATTGGTCTGACAGTGGGGAAATTGATAATGTCGCCTATCTTGTCACAACTGAAAAGTATCTCAGTCATCACATCGATATCCACATCAAAGTCAAGATGGCCTGTATAGTCATCATCTATACCTGCTTCACCATCTTCTATGTAGAAGATATGAGAATTGACCTCGCTGAGAAGTCGGTCGGCTATCCTGAGATGGCATTTGAATTTGGGATAAGCTTTCGCAACGATTTCAAGTGCTTTTCTGACATTGACCAAACGCCCCATACCTCTTGGCTGCAAACGTCCGCCAGACTGATCAGGATGGCCGTAGACAAAGACCGGTGTATCACCATAATATCCGCGGAGTTGGCGAAGAGCGGCAGCGCGTGTGTCGCGCGACTCCCCCATCACATCGAGCACTGTCAGCAAGTCGTCATTGAGTAAGCCCCAGGCCATAGATACAATCCTGCGGGTGCCCTCTTCATCGTCGGTAGCCATGACCACAAATGTACCATTATGAATTTTCAGGTCGGCAAGGATGTTGTTAAAATCCTTTCGATCGTGGAGAATATAGGACTTTCGTTCATGCTGGAATTTATCGAAAGCTTCCCATACTTCATCACTCATGGCATCTGTCAGAGGGTAATAAACACCCTCTACCGCAAAGGAATGGAAAGCGGTGTAGCGCTGCTCTTTTGTAAAGAAAACCGTTGAAAAACCATACCTGCGGAAGAAATAGTACAATGCCTCAGATGTAGGAATGAGAGTGCACAGCATGTCTCCCCTATCTGCTGACTCCTCGAGAGCTGCTCTCATGAGTTGCGACATGAATCCTTGTCCTCTTTTCGCTCTCTTGGTAGCAGCGCCTGAGATGTAGCTCACGTTGGCCTCATAGCCATGGAAAGAGATTTTGTGCTGCTCCAACATCATACAGCTCACCGGTCCTCCGGTGGCATCTTCAAGCATAAGCGCTTCCTCATCAATATAGATATCGTTGAAATACAAATCGACATATTTACGATTCATATCAAAACAATCGGACCAAATTTTCTTTATTTCTTCTTTTTTGCTCATTATAAGTCAAAAGAAATTTCTAATATCTTCTTAGATAACAATTCTAAAAAAAGAGATAGGGCCGGTTTAACAAATTTTAAACCGGCCCTAATATGTATCGGTTAAAAAAATTCTCTAAAGAGTCTGAAAATCAGCTACGATGGGCGGGGCGGAGAAGATCATTGACGGTCTTCACAGGATTAAATGTAGAGATTGGTACCTCAACAAATACAGTGTTCCAGTCGCTCATCGCTCCATTCCAAAGTCCGGGGAGCTCCATGGCGCGGAGTTCCTTGCCATGACTCGATTTTGAAGAGATGAATCCGGTGGTGGGATCGACATACTTGGGAAGGTCGAATTTCTTGCCATGAATATCCTTGATGTAGCACACTAGATCGACGGGATTGAAGTGAGTAGCGCTCTTCATCATTTTCATATATTCGGCATTATTGGGATCCACCTGATTGCTTTCAAGTATTTGAGGCGAGCTGGTGCCATCTGAGTTAAAGGCGATAAACGGGCCGCCGCCGGGCTCACCCTCGTTGCGCACCATGCCGCAAACACGAAGAGGTCTATTATACTTCTGACGGATATACTCTACGATTTCGTCAGACTGCATATTCTCAGTGTTGGCATCGTGAACATTGAGCACATTCTTGAGATAGTCGAGCATCGACTGAATATCATCTTCGGTGTAGACCTTTTCATCGAGTGCAAGCAGATCTTCCTCAATCTGGTCATGAACCTGAAGGAGAAGTCCGCCGAGGACCTCTTTATATTTGATGGTGTCGCCACGCTTGGAATCGGGCACAACATTGTCGATGTTCTTAATAAACACAACTGCTGATTCCATGTCGTTGAGATTCTGGATGAGAGCGCCGTGGCCACCGGGACGGAAAAGCAGATGACCATCCTCGAGGAAAGGAGTATTGTCAGGATTAGCGGCAATAGTATCGGTTGAGGGCTTCTGTTCGCTCATGGTGACTTTGAATTTCACTCCGGTGCGGGCTTCTGTAGCGGGGATGACCTCAGCGAGTTTTTCCTCGAAGAGCTTGCGATGGTTGGCGGAAACCGTGAAGTGGAGATTTACCACACCTTTGGAGTTAGCCGCGGTCTGAGCACCTTCAGTGAGATGCTCATCAATGGGAGTGCGAGCTCCTTCAGGATATTTGTGGAATTTGAGCAACCCTTTAGGCAGACCACCATAGTTCATACCTTCAGGTTTTATAATAGCAGCTATTATATCTCGGTTGCGACCCTCTTTGAGCAGAGTCTCAAGGTCAGCACCATAGAGTGAAACGACTGCCTCACGCAATTCGGGGAGGAACGGAAGCTCGTTGATCTCTGCAATCAGCGCAGCCACAGGCGATCCTTCGGCAAGTTCATCAGTATCACCATCGGCAAATTCAAACAGAGCCTTAAACATGCGTGAAGCAGCTCCGGAAGCGGGGACAAACTTGCACACTTCACCGCCATGTTCGAGATATTCATGCCATCTTTCAATAGCAGACGCTGTGTCCGCATCGGAGAGGCGGAAAATACCGGCACCGACACGGGCAGCATCTTTGATTTTCAAATATGGGAAACCGGTTTTGAAACGATTGAGCTGAGCTTCAACTTCGCTTTCAGTTATTCCTTTGTTTTTCAGGAGTTCAAGATCTTCAGGTCGTAGCATGGTCATGCGATAATTAAATTTTTGGATTATATTAACCCAAAGTTAAGAAAAATATCGCAACTACAATATTTTGAAATAAAAAAATTTTATCCCCCCTGAAAAATTTAGGGTTTAAGTTCGAAGAAATCGCCCTTACGCGCCTCGAGGCTTAAGAGCCTGTCCCATAATATATGTTAACGCTGAGGCGGTCAGCCATTGAG
>CAZUEY010000002.1:0-94005 GCA_964619395.1 uncultured Staphylococcus sp. | reverse complement strand
TCCCACTCGATAGTTGCCGGTGGTTTTGAAGAGATGTCGTAGCATACTCGGTTGACGCCACGCACTTTGTTGATTATATCGTTTGACACTTTAGCCATAAATTCATACGGGAGATGAGCCCAATCGGCCGTCATGGCATCGGTGGAGGTTACAGCGCGGAGTGCCACGGCGCGCTCGTAGGTGCGCTCATCGCCCATGACACCGACACTCTGCACCGGAAGCAATATCACACCCGCCTGCCACACTTTGTCGTAGAGATCCCACTCGCGGAGACCGCTGATGAAGATATCGTCGGCATCCTGAAGGATTCTCACCTTTTCGGGAGTGATATCTCCAAGTATTCTCACTGCGAGACCGGGGCCCGGGAAGGGGTGTCGCTTGATCAGATGCTCCGGCATGCCGAGCTGGCGTCCTACGGCTCTCACCTCATCTTTAAATAGAAGACGAAGAGGTTCGCAAAGCTTGAGGTTCATCTTTTCGGGGAGGCCGCCAACATTGTGGTGACTCTTGATCGTCGTACCGGTAATCGAGAGACTTTCGATGCAGTCAGGGTAAATGGTGCCTTGTGCGAGCCATTTCACATCCTTTATCTTGTGAGCCTCCTGATCGAAAACATCTATGAAACCTTTGCCAATTATCTTGCGTTTACGCTCGGGCTCGGTGACACCGGCGAGTTCATTGAAGAACTTTTCGGAGGCATCAACTCCTATCACATTGAGTCCGAGACACTCGTAATCATGGAGCACATCGCGAAACTCATTTTTACGAAGCATGCCATGATCTACAAAAATACAGGTAAGATTCTTGCCGATAGCCTTATTGAGAAGCACCGCGGCTACCGAAGAGTCAACGCCGCCACTTAGGCCGAGCACGACCTTATCATCACCGAGCTGCTCGCGCAGGGCAGCCACGGTCGATTCGATAAACGACTCTGCCGTCCAGTCCTGAGCGCCACCGCAGATGTCGGCTATGAAGTTGCGCAGCAGTTGGGTGCCATGCTCAGAATGGTAAACCTCAGGGTGGAACTGCACACCCCAGGTCTTCTCCCCTTCCACCTGATAGGCAGCGATCGCCACCTTGTCGGTAGAAGCAATAGTTTTAAACCCTTCGGGGATAGAGGTGATGGTGTCTCCATGGCTCATCCACACCTGCGACCCTACGGGGATATTTCTGAAAAGGGGATTGGAGGTGTCGATTTTCGTGAGGTGGGCACGTCCATACTCCCTCGAAGGAGCCGGCTCCACGCTCCCCCCGGAGGTGTAGGCAATAAACTGGGCGCCGTAGCAGATGCCGAGCACAGGCAGATGGCCGCGCAGGCGATCGAGCTCCGTCTTGAAGGCCTTGTCGTCGTAGACCGAGAAGGGTGATCCTGAGAGAATCACTCCTATCACCGAGGGATCGTCGTAGGGAAACTTATTGTAGGGCAAAATTTCGCAATACTCGCCCAACTCGCGCACGCGGCGGCCTATAAGCTGGGTGGTCTGCGAGCCGAAATCGAGGATGATTATCTTTTCCTGCATAGTGTTTGGTTTCATTTTCTGTTTTGTGATTGCAAAGTTAAGCAGAATTACACGATTTTGCAGTGTGTTATACCAAAAATTTTGTGTAATTTTGCATCCCTAATTGAGCATAGATAATGAAACACAAAGATATACGACTGTTTTTGACCGATGTAGACGGCACCCTGACAGACGGCGGAATGTACTACACGGCTCAAGGCGACACCATGAAACGTTTCCACGCCCGCGACGGCATGGGGATGCAACTCCTCCAGAAAGAGGGGGTGAAAGTAGGTATCATCACCAGCGAAAACACTGAACTGGTCAGTCGTCGCGCCGCAAAATTAGGTGTAGATTTCCTCGTTCAGGGTAAGCGCGACGGAGGCAAACTCGCCGCCTGCCTTGACATCTGCTCTCAGCTGGGCATAGAGCTCAACAATGTGGCATATATAGGCGACGATGTCAACTGCGTGGAGCTTCTCAGCGCTGTCGGCACCCGCGCCTGCCCTGCTGATGCCGTAAGCGAAGTCAAGGACATTCCCGGCATCCTCGTCATGAAGATGCGCGGAGGCCAGGGTTGTGTCAGAGAGTTTGCCGACATCATAAGGAAAGGAGAGGTTGAGCAGTGAGCAAAGTAAAGATTTCGGTGACATTCATGCTCCTGGCAGTCACCTTCTGCGTCTGCCTGATAGTCAGCAACCTCATGGAAATCAAGACTGTTGACCTCGGACCCCTCACAATCACAGCCGGAGTAATCGTTTTTCCCGTCTCCTACATCCTCAACGACTGCATCGTGGAGGTCTATGGTTTTGCCAAGGCCCGGCTGGTGATCTGGCTCGGCTTCGGGATGAATCTTCTGGTCTCGCTGCTGCTGCAGCTGGGGGTATGGCTCCCGGGATCTGAATCCTGGACCGGACAGGAGGCTATGGCTCAGATATTCGGCGCCGTCCCCAGAATCTTTGCTGCGAGCTTCATAGCCTTCCTCTGCGGTTCGATGGTCAATGCCTATGTGATGTCGAAGATGAAAGTAGCATCGCAAGGACGTCGCTTCTCTCTGCGTGCCATCATCTCTTCGCTCTGGGGCGAAGGTGTCGACTCTGTGATTTTCTTCCCTATTGCATTTGCAGGCATGCTCCCATGGAGTGAAATCAGTATGCTGATTGTGACCCAGACCTTCCTGAAGACCTTCTACGAAATACTGATACTTCCGGTAACACTGAAATTTGTCAAACTCCTCCGCGATCATGAGGGGGGCGATGTCACCGACACCCCCAACACCTCCTACCGCTGGTGGGACTTTAAAGAGAGTTGACGCATGAGAGATTTTTCAAAAGTTAGCTGGATATGGTTTGACCTCGACGACACCCTCATCGACTTCCATCTCAACTCCCGCGAGGCCAACCGCATCATCTACGATGAGGAGCGGCTCGACCGCTTCTACCCCACCCCCGAAGAGTGGATTGGAGCCTACGAGAGCCACAATCGCTCGCTTTGGGAGCGCTACGGCCGCGGCGAAATCACCCAGGCCTTCCTGCGCGAGGATCGCTTCGCTGCCCTACTCAGGGAGCGCTGGCAGAAATCGCCGGAGGAACTGAGTGAATTTTCATGGCATCTCGACCGTATCTACCTCGATCGCCTCGCCTCAAGGAAGAATCTGATCGCGGGAGCTCGCGAAACACTCCAACTCCTAAAAGACCGCGGTTATAATATAGGTGTACTCTCCAACGGTTTTCAAGGTGTTCAGCAAGCAAAACTCATAAACACCGGATTGGGCGAACTGGTAGACCTCACGGTGCTCAGCGACGACATCGGTGTCAACAAGCCGGATATCCGCCTCTACCGCCACGCCATGGAGCGGTCAGGCCAACTGCTGCCCGAGCATCATGCCATGATAGGCGACAATCTCGCAACCGATATTGCCGGCGCCATCGGAGCCGGCTGGGGAGCAATCCTGCTCGACCCCCACGTCCAGGCCGTTAACGACTGCGGCAACTACATATCTACACCCTGTCTAACCCACCTGGCCACACTTTTCAAGAAGCCTTCCGGCGCAAAAGAATAGCTTAAATTTCCCTAAGGTGGTGAAAAAGTGATTTTTAGGCAATTTTTTATTCAAAACATAGCGTGAAATTCAAAAAAAGTTACGATATTTGCACCTGCAAAAGAAAAAAGCCACATTAAAAGCGCTAAAAAATATTACTAATCAACCATATAATAAAAAAATAAATCGTCATGACTAAAGCAGACATCGTCAACGAAATCTCAAAGTCAACCGGCATTGACAAAGCTAATGTACTTGAGACTATCGAAAAATTCATGGAAACCGTAAAGGAGTCGCTCTCTCACGGTGAGAACGTCTATCTTCGTGGATTTGGAAGCTTCATTACTAAGGTACGTTCTGAAAAGACCGCACGTAATATCTCGAAGAACACTACCATCATCATCCCCGAGCATCGCATCCCCGCTTTCAAGCCCGCAAAGGTTTTCATGGAAGATGTAAAAGCAAACAACTAATAATCATTACCAGTCATCATAATAATTTCCTACTATGCCCAGCGGAAAGAAAAGAAAAGGCCACAAGATGGCAACTCACAAGCGTAAAAAACGCCTCCGTAAGAATCGCCACAAGAAGAAATAATTTTCTTGCGTAGCGATATTGACAACGCCCACGAAGAACAAACTCTTGACTGCGTCCGCTTTTATTTGCGGGATTGCCCCAAGGTTTGTTCTTTGCGTTGTTGATGCATACTAAATTTTCGGATTTTGAACAATGAAAAGTGAACTAATTGTAGACGTACAGCCCTCCGAGGTCTCAATCGCACTCCTCGAGGATTCCCGGCTTGTCTCGCTTCAAAAGGAAGCCCGCAACATAGCCTACGCTGTCGGCGACATCTATCTGGCCAAGGTCAAGAAACTCATGCCGGGTCTGAATGCCGCCTTTGTCAACGTCGGCTACGAGAAAGACGCTTTTCTTCATTATCTGGATCTCGGTTCTCAATTCTCCACCTATTCCTCTTTCATCAAGCAGGCTATTGATGAAAAGAAGGCCGACGCCTCTGTGCAGAAAACCAAACGGCTGGCCCCCATCGACAAGCATGGCACTATCACCTCAGTGCTCCAGCCGGGTCAGGAACTCCTCGTACAGATCGTTAAGGAACCAATCTCCTCCAAAGGCCCACGCCTCACCACTGAGATAACCCTGACGGGGCGCTACATGGTGCTTATACCCTTCGGCGACAAAATATCGATCTCGCAGAAGATCAAGACCACTGAGGAGAAGCTCCGCCTGCGTCAGCTGATTGAAAGCATCAAGCCTAAAAATTTCGGTGTCATCATCCGCACCTCGGCCGAAGGTAAAAGCGTCAGAGAGCTCCACAACGAGCTCCGCACCCTCCTCGGCTGCTGGGAAGACACTATTGCAAAGGCCCGGAAGGCAACCGCTCCAGCCCTCGTCTTTGAGGAGGAGAGCCGCATCGTGGGGATGCTCCGCGATGTTTTCAGTCCTACTTTCGAGAGTATTCATGTCAACGACAAAGAGGTCTACGACCAGATCCTCAAATATGTTTCGCTCATAGCCCCCGAAAGCAAGGATATAGTAAAGCTCTACGAGAGCGACACCCCGATTTTCGACCATTTTGGCATCACACGCCAGATAAAGTCATCCTTCGGCAAGACCGTCTCTTTTAAATCAGGCGCCTATGTGATTATCGAACACACAGAGGCACTCCATGTGATCGACGTCAACTCCGGCAACCGCTCGAAAGCAGCCGCCGATCAGGAGAGCAATGCCCTGGAGGTCAACCTCCGAGCCGCCGATGAGATTGCAAGACAGTTGCGTCTCCGCGACATGGGGGGCATCATCGTCATTGATTTTATCGACATGAATAAGGCCGAACATCGCCAGGCGCTCTACGACCATATGCGCGAAATCATGGCCAACGATAGAGCACGCCATAACATCCTACCTCTGAGCAAATTCGGCCTCATGCAAATCACGCGTCAGCGTGTCCGGCCCGCACTCGACATCACCACGACAGAGGAGTGTCCTTCGTGTCACGGCAAAGGAGAGGTGCGCCCGTCGCTCCTATTCACCGACACTCTCCACGAGAAGCTCGACTATCTTGTCAATACGCTAAAGGTCAAGCACTTCATCCTCTACGTCCACCCCTTTGTGTCGGCATATCTCAAGAAGGGTTTCCCCTCGCTCTATAGGCGTTGGCAACTCGAATTCGGCTTCAGTTTCAAAATAGTGCCCGACGAATCGCTTGCCTATCTGCAATACAAAGTCGTGGATCGCGAGCACAATGAGATCGACCTCCGCGAGGAAAAGGATCTCGACTCCTCGGCAACGAAATCAAAATCAAGAACCAAGAACCGGACTAAAGAAGAATAAGTCCCTAAGTATCCAACCTTACACTATCCTCCGCAAACTTAACGCGGAGGATATTTTTTTACCTGATGCCCGCTGACGACTCAAAGGGAGGTGAGAAACATTCCACCCATCAACGGATTCTATTTCCTCGCTCTGCACTCTTGCCAAAAAGAAAATAAAAAAAGAGAAAAAGAGGGATATTTTGCTGATAATTGAGCATCTTATAGTTTGTTATCCCCGAATATTATCCGTAAATTTGCACTACCCTTTGCGAATCCCCTTCGTGGAGACGCAACTTTTTATTTATCAGAAATTTATAACCAAACAATACTATTATCATGGATATTTCACACATCGAACATGTCGGCATCGCAGTGCCTGACCTTAAAGAAGCTATCGCATTTTTTGAAAACATCCTCGGCCTGAAGTGTTTCGCAATCGAAGAAGTTGAGGATCAGAAAGTTCGCACCGGATTTTTCAAGGTCGGACAAACCAAAATCGAGCTCCTTGAGGGCACATCTCCTGACAGCGCTATCTCAAAATTTATTGCCAACAACGGTGGTCGCGGTGGCATCCAGCATATCGCGCTCGCCATCGAGGATGGTGTTGCCAACGCTCTTGCCGAAGTGGAAGCCAAGGGTTGCCGCCTGATTGACAAAGCCCCCCGCAAGGGCGCTGAAGGCCTCAACATCGCTTTCCTCCACCCCAAATCCACCTGTGGCACTCTCATCGAGTTCTGCGAGGATCCCAATAAATAATCCTTCCAAGCAGATCTGAGTCCCTTTTGAGGTAATTATGCCTCACTACCAAATATCAAAAAAACACAACCCTTCACACATAATACTCCCAAAGATGAGTAATCAGCTTGAAAAAGTAAAAGAGCTTATCGCCCTTCGCGAAGAGGCTCGCTTGGGCGGCGGCGAAAAAGCCATCCAGAAACAGCACGAAAGAGGCAAATACACTGCCCGCGAGCGTATTGCCCAGCTTCTTGACGAAGGCTCTTTCGAAGAAATAGATATGTTTGTCCGCCACCGTTGCTACAACTTCGGTCAGGAAAAGAAGAGCTATCTCGGCGACGGCGTTGTCACCGGCTACGGCACAATCGACGGTCGCCTTGTCTATGTCTTCGCTCAGGATTTCACCGTGTTCGGTGGTTCGCTCAGCGAGACTATGGCTCTCAAAATATGCAAAATCATGGATATGGCCATGAAGATGGGTGCCCCTGTCATCGGCCTCAACGACTCGGGTGGCGCACGCATTCAGGAGGGTATCAATGCCCTCGCCGGTTATGCTGAAATCTTCCAGCGCAATATCCTCGCTTCAGGTGTGATACCCCAGATTTCAGGCATCCTCGGCCCCTGCGCCGGCGGCGCTGTCTACTCTCCGGCTCTTACCGACTTCACAATCATGACCAAGGGGATCAGCTATATGTTCCTCACCGGGCCTAAGGTGGTGAAGACCGTGACCGGCGAAGATGTCAGCCAGGAAGCTCTCGGTGGCGCTATGGTTCACTCTCAGAAGAGCGGTGTGGCCCACTTCGCTACTGAGGATGGCGAGGAGACACTCAAGGTGATCCGCAAGCTTTTCAGCTATATCCCGCAGAACAATCTCGAAGAGCCCCCGCTGATCGAGTGCAACGATCCTATCGATCGTCTCGAGGATTCTCTCAATGAAATCATCCCTGACTCCGCCAACCGCCCCTACGACATGTATGAGGTGATCAACGCTATCGTCGACAATGGTGAGTTCCTTGAAATCCAGCGCGATTTTGCAAAAAATATCATCATCGGCTTCGCTCGCTTCAACGGTCAGGCCGTAGGCGTGGTGGCAAACCAGCCCAAATATCTCGCCGGTGTGCTTGACAGCAACGCATCGCGCAAGGGCGCTCGCTTCGTGCGCTTCTGCGATGCCTTCAATATACCTCTTGTTACTCTCGTGGATGTCCCCGGATTCCTCCCCGGCACAGGTCAGGAATACAATGGTGTGATCCTTCATGGCGCAAAACTCCTCTACGCCTATGGCGAGGCTACTGTCCCCAAAGTCACCGTCACTCTCCGCAAGAGCTACGGTGGTAGCCACATCGTGATGTCGTGCAAGCAGCTCCGCGGCGACATGAACTATGCTTGGCCTACTGCTGAAATAGCTGTGATGGGTGGCGCCGGCGCTGTTGAAGTCCTTTACGCAAAAGAAGCAAAAGCAGCCGAAGATCCCGCCAAGGTGCTTCAGGAGAAGGAAGAGGAATACAACAAGCTCTTCTGCAACCCCTACAATGCTGCCCGCTACGGCTATATCGATGATGTCATCGAGCCCCGCAACACTCGTTTCCGCATCATCAGAGCCCTCCAGCAGTTGGCGACAAAGAAGGTTGTGAACCCCGCCAAGAAACATGGCAATATCCCCCTCTAAACCTCTTTTGACCTCTCTGTGACTTTTTCTAAAAATCCAATTCCACAAGCAAAAGTTATGAACAAACGACTTTTCTCGCTGCTGCTGGTGTCACTTGTGAGTGTCGCTGCCCTCTTCGCCCAAGGCAGAAGAGGTCTGCGCATCAATGAGGTGATGATTGCCAACGACTCCACAAGCATCGTAGACGATTTCGGTCACTACAATGCCTGGATCGAGCTCTTCAATTCCACTTTCGGTCCTCTTGAGATCTCAAGCGTATATCTCACCAACGACCGCAGCGACAATAAAAAATATCCTGTGCCCTTAGGCGATGTCAACACCGAGATACCCTCGCGTCAGCACATCATCTTCTGGGCTGACGGTGAGCCTGACAAGGGCACTTTCCACACCAACTTCACCTTTGTCCCCGGCGAAGATAACTATATTGCTATCTACGATGCCAACGGTCAGTCTCTCATTGATGAGATTGTCGTGCCCGGATCGCTTCTCCCGGGTCAGTCCTACGCCCGTAAGGTCGATGGTGCCGGTGGTGTCAACAATGCCGATGACTGGGAAGTGCGCGACGGTTCCCCCTCGAAGTACATCACCCCTTCGAGCAACAATATCATCAAGAGCACCAACAACAAGGTTGATGCCTTCGCCGAAAACGACCCCCATGGCCTCGCTATGGCTGTCATGGCAATGTGTATCGTGTTTGCGGCTCTGCTCGTGCTCTCGGTCTGCTTCTATATCATCAGCAGGATAGGCGCCTCTGTGTCTCGCTCCAAGAAGATCAAGGCTCTGGCCGACGATGTGATCCCCGACCTTCATAAGGAACAGGATTCCGGTGAAGTGATAGCCGCTATCGTGGCAGCTCTCACCGAGCACCTCGAAGCCCACGACCGTGAGAGCACCGTGCTCACCCTCAACAAGGTGCGCCGTGCATATTCACCCTGGAGCTCCAAGATCTACAGTCTGCGTAGCATACCTTCACGCCACTGATTTTTTTGAATCTGTTTCCTCCACTCTGATCCCCTCTCTCCTATCATCCATTCTTTATAAAATCTTTTTTATAACCGAAAATGAAAGAATACAAATATAAAATCAACGGCAACCTCTATACGGTGAAAATCGGCGACATAGACAATAATCTCGCCAAAGTTGAGGTCAATGGTGTGCCCTACAAAGTTGAACTCGAAAAGCCCGACAAACCTGTCACCATCGTAGCCGCTCCCCGTCCCTCGGCCGCTCCCCGCACTCAGACCGGTCAGAAGGTAATCAACAAGCCTGTAGTCCCCACTCAGGGCACTGCCGTAGAGGCTCCCCTCCCCGGTGTTGTTGTGTCAGTCAATGTGAAGGTTGGCGACACCGTCAAGGCTTCTGACACTGTTGTTGTTCTCGAGGCTATGAAGATGGAAAATGCTATCCACGCCGGCCAGGACGGCACTGTTGCTTCTATCTCTGTCAATCCCGGCGAGTCTGTGCTCCAGGGTGCTGTCCTTGTAACTCTTGAATAATTTGTGGGTTGTGTCAAAGACCTTTTCACTCCCCTACACAAATCGTTCCGTTCACTGTAAACATCTCCTATTATGTTTAGAGAATTCCTTACGCAGAATCTTCAGGAGTTCTGGCATCTGACAGGCTTCTACAACGCTACTTGGGAGCATCTTGTAATGCTTCTCGTGGGCCTCTTCTTCATCTGGCTTGCCATTAAGAAGAATTTCGAGCCCATGCTTCTCGTGCCCATCGGCTTCGGTATTCTTATCGGCAATATCCCCTTCAACACCTCTGCCGGTCTTGAGATCGGCATCTACGAAGAGGGCTCTGTGCTCAACATCCTCTATAATGGTGTGAGCGCCGGTTGGTATCCTCCCCTGATTTTCCTCGGCATTGGTGCCATGACAGACTTCTCAGCCCTTATTGCCAATCCTAAACTGATGCTCATCGGAGCAGCTGCTCAGTTTGGTATTTTCGGGGCGTATATCGTGGCTCTCCACCTTGGCTTCGCCCCTGATCAAGCCGGTGCTATCGCTATCATCGGTGGTGCCGACGGCCCCACAGCCATCTTCCTCTCGTCGAAGCTCGCCCCTAATCTCATGGGTGCGATCGCGGTTTCGGCCTACTCTTACATGGCTCTCGTACCGGTGATCCAACCCCCTATCATGCGACTCTTCACCACTAAAAAGGAGCGCCTCATCAAGATGAAACCGGCTCGCGCCGTGTCGCAAAACGAGAAGATCATCTTCCCCATCGTGGGCATGATCCTCACCTGCTTCGTGGTGCCCTCCGGTCTGCCGCTGCTCGGCATGCTCTTCTTCGGTAATCTCCTGCGCGAGTGTGGTGTCACCAACCGTCTGGCCAAGACTGCGAGCAATGCCCTCACTGACATTGTCACCATTCTCCTCGGAATGACCGTCGGTGCTTCCACTCAAGCCTCTGAATTCCTTACCTGGGAGACCATCCGTATCTTCCTCCTCGGTTTCATGGCCTTCGTAATAGCATCAACAAGCGGTGTGCTCTTTGTGAAGATCTTCAATCTTATCCTCCCGAAATCCAAGAAGATCAATCCCCTCATCGGCAACGCCGGTGTATCTGCCGTGCCTATGTCGGCTCGTATCTCCAACAATCTCGGTCTGGAATACGATCCCTCCAACTACCTCCTCATGCACGCAATGGGTCCCAATGTGGCCGGTGTGATCGGTTCGGCAGTTGCAGCAGGTGTGCTTCTCGGCTTCCTCGCCTGATAGAATATCCTAATTCTGATAACAATTTTTCCGGAGATTCCATGGTGGCAATCAACACGCTACCCGGTCTCCGGAAAATTTTTTTCAATCATTCTTCAAATCATTAAACCTTTCTCCCCTACGGGATGTTTAATTACTGATGACCTCCACGGCCATCCATTGATAACCTCTTAATCTTTACAGTCAAAAAAACTAATTCACACACCCACCCTCTGCAATCCGGAGACCTTTAAATCCGATTTTGATATGGTAACAAAGAAACTCATTGACTCTCTCTATAAGAAGTACAATAAGCCACCGCAATCAGCCGATGAACTCAACATCGGTCTGCTATTTGACTATGCGATGGAAAATCATGGAATTGTCATTGACGAGAATAATCTTTACATCGGAAGCGTCGATCCCAAATCACCTTTTGCAGAAATACCACTTGGACATATCAATGAGATCATTGAGTTCGAAAATTTCATCGCTATCATCCTTTCAAATTCAATTGTTTTTCTCAACAAGGAAAACTCCGATGTCAATGTGCATATCCGGATGGAACCCTTATCTCTTTGGGATAAAATCAAGGCTTCGTTCTGAGAATTACCACTCCCACCCGACACTCTCCCCCCTACTCTTACCAGCTCTCTAACCCCATTCCAGAACCATGACCAACGGTCTTTCGCGTCTTCAGATTTTCAACCGCTCTGCCCTCCTCACCGGCACTGATGTTCTTGACAATATCGGCCGCAAGCGGGGCATTGTTTTTGGCATGGGAGGCGTAGGTAGCTGGGCTGCAGAGACTCTCGTACGCTCAGGGTTTCGCAACATTACTATCGTGGATGCTGACAATGTGGCAATCTCAAATATCAATCGTCAGCTTCCTGCCACTTCCTCCACCGTGGGGATGTCAAAGGTAGAAGTGATGCGCCAACGCCTCACCGACATTAACCCTGACGTAGAAATCACAGCCATCCACGGCTTTTACAACGCCTCAACCCAATCGCAATACATCCTTGGCGACTACGATTATATTATCGACGCCATCGACTCGCTGTCAGACAAGGCACTGCTTATCCTCAACGCCACCCGGGCAGAGTCGTCCGATGGATCACACCCCCTTTTCTGCTCCTCGATGGGGGCTGCTCTAAAAACCGATCCCTCGCGCATCGCCGTCACTGAGTTTTGGAAAGTCAAAGGGTGTCCGTTGGCAGCAGCTCTACGACGAAAATTCAAAAAGACAGAACAATTTCCGTCTCATAAGTTCAAATGTGTTTACTCTGACGAGCTGGTTCAAAACCATCCTGATTCGGCCCGTTTGACTGACGAATCCGGAGCAATGAATTTTAATAAAGTAGCATCAAATGGTTCGCTGATGCACATAACTTCTATCTTCGGTATTACCCTCGCCTCTATCATAGTCCGTCACTACATGTAACGCGGGTTCGTGATAATGATTTCAAAAGGTATCGGAGTAAATAATTGATTTAGATAATGTAGAAACATCGCTTTGCGATGTGCATATAAAATAAGGGGCTACTGTCCACAATGAACAGTAGTCCCAAAATTTTTGTATCAGCCTCGGAACTTTAGAGACCGCGGCCGTGGCAGTTCTTGTATTTCTTACCCGAACCGCAAGGACAGGGATCGTTGCGATTTATCTTCGGACCGGCTTTCACAGGCTGGGGTGCCTGACGAGGTGTCGCTCCCTGAGCCGCAGCTCGCTGGGCTGCCTCGCCGGGAAGATTCTCGCGCGATGTCTGATATTTAGAGTAGTCATTGGCTCGCTCGGGCATGGCACGTTCCACCTTGGGGGCTGCCTTCTGCGCCGGGGCCTCACTCTGTGCGGCCGGCTGCTGAGCTTCCGGAGCCTGCTTCACATAAATCTGACCACGCATAAGTGTCGACATTGCCTTGACATTTAAATTGTTGAGCATCGCCTCAAAGAGATGGAACGACTCAACCTTGTAGATCACGAGCGGATCTTTCTGCTCGTAGGAGGCATTCTGCACACTCTGACGGAGCTGATCGAGTTCACGCAGATGCTCCTTCCAGAGCTCATCTATGGTCACGAGAAGCACAGCCTTATGCCACTCTTTCACTATCGACTTGCACTCAGTGCGATATGCCTCGTCGATGTCAACCACGAGATTGAAATATCTCTTGCCATCAGTCATCGGGACTGCTATGCGGCCTGTGAAATTCTGATTCTCTACACAATCCTTAATCACCGGCTGCGCAACCTCGAGGATACGCTTGCTCTTTCGGTCAAAGGCCTCCTGAGCGGCATCATGTATCTTGGTGATAGCATCCTCCTTAGAAAGATTGCGATACTCTTCCTCGGTGAATGGGGTCTCGATGGTAAGAACCTTGAATAGCTCCATAGAGAGCTGATCATAGTCTGCGGGGCCATAATTGTTGACCATATTCTCTATCACATCCCAAAGCATATTGGCGATGTCGATACCTATACGCTCCCCGAGCAGGGCGTGGTGACGGCGATTGTAGATATAGGTTCGCTGCTTGTTCATCACATCGTCATACTCGAGAAGACGTTTACGGATACCGAAGTTGTTCTCCTCTACACGTTTCTGAGCATTCCCTATAGCATTTGTCACCATACCGTTCTCTATGCGTTCTCCCTCTTTGAGGCCGAGGGTGTCGAGCATCTTCATAACACGGTCTGTGGCGAAGAGACGCATGAGCTGATCTTCAAATGAAACATAGAACACAGACGAACCGGGGTCGCCCTGGCGACCTGAACGGCCTCGCAACTGGCGGTCTACACGGCGAGACTCATGGCGCTCTGTGCCTATGATGGCAAGACCACCCGCCTCCTTCACCTCCGGAGTGAGCTTGATGTCGGTACCACGGCCAGCCATGTTGGTTGCAATTGTCACCATCCCCTTCTTACCGGCATGAGCCACAATCTCAGCCTCCTTCTGGTGGAGCTTGGCATTGAGCACATTGTGGGGGATATGACGCATGGTGAGCATACGGCTAAGGAGTTCAGAGATATCAACCGAGGTAGTGCCGACGAGCACCGGACGTCCCTGCGACACGAGGTCCTGGATCTCCTCTATGACGGCGGCATACTTCTCTTTCTTGGTCTTATAGACACGATCGTTCATATCAATGCGGGCCACCGGACGGTTGGTGGGGATTGTCACCACGTCGAGCTTGTAGATATCCCAAAGCTCTCCAGCCTCTGTTTCTGCCGTACCGGTCATACCGGCGAGCTTATGATACATTCTGAAATAGTTCTGGAGTGTGATGGTAGCAAAGGTCTGAGTGGCAGCCTCTACCTTCACATGTTCCTTGGCCTCGATAGCCTGATGGAGACCGTCGCTGTAACGACGACCCTCCATGATACGTCCGGTCTGCTCATCCACGATCTTGATTTTTCCATCGTCGATCACATACTCCACATCCTTTTCAAAAAGAGTATAAGCCTTGAGCAGCTGAGTTACCGTGTGGACGCGCTCTGCCTTCACGGCATAATCCTGCATGATGGCATCCTTTTTCTCCTGACGCTCAGTCAGGTTTTCGATATGCTCGGTCTCTGAGAGTTGAGCAGCGATATCAGGGAGCACAAAGAATTGCGGATCGTCAGTCTTCCCGGTGAGTTCATCGATACCCTTGTCGGTAAGTTCCACGCTGCGGTTTTTCTCATCAATAACAAAGTAGAGAGGGTCAGTGACCACCGGCATCTCACGCTTATTGTCCTGCAGATAATAAGCCTCAGTCTCGAGAAGAAGATTCTTCATGCCCTCCTGCGAGAGGAATTTGATAAGTGCACCATTCTTGGGAAGACCTTTGAAGGCGCGGAAGAGCAGCAGGGCACCCTCCTTGCGTTCATCCTTATCCTCCGATGCAATTTTTGCCTTCGCTTCAGCAAGGATCTTGGTGACAAGCCTACGTTGGGCTTCCACCACTTTCTCTACATTGGGGCGATACTCATCGAAGAGCTGGTCGTCGCCCTTAGGCACGGGACCCGAGATGATAAGAGGTGTACGCGCATCGTCGATAAGCACCGAGTCGACCTCATCGACTATAGCATAATAATGTTTTCGCTGCACCATGTCGCCTGGAGCCATCGCCATATTGTCGCGGAGATAGTCGAAGCCAAATTCGTTGTTGGTTCCGAATGTGATATCGCAATCGTAGGCCGCACGGCGCGCCGCAGTGTTAGGCTGATGCTTGTCGATGCAGTCTACAGTTGAGCCATGGAACATATACAGCGGTCCCATCCACTCTGAGTCGCGCTTGGAGAGGTAGTCGTTGACTGTCACCACATGTACCCCTCTCCCTGAGAGCGAGCGCAGGAACACCGGGAGCGTTGCCACGAGAGTCTTACCCTCACCGGTAGCCATCTCGGCAATCTTGCCCTGGTGAAGCACTATGCCACCTATGAGCTGCACCCTGTAGTGGACCATATCCCAGGTCACCTCGTTGCCACCGGCAATCCAATGGTTCTTCCAAATAGCCTTGTCGCCATCAATGCTCACAAAGTCGTGGCCCTTGGCTGCGAGTTCGCGATCCATCTCGGTGGCTTTCACTTCGATGGTCTCGTTGGCGGCGAAGCGGGCGGCCGTCTCGCGGATCACAGCAAAGACCATCGGGAGATGCTCGTTGAGCTTATTCTCAATGGTGTCAAGGATAGTTTTTTCGTTGCGGTCAATTTTATCCCACACAGGCTGGCGCTCATCAAAGGGGAGATCCTCAACCTCGACCTTCAGGCGTGCGTTTTCATCAGTTTCTGCAGCGATTGCGCTCTTTATATCGGCTCTGACAGAGTCGATGCGTTCGCGAAGCTGATCTATCGTAAGGCCCTTCACCTCAGGCTCAAGGGCTTCAATTTGTTTTACTATAGGTTCGATTTCCTTAAGGTCGCGAGTCGACTTGTTTCCGAAAATCTTTGTTAGAAATGATTGAAATGACATTTTTTATCTAATTGTGCTTTTATTTACTAATTGGATTAGAGAAAGAGAGGCGCTCACTCTTTAGTGGCAAGCCTCAGCGGCGGAAGCGAGGCTGCATTGGGTGAACGTATGCGCAGCAGCCGAGCCACGGTAGGAGCAATTGTGCGGGCATCGACCGGTGAGTCGATCTTCTGGGGGACCAGATCGGAGGCAAGAATATAGGCCGGCGAAGTGGCTGCGACCACTCTTACAACAGGTAGGTTGGAATCCGTTGATGTCTCTTCATCTCCATCGCTTATTTCCCATCCGGGATTCACACTGATTAACAGATCTCCCGCATGAACAGGCGAGATATTACGACGCAGAGCTTCGGGGTTTTCGCCGGCGCGGCGATTCATTATATCGTCGAGAGTAAAGACCTCACTGACGCCACTCATGCGGGCGAGGAAATCAGCCGCCTCACGCCTCATATCCTCGATATTGATATCGCGATCCTTTGCAAGTTTACGATTGAGGAAGAAATAGCCTCCATGGTAGCCGGCCACATAATCACCGGGTCCGTGGATGGCCATGAGATACATGTTGAGGAGCGATTTTGCCTTTGAGGGGGAGAATTGTCCTGAAGGGATATTCCATCGCTCTTCATCGCGTTTGGCTCCACCCGGAGCGGGTGTCCCGGCAATAAAAAGCACTGTGTTGGCCATCCCGGGACCCTTCTCAATTGCCTTGATGATATTTGCAATGTCGGAATCGAGACGCAGGTAAGCATCCATTGTCTCGATACGGTTGTCGGCATCGCGTCCATAGAGATAGGGGCTCACATTGAATCCGAGGCAGAGCATGTCTGTGACACCGCGGGTGCCCAACTTGAGCGAACTGATATACTCCTCCCCTATCTTAGCCACCTCTCGGTTACCCGGTGCTGATGTCTTAAAAGCCTTGAATCGGTCACGCTCGCGAGCCGGGAAGGTGTGGCGAAAAGGGTAAAGTTTCTTATATGACGGGAGGTCAGGATACTTTTCGAGAGCCATCGAAGGACTCCAGGCGAGGGTGTCGAGCTTCGACGAGAGTGTCACCCCATAGTTGCGGGTGGCTATCGCCACGGGGACATCCTTGAAATATGTTGATGTGCTCCACTTTCCATTGCTCTCATTGAGCCAGAAAGCACTGTTGCCGGCATGACCGGCAAGGATGATTGAGGTCTGCGCATCTGGAGCCACCGCGTGGACGAGCCCCAATCCGCCGTCGGAGATTCTCACCTCATCGCCGAGGGTCGACACCTTGATGGCAAGCGGCGAAAAGGTCTCGTTAGTGAAATTCCCTATTTTGGAAGGGTCGAGAAGTATCGGGTAGTCTGATTTGGTGTCAGAATTCCATACTCTGGCAGCAGGTATACCGTTGACCGAGGGAGAAGCTCCACTCACAAGCATGGCAGTGGCTGCTGTGGCATCCACACCGGGACCATAGTCAATATTCTCTATCACCGCCCCCTGTCTGACAAAGCGGTTGAAGCCATCTTCACCAAAATTGTCGCGGAGCAGATTGACATAGTCAGCCGAAAGCCCCTCGACAAATATCCCCACCACGAGCGCCGGTCTCTGCTTAGGGGCCACGCTCTTGGTGGCAGCAGAAAGCCCCATTGTCATTACAGAGACAACGAGCGCTGCTGCTATTCGAGAACTGTCTATGATGCCTTTGGCCTTCAACATACTTATTATCAAGCTTTTCTTCGAGGTGGAAGAGTCACCACACAAGTCAATGCCCGCACCCCGTCAGCAATTATCAGCGGGATGAAGGCCGGATTGGCTGATTGCGCACCGAATAACAGTGCGATACCCAGCACTACCAAAAGTGCAAAGTTAATGAATTGATAGGACTTTAGCAACTTTTCGCCCCTTTTTGACCATACAAGAACAGCGCCGGCAAGAGCGGCAGGATTGAGCCAGAGATAAAGCCAATTGGGCGATGCCGCCTGATGGATTGACACAAAGATTAGAAATGTCAATATCATCCCTGCCACGAATATAACACCGAAAAAGATGGTGTCGAAAATCTTAACCGAAAGGGTGAGTTTCTTGGCAGCGAATTGCTTGATTGAAACGCATATAGCAATTGCAAGCAGGATTATTGACCAGAACATGGGAGTGAGAAACCAGGGAGTGGGCGGTAGCACTGCCGAGGGAGTTTTACCCTCTACGAGTACCCTGGTAGTACTGACAATTGACCTCCCGGAACTGCGTTGCGCGTCGGCCATCATCTTCTCAAGTGCCTCCGGTGAAAATGAAAGTTCACGATGTTCAATATCCCGGTCAATATCACTCCCGAGAGCAAGATCAATACCAAACTGATACCACGGATAGTTAGCATGATAATGTTTCATCGCCCGTCGGAAGGAGCGGCCGGCCTCTTCAGGGAGGCCTGACGGTCCGAGGGTCAGAGTGTCGGCAATTGCTTGCTCAATAACCGCAAGAGGCCGGGTGGCACAATTATCCTTCACATAATCATAGAGATAGCTGCGGTTTTCGGGTTGAAGATTACGATCAGTAATTTCAATAACCTTCGACACCTCTTCAGGTGTAAGGTCGAGCACCTGTTCAACCACTGTGCGTCCCTCGCGGCGATACATTTCCAGGAAATATTCTGTAGGAGCCGCGCCGGCCATATATTCCGTCTCCCCTTTCACAAAGCGGTAAACGAAGTTTGGAGCCGCAAAATCAAAAAGACCCCAATTCACCACATAATCCCCCCGCAGAGGGTCGTTGATACGAAGTGCGGTGTGCCCCTCGAGTTGATATATCTCCTCCCCTGCACGAGCAGTGAGCAGCGATACAGTTGCCCTCTCTTCGCCCCGGAGGGATAAACAGAGCTTCCCGGAGAGTATCGTTATCAATATCACAAACCGTAATCTCATATTCTATTGTGTGTCAGAATAATGGAATAAAATTATTATCGGGCTTTATTGATGGTGTAGAAGGCGAAGGATCATGAAATCAGTGGAAGAAACGGCATCAAGGATTATTTAACAGTGATGCAATATCATCAAGACGTATTATTGCAAACACCGGTTTCCCTTCTGGAGAAAGCCCGGGCGCAGGGAGGCGGAAAAGATCGCTTATTAGCCTATCCATCTCATTACTGCTCAGCGGGGTACCTCTCTTTATAGCGCCACTTCGTGCCATCGAGAGTGCGATCTGTTCATGGAGTCGCGAACCCGGGTCTTCGCCCGACTCTGTGACAGACTCTATCATGGCAAGCAACGTATCGCGTGCAGAGACTCCGGTGAGCACCGAAGGTACACCACTCACACTCCAAGTGTTGTCGCCAAGTGGCGCCAGTCTGAAGCCAAGCTCCTCAAGGGAGTCAGACAAGCCGGTGAGGATTGCATTCTGCGAGGGGGAGAGCTCCACAATTTCCGGAAATAATGTAGACTGTGATACAAACCCTTTGTCGCGCACCTTTGCTATATACTCCTCATAGAGTATCAGTTTGTGGGCGCGATGCTGGTCTATCACCATCAATCCCTCTCGCGATTGAGAAAGAATATAGCTGTTTTTCAGCTGCAGCGTAGAATTGCGAACCCCAATTTCCTCAGCACCATCCGGGAGAAGGCTGCCATTCTGAGCCTGTTCAATCTCCGGGGTTATTTGGAAAGATGGCGGTGTATCATCACGCTTCTTAACGAAGTCGTCGTAGAGTTTCTCCCAATCACGATAGCGTGAGGTATCATCTGCCATCCTCGAAACCAACCGAGATGATGAACTGGATGATGAACCGGATGATGAACCGGAAGCAGACTCCGACTCATTGACATCGAAGGGATTATACCGAGTATCAATCTCTAAATCAGGCACCGCCTCAGGCCGGGGTGAGAACACCGGGATATCCGGAGCATCCTCCACATCAAAGTCTATAGCAGGTGCAGCGTTGTAGCGTCCCAGCGACTCGCGAACCGCCGCACTGAGTATCTGCCAGATCCCCTGCTCATTCTCAAACTTTATTTCATTCTTTGTAGGATGGATATTGACATCAATCGTGTCAGGATCCACTGTGAGATTTATGAAATAGTTAGGCTGCTCATCAGAGGGGATGAGTCGCTCGTAGCACTGGAGGATAGCCTTATGGAAATACGGGTGACGCATGTTGCGACCGTTGACCATCAGATATTGAAGCGGATTGCGTTTGCGTGCATTCTCCGGCAGCCCTATAAAGCCATAGATACGCACTATCGAGGTGTCAGTCTCCACAGGGATTATCTGCTTGTCGAGCGACTTGCCGAAAAGGTCTACAATACGCCCCTTCAGAGACGACCGGCGAAGCGAGTGGAGGGTGACATCATTGCTGATCAAGGTAAAGTCCACACCAATATTTACGAGAGCGAGCCGCTCAAACTCACGCATGATGTTGCTCAGCTCCACGGAGTCCTTTTTCAAGAACTTCCGTCGGGCCGGAGTGTTGAAAAAAAGATTTTTCACCATCATATTGCTCCCGGGAGCACACGCTTCAGGTTGTTGACTCTCTACCTTCGATCCATTGATTATCAGCCTTGTGCCGATGGTATCATCCTTACGCATGGTGCGCAGGTCGACCTGTGCGATAGCAGCAATCGAAGCGAGAGCTTCGCCGCGAAATCCCATGGTGCAGAGACTGAAAAGGTCGTCGGCTTTGGCTATCTTGCTTGTGGCATGGCGCTCAAAGGCCATGCGGGCATCAGTGTCGCTCATACCGCAACCATTGTCAATTACCTGTATGAGAGTGCGCCCCGCATCTTTGAGGATGATGGTGATAGAGGAGGCTCCGGCATCGATAGAGTTTTCTACCAGCTCCTTAATCACCGAAGCCGGCCGCTGGATAACCTCACCGGCGGCTATCTGGTTGGCCACCGAGTCGGGAAGAAGTCTGATCACATCGCTCATCTTGATCTTTCCCCCTTTCTGAGACTGGATGGGTTAGCTACCGTCGTACCATCGCTACCGCCCCCAAGCGGAGGGAGCTGTTTGCCCGCATCCTTGCGACGGTCACGGGCACTATTCATTCCGGGTGTAAGCGTTGTTGGGCTCGACGTGTCTTTTATGATTGAACTCCCTTTCGATTCGCCGTCAGGTGTTGTCGGGGTCTGTGGGCTGGCTACTTCAGGGAGTGAACCCCTCATCATGTAATCTTCAGCAGAGAGTGGTCCCAGAAGTTTCTGACTTTTCAGAGCCTCCATCTCCTCAGGGTAGTCGAAAATCTCATCAGGCGACATAGGTCGAAGCGCCCCATACCACCGAAACTTCGGCAGGAAATAGTCAGCCCGCTTGGCAAGATAGAGAGGCACGACGCGACCGGTTGTGGCTGGCCACATTATCAGTTTCTCAATATCACCCTCGCTGAAGTGTGCATCCATATAACTACTCTCGGTGAAGGAGTATTTATTGTAAGTGGAGTCGTTCTCCATCGGGAACATTATCGTCTGAACATTGCCCTCGACATAGAGGCGAGTGATGGTAGAGTCGTTGAACCATGCCGTCATATCGGCCCCGGAGAGCTGATTGTAGCAATCCTCACCAATATGCTGTCCCACGATTCCGGCCCGCGGCAGACGGGCCCAGTCGACCGTTGAGTCGTTGAAATGGGCATAGATCACATTTCCAGTAATCTGCTTATCGCCATTCCATAGTATCGGATAGTCATACATATAGAGGACAGAGTCGCGCTCCACAAGGCTCAGCGAGTCGCAAAGTCCCTGGATGTCGTTGCGGAAAAATCTCACCTTACGGTAGACGTCAGTGACTTTCGTTGAGTCAGGGAGCATATACCCCTTGATAGTATCGCCATGGAGATAGAGGGTGTCGGTCTGCGAGTATTCTAAGGCGAGAGCATTGCCTGTAGTGAATGATGAGTCAGCCAGCTCGTTGTAATAGCCGTAGTCACCCCTGATCTCTGACTTTCTCGCGGAGTCTGTCAATATCATATTGCCGAAAGCTTCGCCATATCCCAAGCTGCGGTCATAGAAGAGAGTGTCGCCGGTAAGGGTGTTACCCCGGCGGGTGTGGACGGTGGAGCGCTTGTAGAGGTCGGCAACTCCCGTCGTTGTGTTGTAGGTTCCTGAGGTGGTATTGATTTCGCCGTCGCGGTTCACTATAAGCGTCTCGCAAAGGATGCGGGCGATTCTCGACTCGGTGTTGTAGGTCAGCGAGTCAGTAAACATCCTCAGAGTGTCGCCCTCTCTCGGACCCGTAAGGTCGACATTAAGATAGAAGAAGGCATCCTTGGTCGATGGATAATAGTAACCCTGAAGCGATCGGAGGATATTCTGCTTGTCTCGGAGAACGCCCCCGGTCTCATAGTAGCCAACCTCCTCAGAGAGGTCGTAAAAAAACACATCGGTGGTGAGCGAGACATCGCGGTTGATAAGTCTCACTTTCTTGCCGGGCCACGCGCGGAGTTCGGCAAGTTCAAGCGACCCATTATAGTAGAGCTCATCGCCATAGACAAAGAGGGTGTCGCCCTGCTCCATCCTGACATTTCCGAAGGCATCGAGCGATGACGAGCTCTCGCGAAAGCGGGCACTGTCGCAGTACATAAACATATCCCCTTTGCGAAACATGACATCCCCTACGAGCACCTGAACATCGGAGTCGCGGAGTTGGTCGTAGCTGAGGCGCGAGGCTCGTTCGAGAAACACCTTTCCCGGCGCGTGGCGGTCTGCCCCGGGGATGGTAGGACGGATAGCCGGACGTTCGGCAGGAGGCGCCGGTGATTGTGGCCGCTGCTTGGCCGGCACCTGAGCAAAAAGCACCGGGAGCCATGTCAGAGCCGCCACTGCAAGCCCGATGATTCCAGACCTTCTCATTGCTGTTTGTTCCAGCCCTTGTGTTTAAATTCGCAGTTTCTCCACCCCTCTTCTATCCTTACGTAGGTGTTTTTGATTTTCTTGGCAAGCCAATCGTTGAGCACCTGTTCGCGGCGTGCATTCTCATATTGGCTCTTGATGAGCTGATAGTCCTCGCCGATATTAGCCTTGTGACCGGGGATTCGTTTCGATAGTTTCACAATAGCCACTGTCTCGCGATTGCTGCGGTCTGTCATGATGAAGGGCTCGGAAATCTCACCCGGTTCCAATTTGCTGACACGGAGTGCCACATCTTGAGGCAGTTCGGCCATCTCAAAGCGGGTGGTTCCGGTCATATTGTTGACCATCAAACCATTATTATTTTTGGTGTCCTTATCCTGCGAAAGAACGGCTACTGCGTCCTCGAAGCTGAATTTCTCTGCCTTGATATCCTTGCGCAGCGAGTCCATGCGTTCAACAGCCTCGGTCAGCTCCTTGTCGTCAACTTTTGGTTTGAGAAGTATATGGCGCACATTAACCTTGTCGCCGCGCTTCTCGATAAGCTGAATGATATGGTAGCCAAACTCTGTCTCGACGATTTTCGACACCTTCTTGGGATCGTTGAGATTGAATGCCACGGCGGCAAACTCAGGTACGAGTTGTCCGCGCCCGGTAAGGCCGATCTCGCCACCGCGCTGTGCCGAACCGGTGTCTTCGGAGTAGAGGATAGCGAGGGTTGAGAACTGGCTCTCACCCTTATTGACCTGTTCAGTGAAATCTCTCAGGCGCGCTTTAACATCCTCAATGGCCTCGCGAGGTATGGCAGGTTGCATGGTAAGTATCTGAACCTCCACCTGCAGGGGCACCCAGGGCACACTGTCCTCCGGGAGCTTCTGGAAATACCGGCGGACATCGGCGGGAGTAGCTTTTATGTTTTTGGTGAGATTGTTTTGTACCTGCTGGATACGCATACGGTTGCTCACCATCTCGCGGAGAGACTCGCGCATAGCCGGTATGGATTTGTGGAAATATTGTTCCACCTTTTCCTTAGATCCCAGCGAAGCGATATAATTGTTGAGATATGCCTCAACTTGCTGATTCACCATGCTCTCGCTTGCTTCAATCGTATCAGCCTCTGCCTGATGGAGATAGAGCTTTTCAATGGCAAGCTGCTCGGGGATCACACAGTAGGGATCGCCCGCTATCGGCTCCTTGTCGTAGAGCATTGTCTGATAAGCTTCTTCAATCTCCGACTTCCAGATTGGCTGGTCGCCCACAACCCATGCAACCTCTTCGGCCACATTATCAGTGGCGGCCGAAACCCAAGCGGCACCGATGAGCACCACGGCGCCTGACAGTAATATCGTTTTGATTTTCACTTATTTTAGGGGTAATTTAGTGTATACTTCCAAATTTCGCCTCAAAGTTACAAAAAATATCTCAAACCTTTGGAGAAGCAATAGTTTTTTCATCTTTTCCATATCGATACTCCAGAGGATGACATCCTACCCCCTTTCATTTAGCCACCTTGTTGGCTTGATTGCATGTAAGATCCTACAGAGGCTGTCCCCACTTGTGCGGATGCTGGATAGGGCCTTCTGATTTTCCTTCACCAAACGAAAGTTTATTTATCGGCAGTGGCTTGAGGGAATAACCCACACAAAATTGGTGAGGAGTTGACAACCATCCCTCATAAAACACCCACCTCCATCTGGAGTCATCGCAATAAGTAGCACTATTCTGCCAGTAGTTGTTATAATTAGCTTGAGATACAGAGGAATCGAACGGCATCTTCAATTCCGCTCCTCCGGAGGCTCCAAAACAATTCTCGTGACGGTACAGACTGACATAGTTAAGATATTCAATCACTACGGCTTTAACCTTCTCTTCATATTTCAGTTTGCCGGAATCCTTGGTGTAGAGCTGCACGTAATTGTCGTCAATCGCACCTACGACGCCATTGTTAGCATTATCACCTCGCTTCACCCAGCCGTCGTGACTGGAATTGTCAAAGCGAATCGATGAGAAGCCCGCACATTCCGAGTCATAACCTAATGCGTAGTACCAGTAATGACCTTTATTCGTTGTCCCGGTCACATATTTATCCTGATTGGTCTCAAGTGCATATCCCGCTTGAGAGGGATACTGTTGATAGGGGGTTGCCATCACCGGGAAATATAAATATTTCTTCCCGTCAGGCCCTGTGGAAATAAAAGATTTCGGGTCTTCTTTCTTATGTCCGTCACTGCCTGTCTTCATCATGAAGTCGGCAAGAACCAGTTTATCCTCCTTCAACGGTTTAGTCTTTGATTCGAGATAGGAATCAAAATACTTTTCCACCGCCTCTTTACGCGCTTCATCGAGAATAAAATCCGTTATGGAAATCAGGTTGCCGCTTCCGTCACTGTCAAGAGTGGCATAACTTACCACCACCCATTTGGAAGGACTTTCGGATGAGAACTTCTCTTCCCACGACGCGATATCGGTATCGCCATCTCCTCCCGTAGCTTTTATCGCCTCGAAGCAGTGGGAAACACTTTGATATTCCGAGGTGTAGCTATCCGCATCAACAGAGGGATTGATATACGGACTGCTATGTTTCCGTTGGTATTGCTGAAGCCATGTAGAAGCCTTTTCCTGATTGCCATTGTAACGGAGAGTAATATTTGCACTCGCATCCACTCCCACGCTATTTTCGTAGGCATTCTCCCTGCGGGCATAGATGTAGATGTAGTTTCCTCCGAAAGCGCCCTGTGTTATCACATGGGTACCATAATGATCAAGAAATTTCTTGATGCCGGCTTCGTCGTTGCCATACTGCTTATATGCACCTGTGCCGGGGTTGTTCATAGCGTCGTTGGTTGTCTCGTCAAGGAGTGTGAAAAGCTCACCCTTCTCCTTGATATTCTCTATCCAGTCTGAGTTGAGTTTCACTTCGGCCATCACACGCGAATAATATCCGAGATATAATTCAGTATTGGCTATATTTGATGTAGTTGACTCCTGACTGAATGTAGAACTCCCGGTGAGGGCATATCCGCCACCTTTGGCAAGGCCTCCGAGACCAACTTTACTACACACTCTTTCCATTGTCTCCTCATAGCGCTCGCCGCCGATTTCAAACTGCAAGCCGGTCTGGACATTATTGACATTATCATACAGATGGGCAACGATCTGGCTGAAATCTATTACGGGATATGTCACATTGCCGAGTTCATTCCATATCTTGGTCCCTTTCCCGATATTGTAAGCATAGTCACTGACATCCGTCGGACTTCCTCCGTGTGGACGAACCACGATCTTAAGATCCTTCTTAACCGTCTCATCGGAAACAAGACCGAGAGTTACTGTGTAGACCGAAGGAGAATCCTCCGCTAAATCCTCGCCGGATAGTTTAAGCGAAAGATAACGAGTCGTATCAGCAGCCATCTCTACTTTTAGCGTAAGCGGAAAATCCTCAGGCACTTCAGCCACAACATTGCGCTTGGTCCCGAGCTGAAATTTGAACGATTCGATATCATCCAAATCTACGAATACCACATTATGTCCATTTGCTATATCTATACAGCCTTCAATAAGATCGGGGAGATTGCTGTCATCGATGACTCCTGAGAGGTTATCATCGTCAGAACATGCACAAGTCAGTAAAGCTACTATTAGGGCAGGATAAAGTTTTCTTGTCATAACTTTTGAAATATGTTTTATCTGCAGCTGCAAATGTATTCTTTTTTAATTATTCCCGACATTTCACTATGTATGCCAGATAATTATCGTTGAGCTGCCGTATAAGATTTTGATTGAATTTATATGCAAAATTAGTGATTTATTTTCGATTTTTCCATTATATCGGGACATCTCCCGATTTTACAGTGCCATATTTGCAATTATTTTTGATTTTTTGACTATCTTTGCAATACCTATATTTATAAAGGCTCGGCCGATAGCAAATTTTCTTCCGGGCACCATAAACCCACCGTTGATATGTCTATGATGACTATTATAAAAAAAGCATTCGGATTCTCTCCTGAGACAGAAGAGGATGATGAATACGACTCTACGTTGCCTGAATATGCCGCCCCGGCCCCACCGGAGGATAATGTGGCAGCTTCGGCGACAAACTCCAACACCCACTTTACTGAGACACCGCCACAGGAGCCCGAGCAGGCACCGGCATCCACCATTTGCACTGTAGATAGTGCCGATGACGTAACTCTCCCCGACGATCTCTTTGATGCCGTGATAGCCCTCTTCAACGAGACGCAGCCTGATTTCATAAAGAAGTGTCTCAATCTCGAAGCCCAGCGGGCCTATATCGTAAAGTCGCTCTCAGAGAGCCTCCGCGGCCGCATCAACAATCTCCTCTCGGCAGCAAAGTGGGCCGAAGAAAAAGCTCAGCTGGAACAGAAGATCGAAAGCCTCGAGACTGACACTGTCAAGAATCTCCGTCAGGAAAACCACCGCCTCGAACTAAGCGTCAACCGCCAGAAGAGAGCGCTCCTCGACCGCATAAACGACCTTGAAGCTCAAGTGGCGCGCCACGATGAGGAGAAGGAAAAGATTTTCAGCTCTAAGCCCGGCTCACAGGCTCTCGCAAAAGCCAACGCCCATATCCGCCGTCTCGAAGAGGAAAAGGCTGCCCTCATAGCAGATAAGGCTTCAAGTGCTGTCCCCGCGTCTGGCGATGATGAGGTGGTAAAGCTCCACTCTGAGATTGAAAATCTCTCGCAACAATGTCAGCAGCTCTCCGAGGAGGCCGACCGCCAGTCCACCCTGCGTCAGCAACTCGAAGTAAAGACCCAGATGAGCGACAACATCATCAATGACCTGCGCAACCAATTGGCCGAGTGCCGCAACGAGCTCGAGGCTGTCCAAAGCGAGCAGGAAGCTGTGATGGGGCAAATTCAGACCCAGCTCGATGGTTTTGAAGACCTCAAAGCCCGCAAAGATGCCAAAATCACCGAGTTGCAAAACTCAAATGCATCTCTTAAACGCACTATCGAGAGTAATCTCTATAACCATGTAGAGACTGAGCAGAAGCTCCGCGAGGAACTCAACAGGCTCAAGAGCCGTCTCCTCGATGCCGAGAAGGATGCTGCCGCTCTACTCGCCGCCAAAACCGAAGCTGAGGCAGAGCTCGCCACCCTCAAAACCAACGCTGAATCAAATCTTGCAGCGCAGGCTGACGCTGACACACCTCGCCCGGCTCGCAAACGCGGGCGTCCCAGGAAGGTGAAGATCGACGCTGACCTCGACAATACCGACTGGTTTTCCACCGGAAAGGATGACCCCGATTTCGGCTACCATGAACCGCCGCGCCGCCCTTCCAACAACAACGAAGCCCAACTCTCGCTTTTCTAATTCTGTCCTTCCTTCATTTTCAACCTTATGAAACGTTTGAGTATCACAATCATATCGCTCCTCGCCATCTTTGGCACCAGCCTCGCCGCCAATATCACAGTCGACTCCGGCCTCGAGCGCTATCTCTACCCGTCGGCAGCCTCTGCCTACGTTGCCAAACCTGCCTATAGCGCCGACGGCCTATCATATCTCGCTCTGTCAGAGGATGGCAAACGGATAGTCCGCTTCGATACACGCACCGGCAAGGAGGTGGAGACTGTGATGGATACCGACAATACCCGCGAAACATCTATCAAGAGCATTGAGGATTTCACACTCAGCCCTGATGGCTCTAAAATATTGGTTTCTACGGGGCGCAAGATGATCTACCGCCGCTCGTCGGTGTCGAAAAATTATGTCTTCGAGATCCGCACCCGCCGTCTACTCCCTATCTCTGAAAAATTTGATTTTCAGCGCACCGCCCTCTTCTCCCCCGACGGACGCATGGTTGCTTTCGTGGCTGAAGATAACAATATCCACCTTTTCAAGATTGACTTCGGCTCGGAGGTCGATGTCACGACCGACGGCGAAAAGGGGAAAATCATAAACGGTGTCCCCGACTGGGTCTACGAGGAGGAGTTTTCCACCTCCGTTTCCATGGCCTGGGCACCCGACAATCGCACCCTCTGCTATTTGAAATACAACGAGACCGCCGTCCCCCTATTCAGCTTCCCTCTCTATGGCGGTTTCTGCCATCCGAATAGCCTGTACGAACTTTATCCCGGTGTCTACGATTATAAATACCCAGTGGCCGGCGAACCCAACGCTAAGGTGACTCTTCATAGCTACGATGTCGACAACCGCAAGACCATGGCACTCGAAATCCCTGATGGCAATTACGAATATATTCCCCGCATAGCCTTCGGAGGCGCTCCCGAGCGACTGATAGCTGTCACTCTCAACCGCGCTCAGAACCGCATGGAGATTTTCAGCATCAACCCCCGCTCAGGTGTTGGCCGCTCGCTTCTTGTAGAGCAGTCCGAGGCTTGGCTCGCCCCGGCTACTTACGAGGATATCAGATTCGGCGACGATGGTTTTGCCATACTTTCTACCCGCAGCGGCTTCTCCCACGTCTATCTCTACACTTACACCGGCTCACTCTCACGCGCCCTTACTTCAGGGTCTTTCGATGTCACAGCCTACTATGGCGCTGATGCCAAGGGCAACCACTATGTGCAGTCCACCGCTACCGGCCCAATCAACCGCGTGGTATCGCGTATCGATCCCAAGGGTGGGATTCACCATATATCGGCAGAGAGCGGCACAGCAAATGCATGGTTCACACCGGCGATGAATTTCTATACCCTTATCTACAACAATTCCCGCCATCCCTCCCGCTATACCCTCCATGCCATCGATGGCAAAGAACTGAGAGTCATTGAAGATAATGCCTCCACAGCCTCTCGCTTTGCCGCTATCCCCTCCAAAGAATTCACCACCATCCCCAATGCCGACGGGGAGATGATGAACGCCTACATCATCAGGCCAGCCGGATTTAACTCCTCCCGTCGTTATCCGGCGATAATGTATCAATATAGCGGGCCCGGCTCGCAGGAGGTGCTCGACACATGGAAAATCGACTGGCAATATTATGCTGCCGAAAAGGGCTATGTAGTGATCTGTGTGGATGGTCGCGGAACAGGAGGACGCGGACGCGCCTGGGAGACCCCGGTCTACAAAGACCTCGGACATCTTGAAACCCTCGACCAACAGGCCGCTGCCAAGTGGGCCGCTGCTCAGCCATATATCGACCCTTCCCGCATCGGGATCTGCGGCTGGAGCTATGGCGGCTATGAGACACTCATGGCTGTTTCAACGCCAACCACTCCCTTCGCAGCCGCCGTTGCAATCGCCCCGGTGACCGACTGGCGTTTCTACGACACTATATATGCCGAGCGCTACATGCTCACTCCCCGCGAAAATGAGGATGGCTATAACCGCTCGGCTCCTCTAAAACTCACCTCTAATCTCTCTGTGCCGCTCCTTATCATGCATGGTACAGCCGACGATAATGTCCATTTCTCCAACACTGTCGAGTATGTCTCTGCTCTGCAGGCAAGCGGCAAATGGTGTGACCTCTTCATATATCCCAATATGAACCATTCGATAAATGGTTGCGGTGCACGCCTATCAGTCTTCTCCCGCATGCTCACTCACTTCGACAATTATCTCGGAAATAAATAAAAGAAATCACTATCCTCTCAGGTAGCACCACTATGGATCAGCAACAACATCATTTCACCAACGAAAGCGCTATATTTTCTCTTTGGCTCTCATGGACTATATCGGTGGGTGCTCTCATACTCCCGATACTTCTCGCCCTTGTTGTGCCAAAAATCTGGATGCCCCTGATAGTCCTCGGCATAATGGGGGCACTGATCCTCTACCGCAACACCGGAGGGCGAAACGCTGTCTATTCATGCGACCTCATTCAGGCCATAGCCGTGCGCACTCTCGGCATCTCGGCCTTAATAATGCTCGTTATCGCTATCATATATGTCAGAGGCTATATTTCAATGTTCTTCGAGCCATCTGAGATCAACACCGATATTCCCTTCCTATCGGTGCTGATCATAGCTCCGGTTGCCGCGCTCAATTGCATAGGGCACCTGCTCCTGGGCCGCTCGGCCTCTGTTTGCAGGGCATGTGTAATCAAAAACGGCCCCTATTCCGAGCGAGGATTCCTCGGCAAGATATTCCGTCAGGAAAGCAACTACCAGCTGCGCATGCTGCTGATCTTCATGCTTGTGCTCACGGTCGTAGGGTGGACTTATTATGCTCTCTTCTATATCAACGTAAATCTCAACCGCGTGGATCGGTTTGTACTCAGCTGGGTGCCCGGCATACTCTTCGGTCTCACCATCATTTATCTCGGTATGCGCTATTTCTCTCTCTGGGGCTACTACTATAAGCATATCGAGTCAAACCCGCGAAAGAACGCCACCACCTCCAATATCCGCTACCTCGTGCTCTGCGGTGACAACATTTTCCTATCACGCATGGGTGAGTTCAACGAAATTCCTGATACCAATAAACTCGACACACCCGCCGAGCTCTTCCTCCCCACACGCGAAAAGATCTCCATAGCCGAGGCCTCGCGGATGTTTGCCGACCTCAGCAACATCAACCGCGAAGCCTTCTCCATGAGATTTATGTATAAAAACTCTGACCTCTCAGGCTTCAACAATTCATATCATTTCATCTGCTGCCTCAACACTCTGGAGACAATCGACGATTCTTTCCTTAAGGGGAAATGGTATACCCTCTCGCAACTGCAGCGCCATCTTGCCAACCGCGATGTCGACCCCATGCTGGCGGCTGAAATCCATCGCCTCTACACCATAACTATGGCATGGAAGACCTACGACAGCGAGGGGCGTCGCCTCTATAAAATCAAGAATTACCACCCTAACTTCCGCCTCCGCGGCATCTGCGACTGGGATGTGGACTTCAACAGCAGTCTCTGGCTGGAAGTGGCACGTTTCAACGAGGATAAACCATTCTATCGCCTCCGAAAACTCCTGCGCAGAAATTCCAACCAGGATGAAGACGCGGCCAATTGATGCTCCCCTCTTACCTCAATGGATAGCAAATCAATGAAGCCTCTCATTGTCATTACAGGGCCTACCGCCTCCGGAAAGACGCGCCGTGCTGTGGATCTTGCACGAGCCATCGACGGGGAAATCATAAGCGCTGACTCCCGTCAGATCTATCGTGGGATGGATCTCGGCACCGGTAAGGATATTGAGGAATATGGCGAAGTCCCGGTTCACCTTATTGACATCTGCCCTGCGGGATATAAATATAATCTCTACGAATTTCTCCGCGATTTCGACTCCTGCCGTGAGGATATAGAGTCGAGGGGCAAGCGAACCATACTCTGTGGTGGTACAGGGCTTTATGTGGAGAGTGCGCTCAAAGGATTGAAACTCCCGGAGGTGCCCGAAAACCCGCAGCTCCGCCGGAATCTGGAGGGGAAATCACTCCAGCAACTCACCGCCATTCTTGAGTCGATGAAGACACTCCACAATGTCACAGATGTCGATACCGCCAAAAGGGCTATCCGTGCGATAGAGATTCAGACCTACTATCGCGATCATCCAGAGGCTGCTACCGAGGCTACCCCCCACCCTCTTGAGGATGCCGTTGTGATTGGCGTAGAGATTGATCGCCAACAGCGACGGGAGCGCATCACCTCGCGTCTTCATGCCCGCCTCCAAGCCGGCATGGTCGATGAGGTGCGACGGTTGCTTGACTCCGGTATTCCGCCGGAGGATCTTATCTACTACGGCCTTGAATACAAATATCTTACACTATACCTCACTGGCCAAATGGCCTACGATGAGATGGTAAGTGCACTTGAAATCGCAATCCACCAATTCGCAAAACGCCAAATGACATGGTTTCGAGGCATGGAGCGGAGAGGATTTCCCATCACATGGCTTCCCTTCGATCTTCCCGCCGATGAATTCACCGCCCGCATCCTCAGCATGCTCTAACAGCCCCCAACAACGCCGGAAAACAATCTGTAGACATTCCCTTGCAATGTCCGACAGTCCACAAAACGAAGAATGCTGTTTTCGGCAAGTGGTTTGTAGAAGGGAGAAAAAAATCGACCGGAGTCACTGGATTGTGGCTCCGGTCAATGGTTTAATTGAGGAATGTCTTATCAATGCATGAAAAGGGTTTCGATAGCGTAGCAGCCGATACCGGCAAGATAGCCGATGAAAGCTATAAGGCTGAAGCGACGGAGATACCAACCGAAGCTGATCTTCTCTAGACCCATCACTACCACACCTGCTGCAGAACCGATGATAAGCATAGAGCCACCGACACCGGCACAGTAGGCGAGAAGCTGCCAGAAGAGGCCGTCGACACCGAAATCGCCAGCAGCTGCGATAGGATACATATCCATACATCCTGCCACGAGGGGAACATTGTCAACGATACTTGACACGACACCAATCACACCGGTCACGAGATAGTGGTTACCATTGGAAACATCGTTGAGCCACTCCCCGAATGCTGTAAGAACACCTGTCTCCTGAAGTGTTGCTACCGCCATGAGGATACCGAGGAAGAAAAGGATGGTAGCCATGTCGATGCGAGAGAGCAGCGAAGTGACTTTGAGATTAGTATTGGATGCGAAGAGGGCATTTTTGTTGCAGAGGATCTCACTTACAAGCCAGAGGACGCCGAGAGCCAGAAGGATGCCCATGAAGGGTGCGAGGCCGGTGAGCATACGGAAGATAGGCACGAAGATAAGACCGCCAACACCGAGCACAAGGATGAGAGTGCGGTATTTGTTGTTGGAAGCGGCTATTGTCTCATCGCCCTTGGCGGGAGCGGCAAGCTGACCTTTGAGGTAGAACTGGGCGCAGATACCAGACACTACCACTGCAATTACCGATGGGAGGAAGAGTTCTGTGATGACACCGCCGGTGGTTATCATTCCGCGAATCCAAAGCATGATGGTAGTCACGTCGCCGATGGGTGAGAATGCACCGCCGGCGTTTGCAGCGATGATGATCATACCGCCATAGATCATGCGGTCTTCATGATCCTCCACAAGTTTGCGGAGCACCATAATCATCACGATTGAGGTGGTGAGGTTGTCGAGAATAGCAGAGAGGATGAAAGCCATAAACACGATTCGCCAGAGGAGCTTGCGCTTGCTGGTGGTAGCGAGAGCATCTTTCACGAAGTAGAAGCCTCCGTTGGCGTCCACGATCTCAACAATGGTCATAGCGCCCATCAGGAAGAAAAGGATTTCGCAGGTATCACCAAGATGGTGAAGGAGTTTTGCCGAGGTGTCGATACCCTCTACCGGAGCGTAGCCGATAGCGAAAAGAGTCCAGCATACCACACACATAAGGAGTGCAGGGACTGCCTTGTTAATCTCAAACACGCTCTCAAGAGCTATGAAGAGATAGCCGATAATAAAGATTGTGACAATTGCAGTTACCATTTTTCAAAATGATTTCATGGTTTATATTAGAAATTTGATTTTGTTTTCCTTTTCCATCAATAAAAGTGGCATAGAGACCACTCTGCACAGGAATTCACAAAAAATTACACCAAAATGGCTCAGAAATTTTCCGTAGAAAATCCAAAAACCATTATAAATATAGGTGTAATTTGAATTTTACCCCGCAAAGGTCGCAATTATTGAGCGTAATACAAAATTTAAAATTATGAAATTCGAGCCATTCCCCAAATTTGTTAGCCATGAGAGGCAACGATGAGAGGCCTCCCTGATATGAAACAATATCAACTCCACCAAGGCTCTTAGTCCAATGGTGGAGTTGATATTCATGTGATGTCGGTCGCAGTGACCGAAAAGTTAATCAGACACTGTTACATTGCCGTCCAGGCGATATTCCAGATGGCTACGCGATCTTTGTTGGATGTAGAAGCTGAGGGACCCTCATTGATGATCTCGATCTGGAAGTTACCGCTGATGTTGAAGTCGTGGCTGTAAGAATACTTCTGAAGTTTGGTCATACCATTGTTCTCGAGCACGTCGCTCGCCACCACCGCACCATTCTGCTTGATATTGATGGTAAGCTTACACTTAGTGTCAGAGAAAGGCTGGGTATAGTCGAAGCTTAGTGTCTTGACACCACCCGCAATCGCAGGTGAAGTGATAGTGCCATGTGAGCCGGTCTTACCATTGAGGCAAGGAGCATAGACTGAAGAGCTGCCAAACACGGTGAACACTGGGCTGCTGTCGGCCGAGCCACCCTGAAGGAGCTGAGCATTGGTGACAACCCAACCATTCTTTGATTTCATCTCAGCCTGATAGTAGCCGGTGGCCTGACCATCATTTAGAGTATTGAAATCCGGTGCCGTTGCTCCCGTAGGAGTATCAGGTGTGTCAGGAGTCCCGGGAGTTTCAGGGGTAGAACCGCCACCTTCGCCCCACGAGATATTCCAGATAGCCACGCGGTCCTTATTTGAGGTTGACTCCGAGGGACCATCGTTGATAATCTCAATCTGGAAATTGCCGCTGATATTGAAGTCGTGGCTGTAGGTGTACTTCTGAAGCTTGGTCATACCGTCGTTGACGAGCACATCGCTTGCCACCACCGCACCATTCTGCTTGATGTTGATCGTAAGCTTGCACTTATTATCGGAGAAGGGCTGAGTGTAGTCGAAGCTGAGTGTCTTGACACCGCCCGCGATTACGGGTGAAGTGAGCGTGCCATGCGAGCCAGCCTTACCGTTGAGACAGGGAGCAAACACTGAAGAGTTGCCAAACACGGTGAAGACGGGGCTGCTGTCGGTAGAGCCACCCTGGAGGAGCTGCGAATTTGTAGCTACCCAACCGTTGGTCGACTTCATTTCAGCCTGGTAATAGCCTGTAGCTTCACCGCCATTCATGGTGTTGAAGTCAGGGGCAGTGTTGCCAGCAGGAGCATCACCTTCGCCATCGTCGGGCGACTTCTGCCCATCGATAGTGTAGGTCGAGGAGGCGCCATTATTGCCGGTCACACCGTAGGTGCCGAGCACCTTACCGAAGTTGCCGAGGATGCAAAGTTCCTTCTTATAGTTTGTGGGATTATCCACAAGGTTGCCATACTTACGGAGCGATGAGTTCTGGGGAAGTTCTATAACCATACACTTGCTCCAATCCTTGCACTCGGCATCCTGGGCGATCACCAGTGTGTTGGGAAGGTCAGGGTTGCTTGCAAACTCAATGTCAGAGTTGGCCTTCACATCCTGCACTCCGGCAGCCACTGCACCGACAATGTAGCCCTTGATCCAAACGCCATTGACACTGCCGCCACCTGCAATCACAGAGATAGCCTCATTGACAGTGTAGGGATTATCCTCAGCGCCCGGGCCTATAGTGGGATTGCCAAAGTTCATGCAACCTGCGCGGTCGATAAGTGTCAGCTGATAGGAGGAGTTGAAATACTCAAGAAGAGCCACTACATCACCATTGCCCTCGGGAAGGGGATCGGCATAGAAATTTGAGTAACCGCTGGTGCGCACATCAATTGTGCCACCCTCCACGTTGAGAGTCTGGCTGACAGTTTCCTTGCTCTTCGCAAATGTCTCGGTGCCACCGTTGACAAACGAGCAATTATTGAATCTCACAAGCTGGCTCTGCCATTTGCGGATCACCTCGGGGCCTCCGGAGAGCTGGGAGAAATCTCTGACGGTGAGAGTGTCGATTTTTGCCAGATCAGGCAGACCATTCATCTGCACATGCTCAAGGAAAAACTCATAGGCCATGAAAGTGGTCTGGTGACCATAGGTCTCTGAGTCATCGGGAGCCCCAAACTGCTGCAAGCCGGCATACTTACCGATAGTCATACCTGTGATATCGACCACGATTTCCTGACCGCGACGAAACTTATTGTTCATCGAGTTGGCATTGATGCTGAAAGTGACTGCGGCAGTCTCGTCCTGAATGACGAGCTTCTTATAGACATTTCCGGCAGCATCGCTTGAAATTACGCGGCCTTTGATGAGGATATGGCGGCCGTCATCGCTCTTAGGGAGATATGGATTTCCTTCAGAGTCCGTCCAATAATAGTTGGTGTCGTCTGACCAGAACTTAGCCTTGACCTCCTCAATGGTCATCAGCTGATAGTTGTCGCCATCCGCGAGCCACGACGACTGAGGCTCAATGAACGCGGGATCGTCTACATCATCCTGACAGGCGGTAAGCGAAAGCGCGCCAAACAGGAGCAGACTCATATATTTTCCAAATTTTCGCATAGTGGAGTAGTTATTTGACGTTTACGTTTTTCACTTCCCAAGTGCCGGAAGCCGAAGCTGTCGAGGTGTAGTGGAAAGCTATCTGTATCTTCTTCCCTGCGTAGTCGGCAAGAGAGATTTCGCCGGAGTTGAAGAAAGTCCAACTTGAGTTGCTGCCATATTCCTGCAGAGGGAGGCGAGTCCACTCTGTGGCTCCTTCGAGGCGTGCACACACTGATATCTGCTCTTTGGCAGTATCAACTGAGGGGAACTTATTGATAGCCTGCTCAAAAGAGAGTTTTGGAGCGGTCATTCCTTCGAGGGAGATCACAGGTGATATGAGCCATGAGTCGGAGGGCTGCGAAGAGCCGTTGACATAGGCCGAGGCCTTCATGCAGGCATAGCTTGCATCGTGATTCCACACATAGCTGAGAGCCTCACCCATTGTTACATTCTCAATGGTAAACCCGCCCTGGCCGTTGGCAAAGCTTTCGCTGAATCCGGGGCCGGTAGGTGTTGAGGGCTGATCAGGGGTCGAAGGGGTGCCTTCGGGGCTTACAACCACATTTTTCACTTCCCATGTGCCTGCCTTTGAGTCAGTGGAAGTGTAGCAGAAGCCAATCTGCACCTTCTTACCGAGATAAGCCGAGAGGTCGATAGAGCCTGAGTTCTTAAAATCCCAACCAAGGGCGTCGGGGTAAGAGGGCACCGTAAGCTTGGTCCAGGTTTCGCTACCCTCCTCGCGGATATTTACAGTAGCCTCTGTCTGCGCCTTTGCGATGCTGGTAAAATAATTCATAGCCTGGTCAAAAGACAGGAAGGCTGCAGTGCGACCGGCAAGGTCAATCACCGGTGAGATGAGCCACGACTCAGAGGCATGGTTTGACTTATCGCTGCTGACATAGGCAGTAGCTATCATATAACCATATTTGGAGTCATGTTTCCATACTTCACCCACAGCGGCGGGAGCGTTGACATTCTCGATTGTAAAGTCGCCTTTACCTGTCTTGAAGGTCTCGGAGAAGATAGCCCCCGAGGGGATATCAGGCGATGAGGGGGAGCCGGGAGTCTCTACAAATTCAAAGCCTTCGCAATCGGTCTGAGGATCCATGAAGAGGAGCTGCCAGGTACCATTGTAGTAGCTGAGGATAGCAGTCACAGAGCCTGTGCCTTTGGGGAGCACATCTGAAGCAAATGTAGCCTTGTTGCTGGTATAAGCAATGATTTTGTTTCCCTCGCTGTCTGTGATATTGCGTGAGGTAGAGCCGGTATCGCCCGGTTTGTCTGTCCAAAGTTTCACGCCACCATCTTCAAAGCTTACATTCTCGAGTTTCACCAGCTGGAACATCCATTTCTGCAGATCCTCGGCATTGTTTTTGTAGCTATTGAGATTAGCGATAGTGGTGACAACGGGATCTACCCCACCCTTTTCCGGGAGGCCGTTGCACTGGGCGCGAAGCTTGAACTCAGCCTCAGCCACCTGGCCTACCTGATTGTTGTAGAGCGAGCCGATCTGAGGCGCGCGACCGTAACCACCGATGAGGAGGCCTGTGACATTTACTCTCACCTCCTGGCCGGGCTGGTAGCTCTCATAGAGGTCGTAGGCATTGACACGGATGTAGGTGACACCTGTCTCATCGCGCAGATAGATACCCTTGTAGATATTTCCTGACTTATCGCTTGAGATCACAGTGCCTGCTATGACGATGCTGTCGCCTTTAGCGTTGACTGGGATAGTAGTGTAGGCATTATTTGAAATCTCATTCCAGTAAGCCTCCTTGAGCTCTGAGATTGCCGTATTAGCCTCGATTGTAGCCACGGGGACTATGACCGGGGGACGGTCGAAGTCGTTGTCGCAGCTCACCATAGCGACCGCTGAAGCCGCTACGGCCATTGAGAGGGCATATTTATATAGTTTCATTATCTGAATTGTTATAATAAAAATTCGTAACTTATATATTTTTCGGATATATAGGGGGATAATTTCTGTTTCGAAGTAGCTGGCATCGGCTCATCAGAAGCGGATACCCACATTGAGAAACACTTTTATGCCCTGAGCATAGAAATACTTGTTGGGATATTTCCCGGCATCGTAGTTGGTATAGTCAAAGCGACCCTGCTGGTAACCATAGGTCTGTATCTTTCGGTTGTTGAGAATATTGTCGATGTTGAGGTTGATATTCATCGACACTTTCCGGTTGAGATAGATCAACTTACCGATCGAAGCATTGACCACGAAAGCATCACGGAGTTTATCCTGAGCGCCGAGTTCCTCCATTTTGGCTTCGAGTTCCTCATAGTTAGGATATTTTTCCCAAAGGTTGGGAAGTGCCTCGTGGCGTATCGGCGAGAGGTTTACATAGGCATCGCCCATCCAGGAGGCGTTGACTCCGAAGAACCATGATTTGGGAGCTGCCCAGTCGATACCGACATTGACAGCGGTCTGAGGAGTGCCACCGATGTAGAAGTTTTTGAGATATACCACTTGAGTGGTGTCAGGACGCATACCGTTTTCGTAAGAGCGAGTGCCTTTCGGACGATTCTTATACTGATAGCGGGCGAAGTTTGCAGCCGCCGAGAGAGTGATAGAGGGAGTGATCTTATAGGCAGCACCGATTTCCACACCTTTATAAGAAGTATGAACCCCCTTGAGCACATAGTTCATGAAGGTGGAATACTGGTCGTCATAGAACGAAGTGCGCTCGGTCTGGTCGAGCATTTCAGTCCAGAAGCCGGTGATGGCTCCGCGGAAGCGGCGGTAGTTCCAGGTGTAGCTGAGGTCGCCAGAAAGGATACGCTCGGGGGTCAAGCCATCAATCGCAGTGTCCTTAATGCGTGGGGAGATATAGGCATACTCGAAGAGGGGTGCCTGTGTCTCATAAGATGCATGGGCTGTGATGAAATTTCGGCCATCGATTTTGTAGGTAGCGCCGGCCTTGAGTGCGCCGGTATCGAAGCGGTGCATATCTCCTTTACCGAGAGAGTTGCCGGGAGCACGGCCGTTTTTCATCTTGCCATCGCGCTGGAATTGGGTGAAGCCGATCTTCAGGCCATAGTTGATATCCCAGTGAGGCAGAGTGATGCGGTTCTGAATCCAAGCAGTGGCCTGGAGGGCATTGATATAGTAGTTATAGCCAAACACATCATCCTTATAGACCTTGCGGTTGGGGTCGAGAAGGTTGTTCTGCATCATGTTGGGATTGCCGGGGAAATCGCGCTCGCTATATTGGTCAACGTCGAGCCAGTACTCACCGCCCAGAAGGTCGCGCACAGTCTTGTAGTAGTGAGCGCGAGTGTAGTTAAGGCTCACCCCTGCCTGAAGGGTCATGGTTTCGTTAAGGCGATGGTTGAGCAGGGAGTTGATCACGAAATCGTTCTGATTGCTGTGGCGGTTTTCAAGCATGTAGCTCGAAGAATGGTTGTCGGCAACACCGCCGCGACCATATATATTATTAAGGTAGTTGGCCTGATAGAGCTCGTCCCACTTGATCTGGCGGAAGCTCTCGTCGTGGCGCCAGAGGTCGGCATAGAGTTCTGAGGTGGCGGTAGGCTCCCCGTTATCATAGTAGTAGCTGGGGAGATAGCGGTAGTAGTCCGGACGTGGGTCGGCGGCATTATACCAGTTGAGAGCGGAAGTAGAGTAGTGGATCGAACGGAAAGCAAAACCGGTGTTGAGTTTTGTATTCTTCGAGGGGGTCCAAAGCCAGTTGAGCACAGCGGTCGGGTCGAAAGTTTCCACTATCTTAGCTGAGCGCTTTTTACCATCCTGATAGCCCCAGTTGGGGTTGTAGAGATAGTTGTCGGCAAGATTGTAGGCTTCAAGATAAGTGGCGGAGTTTGTGGCGCGTTGAGTGGGTGCACCCCAGGCGGTAAGGTTGAGAGAGTGGCGTGAATTGAACACCTTCTCGAGCGAGGCAAAGAGACCTACGGAATTGTAGAAAGTACCGTCGATCACACCCTCATCTGCATAACGTCCGATAGCCGATACACTGAAAGCCCACCCTTTCTTATTAAGGCCTGTGGAATACATCGCCATGGCGCGGAGCATATAGCTGGAGTTTGTGTAGGCAACAGATCCGTTGAATCCGGGAGCATAGTGCGATGCTGTAGTATTGATATCGGTAGCACCTCCAATGTTACCGAAACCGTAGTCGGCTGCCCCCATACCCAGGGTGGTGGTCTTGTCGCGGAATGCGCGGCTCAAGCCTCCGAGAGTGGAGTAGTTGAAGCGGCCGCGGGCGAGATCATTGAAACTGATACCGTTGATATAGGTCTCGGTATATTTCGAGTCATAGCCGCGGATACGGTAGCGCATAGGCTGGAAATCATAGCTTGCAGCGCTGTAGTAGATATCGTCGCTTGCGCCTGTGAGGGCAGCGATTGACTGTGCGCTTCCCTCTTCGTCGTCGAGGAGAGCCTGGTCATAGAGAATGTCTATCTGCTCCTCAGCGAAGATATCGGAGATATTTCCACCTGAGAGGCGGATGACGCCGAGGTTGTTGATACCTCCGGCAGCAATCTCCACCGGAAGAGCAAGATCCTGATAGCCATAGGCCACGATCACGAGAAGGTCGCTTCCCGGTGCGGCATTGGCAATACTGAATTCACCGGCGCGATCGGTCGTAGCGTAGAGCCCTTGATTGTCGAGCATCACACTCGCGCCTTGCACGGGCACTCCTGTGTTGGAGTCGACCACGGTACCGGCCAAGCCTGTCGTTTGTGCCAGCGACGGAAGCACTGCCGTCAGAAGCATTAGCAGAAACAGTTTTAGTCTCATAGATTAAAGGTTGTGTTATTTTTTAATATTTGATTTAAGATTAATCAATTGATGCCAAAGTAGAGCGGACAAATGAAGCGGGACTCAATCGATAAAACCACGCAGCCGCAGGTAGTTCTTCACCATCTCTACATTATCCTTCATAGGCATGCGCGAAGTGTCGATGGTGAGATCATAGCTCTTTGCGTGTCCCCAATCCTTGTCTGTAAAGAAATTGTAGTAGTCGGCACGCCATTTATTGGTCTTGCGGGCTATCGATTCAGCCTTGGCGGGATCCAGAGCGTCGTTGCGAGCCACGATGCGCTTCACACACTCCTCAAGAGGAGCGTGAAGGAATATATTGACACATCGGGGATGGTCGCGCAATATATAGTCGGATGTTCGCCCTACCACCACAAACGATTCTTCGGCAGCTTTCTTCAGCAGGAAGTCGCTGATGCTTTTATAGAGACCGTCGTCAGAAATCGAGGAAGCTCCGGTGTAGTAACACATGGGGGTTACACCCATCGAAAAACTGAAAAGTCCTTGAAGGAAGGTGGGGAAACGCTCATCCTTCTTATGAAAAAATTCAGGGTTGACTCCGGCGAGCTTTGCTGACTCGACGAGAAGCTCCTTGTCGTAGTAAGCTATCCCGAGCTCCTCGGCAAGCGCTTTGCCCAGTTCTCGCCCTCCACTGCCAAACTCGCGTCCCACGGTCACCACGAATGGTTGGAGCTCGACGCCTTGAGGCTGATTTGATTCGCTTTTCATCTTTTCTTATCTCTCTTTGTGGAGGAAAATCACTGTTGGGAAGTGGTCAGAGTAGCCGTTGAGCCATGCACCGGAGGCATAAGTACGCTTCGGGTAACCCTGACGGGCACCCTCCTTATCGAAGAGAAAGTCGAAGTTGTTGACCTTGCATGAGCTGTAGACGAGCGACTGGTCATGGTTGTGTTTGAGCAGTGTCCCTGACACTATGATCTGGTCGAAGAGGTTCCATTGGCTCTTATAGGCAAGAGTGCCGATCCCTTTGTCGAGAATCTTCCACCAGGGGTTGAAAAATTCATGCGAACCAACCTGGTTCTGCTCTCGTTTGGCACCGAGAACCACAGCACACGATTTGTCGTGGGGATCGTCGTTCATATCACCCATGATTATCACACCCTGATTCGGGCGGATAGCCCAGAGGGAATCGGCGATCTGTTTGCTCAGGGCTGCTGCTGCTTCGCGCAGATAGCTTGAGCGCTCCTGTCCGCCCAGGCGGGAAGGCCAGTGGTTAACTATCACACTGACAGTGTCGCCCCCGAGGATACCGGTGACACACATCTGGTCGCGGGTGCGGAATGATTCATAGCCGGGGATACGCAGACGCGAATTAGTGACATCGATCACCTTGAAAAGGCGGGGATTGTAGAGCAGACCCACATCCACACCGCGACGGTCGGGAGAGTCATGGTGCACAACCTGGAGACGCCACTTGCGGATATCTTTAGCGCGAACGAGATCGTCGAGAACAGATTTGTTTTCAATCTCTGAGACTCCGATGATGGCAGGACCCATTGGGGTGTTTTTAGTCACCATGTGCGAAATGCAATATGCCAGATTGTTGATCTTGCTCCAGTATTTCTCTCCGTTCCACTGTCGGGCGCCTTGAGGTGAAAACTCAAGATCATACTTTCCATTATTGTTGATAGTGTCGAAAAGATTTTCGAGGTTGTAGAAGGCCACACTGTAGACAAGAGGCTGCTTTATATCAGTCTGAGCCGAGAGACCGAATGTGGCCAGCAGAGCCGGAAGCAGGAGCAGTAGGAACTTTTTCATAGGTATTACGTAATTGAAGTTGATATGCTGAAAATGATGTATTTAAACCCGCAGCGGATCCGACAGAGGCACTTCGGGTAGATTCGTGGGTGTAAAAATAGTAATTTTAAATTGATAATTTCAATTTTTTAACAATAAAATCTTACAACTTTTTCACTACTTTTTCACCTTTTTATACATTCGTCGACCCGGGAAAGCCTCTGAGAAACGCCCTGTGAAACTCCCTCAAAATTTCGATATAAAACTAAAGAAACATATTGTCAAAAAAACTGCAAGCCCAAGCTGATTATTATTGGAATTTTGTTACCTTTGCAGTTGATTTGGCGGAAATTTGATACAAAGATGATTTCCCCCTGCAGCAGGCATCTTAGAGATGCCACAACCAACTGAATCACAAACTGAAAAATATTATGGCAAAAGTAACCAAACAGATGGCGCTCGACTACCATAAGTATCCGCGCCCCGGCAAAATCGAAGTGATCCCCACCAAGCCCTACGCCACTCAGGCTGACCTCGCTCTGGCTTACTCTCCCGGTGTGGCATATCCTTGCCTCGAAATTAAAGATAACCCCGATGATGTTTATCAGTACACTGACAAAGGCAACCTTGTAGCGGTGATTTCCAACGGTACCGCCGTGCTCGGCTTAGGCAACATCGGCGCGCTCGCCGGCAAGCCGGTGATGGAAGGCAAAGGACTGCTTTTCAAGATTTTTGCCGGTCTCGACTGTTTTGATATCGAGGTCGACGAGACTGACCCCGACAAGTTCATCGAGATAGTAAAGGCACTCGGTCCCACATTTGGCGGTATCAACCTTGAGGATATCAAGGCTCCCGAATGTTTCAAAATCGAGGAGCGCCTCAAGGCTGAGATGAATATCCCCGTGATGCACGACGACCAGCACGGCACAGCCATAATATCAGGTGCGGCTCTTCTGAATGCCGTAGAGATTCAGGGCAAGAAGCTCGAAGATATTCGCCTCGTGGTGAATGGCGCCGGTGCGGCAGCCGTATCCTGTACGAAGCTTTACTGCGCTCTGGGTGTCAAGAAGGAGAATGTCGTGATGTGCGACTCTAAGGGTGTGATTTCCACAAAGCGTACTGACCTCAACCCTCAGAAGGCTCAATTTGCCACCTCACGTCCCATCACTACACTCGCCGAGGCTATGAAGGATGCCGATGTGTTCCTGGGTCTCTCCGTGAAAGATGTCGTGACTACCGAGATGGTACAGAGCATGGCTCCGAAGCCTATCGTGTTTGCCCTCGCCAACCCTGATCCCGAGATCACCTACGACAAGGCCATGGCTGCACGCCCTGACATCATCATGGGCACCGGCCGCTCTGACTATCCCAACCAGATCAACAATGTGCTCGGCTTCCCCTATATATTCCGCGGTGCGCTTGACTGCGGCGCCTCGGAAATCAATGAGACCATGAAGATCTATGCCGTGCGTGCCATCGCAGAGCTTGCCAAGAAACCCGTGCCCCCGGTTGTAAGCGCTGCCTACAATCGTTCTGACATTAAGTTTGGCCGTGACTATATCATCCCCACCCCCTTCGATCCCCGCTTGCTCACCTCAGTATCGCCTGCCGTGGCAAAGGGTGCGATGGATAGCGGTGTGGCTCGCCGTCCGATTGAAGACTGGGACGCTTACGATGAAAAGCTCCGTCAGCTCAAGGGCAACGACCGCAAGTTTACCCGTCGCCTCAACGAAGCCGCCCGCAGCAATCCCAAGCGTGTGGTGTTTGGCGAAGCGAATACCGACAATATGCTCCGTGCAGCTGCCATAGCCGCCGGCGACGGCCTCTGCATCCCCATCCTTCTTGGCAACGAGGAGATGATCGCTCGCCGCGCACAGCGTCTCGGAATCAATATCGACGGTATTGAGATCGTCAACCTTCGCCACGACCGCGAGGCTCCCCGACGCGAACGCTATGCCGCAATGCTCACCACCAAGCGTCAGCGCAATGGTGAGAACTTCGAGAGCGCACTCGATAAGATGTTTGACCGCAACTACTTCGGCATGATGATGGTTGAGACCGGCGATGCTGATGCTTTCATAGCCGGGACACGTGCCGCCAACAATCCTTCGGCCGACATTGCCCGCGAGGTGATCGGCATGCGCGACGGATTCAAGAACTTCGCTGCCATGCATGTGCTTGAAACTACCAAGGGTACCTACTTCCTTGCTGACACCATGATCAATGGCGAAACCGACGAGGAGACACTCTTCGAGATCGCGCGTCTCTCTCACGATGCCGTGAAGTATTTTGCCCACGACCCGGTGATGGCTCTCGTATCATACTCCAACTTTGGTTCAAACAAAGAGGAGGAGCCTTCGATGGTTCACAAAGTAGTGGAACGCATCCACAAAGAATATCCCGAAATGGTGGCCGATGGCGAAATGCAGGTCAACTACGCTCTCAACCCCAAAGTGCGCGATAAGGTCTACCCCTTCAACCGCCTCTACGGCAAAGAGGTCAACACCCTCGTGTTCCCGAACCTTACAGCTGCCAACTCTGCATATCGCATCATGCTTGAGATGGGTGTCGGCGAGTCGATTGGCCCGATCCAGATGGGTCTGAAGAAGCCTGTCCACTTTATAAATGTGGATGCTGAAGTGCGCGACATCATCAACCTCATCGCCATAGCAGGTATTGACGCAGCCACAACGGAGACTAAGTAAGAGTAAGGGCTGCCCCCACCACATCGTCTGACTGTTTTAAATCTCAGAGGATGCAGTCGGTCTTACTATCAGACCCGCGCTGACCCATCTTATGATGGTGAGTGGGGGGGTAAATCCCTAAAGCGTTCATATCATCCGGCAACTTCACCGGCGGCATTTTCCGCAGTGTGAAGTTGCCGCTTTTTTATAAGGCTTCAATTCCCCGATCTCCTGTCTCAATCCTCAATATATGTTAACGACGGATACTCATTTTGACTTTATTTCGTATATTTGCATCAAAACATACGAACAAAATCTGCAGCTATGAAAAAACTTGTTCTAACACTGGTGTTCACGCTACTCACCATCGTTGCAGTGATGGCAGGCGGCAAATCAGATCTCACATTCGTCACTACCACACATGACTTCGGCACCATCCGCGCCGACAAAGGGAGCGTCACCGCGAAATATGAATTCACCAACACCGGCACCGAACCTATCACTATAATAAATGTGACCAACGGTGGCTGCGGCTGCACAAAGCCGGAATATCCCCGCAAACCGATAGCCCCCGGTAAAAAAGGTGTAATCAAAATCACTTTCAACCCGGCCGGACGCGCCGGAGAGTTCAACCGCTCAGTGAAAGTGAAAGTCAGCTCGATGAAAACGCGCCTCCAACTCACATTTTCAGGTGTCATAGTCCCCTGACCTCCTCACTCCCCACTTCCCCCACCTACCTTCGACCTATCAAAATGTTACAACTTTTCAGTCATCCCACCCGGCTGCGCCGAAGTTTCAGCCTGCTTGCGGCAATGATCGCTGCAATTACCTCGGCAAGCGCACAAGCTGTGTGGCTCAACGAAACACACGATTTCGGAGCTTTCGACGAAAGTGATGGCACCGTCTACTGCACATTCCGCTTCGTAAACACCGGCACAGAACCGATTGCCGTGGTCAATGCACGCGCAAACTGCGGGTGCACACGCCCCGAATACTCCCGTCAGGCAGTCGAGCCGTCCGACACAGGAGTCATCAAGGTAGGATTTGACCCCAAAGGTCGCCCGGGCCGCTTCACAAAATATATCAATGTGGATCTGAGTGGCGAGCCGGCCCGCACCTCCCTCTCAATCAAGGGCACCGTGATAGGATCGGGAGAGACTCTTAGCTCCCGCTATCCTCTTGAAGTAGGTCCTATGAGGTTAATGGGCAACATGATAGCCTTCGGTGACGTGAAGAAAGGCCACACCACAGGCCGCTATCTTGAAGCAATAAATGCTTCGGCCGACACTATCCGTCCCTATGTGAGTGGCGCACCGGCCCACCTTAATATTATAGTAGAGCCAAAGGTTGTGTCGCCCGGCGATAGGTTTGTCATATCAGCGATATTCCATAGCGACAAGACTCGCCTCTGGGGGATGAATGTTGACTCAATCACCGTGACTCCCAACCGCGACGCTCCTGAGAAGGTCGATGTGGAAACCATTGCTATCGTCACCGAAGATTTCTCGCGACTCTCGGCCAAGGATCGTGAGAATGCCCCGCTGCTCGACACTGATGTGACAGCGGTGGATCTCAAGCGCATCTCGCGAAGCGATGGCGAGCTACGCCGCTCTTTCTCAATCATCAACAGAGGTAAAAGTCCGCTGCTCATTCGTCGCATCTATTGCCCGGAGAGCGCCGTAGAGGTGAAGATGAAGAGTGACCGCGTCAAGCCGGGGAAAAGCGAAAAGGTTGAACTGCTTATCAACCCCTCGAAAATTGGCGACACCGAGCTCCTCAACGCCCGCATCACAATCATATCCAACGATCCGGCCCACCCCTCCACTATAGTCCGTGCGGTGGGAGAGGTCAAGTAGCGGGATTCGCATTTTCTCCTATTTTCCCCCATTTTGCCTGTTTCTCTTTTTGAGATTTTTTCAAATTAGTTCAACATTATTTACCCTCACCATATTCCCCGAAGGACTCATGGAGCATATTGAAAACGACGAACGTTTCGGCGGACTCACCATCAATAGCGGAGTCAACCAGCCCCCTACGGTCAATCCCTATCTCAAACCACGAAAACGCCGGCCACTCCCTTCGGCTGCTGAACTCACCGAAGGGATACTCAAAGGCGACATCACCACGCTTGCACGCGCAGTGACGCTCGTGGAAAGCCTCTCGCCTGAACATCAAGTGATTGCACAGGAGGTCATAGAGAAGTGTCTACCCTACTCAGGCCACTCACGCCGTATAGGTATTACCGGTGTTCCAGGCGCAGGAAAGAGCACTTCGATTGATGTCTTCGGGCTCCATGTGCTCAAGCGCGGTGGCAAACTTGCAGTGCTCGCCATCGACCCATCGAGCGAACGCACAAAAGGGAGTATTCTTGGCGACAAAACCCGCATGGAGAAGCTATCCCTGCACCCCGATGCTTTCATACGCCCCAGCCCCTCGGCGGGCTCCCTCGGCGGAGTAGCCCGCAAGACCCGCGAAACGATAGTGCTCTGCGAAGCTGCCGGCTTCAATAATATATTTGTGGAGACCGTAGGCGTTGGACAGAGCGAGACAGCTGTCCATTCGATGGTAGATTTCTTCCTACTCATCCAGCTCGCCGGTACAGGCGACGAACTGCAGGGTATAAAACGCGGCATCATGGAGATGGCCGACGGGATTGTGATCAACAAGGCCGATGGCGACAATATCCAGCGCGCCCAGTTGGCGCAGGCACAATTTCGCAGCGCGTTGCATCTCTTCCCGCCTACAGCCTCGGGGTGGCAACCGGAGGTACTCACCTACTCAGGATATTTCGAGCTCGGTATCCCCGAGGTATGGGATATGATCGACCGATACTTCGCGTTTGTGGATGCCAACGGCTACTTTGAGCGCAAACGTAGTGAGCAGGCTCGCTATTGGATGTATGAGACTATCGATGAGCAACTTCGCGCTCATTTCTACCACAATCCCGAGATAGAGCGACTCCTTGCCGACAAGGAGCAGCGCGTGCTCGCCAACCTGCAGTCGTCGTTTACAGCCGCCCGCGACATCCTCGACGCCTACTTTAAAAGCTGTTGAAACTGCCGGGTAAGCAGATAAAAAAACCGCTTACCCGGATATCTTATTTCAAAACTCTCTGATGGGGGGATTCTCCTCCGGGATCCCCATTATCGGGCTAAATGGGCGGGACGGAGGATGAATGGAAGGGGATCACGGAGCACAATGGCCTTGTCATCGCGCACCCTCTTCATTTCGGCTGCAGCCTCTTCGGCTGTGGCACAGGTGGCAGTGCAGACATAATAGAGGGGTTCGGCAGTGTGAAGGATGAACGCGTCAGGATAGCCCCCTTCCTGTAGGCGTGTGCGCATCTGGCGGGCGTTGAAAATCTGCTTGAACTGCCCCACCACGATGCTGTAGCGCTTAAGAGTTTCGCGCGATGCACCACCATTTTCGGTATAACCGATCTGCTCGGTGCGAAGCGGCAACGAGTCGCCCCCCACCACAAGGTCGCTCATGCGGGCATTATTGCGAATGCGGGCATAGATTGTCGAATCTACGGCCGACTTGCCCCTCTCGGCCCCCACAGCGGTCTCATAAGCCTTACGATAGTTTTCCTCTGTAGTCTTGCAGCTCGCCACTGTAAGAGCCAGAGCGGCCACAGCGAGAAAAGCCACCAGTGATTTCATCCCTTTCATTTTCACAGTTTTCATATTGACAGGATAATTTGATGTCAGGATATCTCGGCATGATAGCCGGCATCGGCAAGAGCCTTGCACACCTGGGAGATATGGTCGTGATTTCTGGCCTCGATCTCCACCCTTATGACGCAGCCGTTGATGGATGTGATATGCGAATTGCGCTCGTGGCTCACGGAGATTATGTTGGCGCCATTGGCTCCGAGCACATTGCAGACACCCGAGAGCTGACCGGGCTGGTCGGTGAGATCGAGCTTGAGGGTGCAGTTGCGACCGCTCTTGACGAGGCCTCGTGTGATCACACGGTTGAGGATCGTCACATCGATATTGCCACCGGAGACCACGCAGACAGTCTTCTTCCCCTTCACAGGCACCTTATTGAACATCACGGCAGCAACCGACACTGCTCCGGCACCCTCGGCAACCAGCTTCTGCTGCTCGATGAGAGCAAGGATTGCGGCAGCAATCTCATCCTCACTGACAGTGACGATCTCATCGACATATTTGCTGCAGAAGGCGAAAGTGTTAGCCCCGGGCTCCTTCACAGCGATACCGTCGGCGATGGTAGAGACCTTGTCGAGGCGCTCTATTTTTTTATCCTTAACGGAGCGATACATCGAGGGTGCACCCTCGGCCTGCACGCCATATACCTTGACATCGGGCTTTAGCTGCTTAAGCGTAAAAGCGATACCGGCTATAAGGCCACCTCCTCCTATGGGCACTACAACAGCCTCCACATCAGGCATCTCCTCAAGGATTTCAAGCGCGATCGTCCCCTGCCCGGCAATCACCTTGAGATCGTCGAAGGGATGGATGAAAGTGTAGCCATGCTGGTCGCGGAGCTCGATGGCCTTCTGGTAGGCATCGTCGTAGACCCCGGGCACGAGACACACCTCTGCGCCAAGCTGCTTTGTGGCCTCAATCTTAGAAATTGGGGCGCCCGCTGGGAGGCATATCAGCGATTTGATGCCATTAGCGGTGGCAGCCAGCGCTACGCCTTGGGCATGGTTGCCGGCCGAACACGCTATCACTCCCTTAGCCTTCTCTTCGGGGGAGAGTTGAGATATTTTGTAGTAGGCCCCACGGAGCTTGAAGGCACCTGTGCGTTGGAGATTTTCAGGTTTGAGATAGACTTCGGCCTCGGGGTTGATCTTCGGCACACCGATAAGGCGCGGATGGCGAGCAACATCGCGGAGCACCTGCGCGGCTTTATAGACTTCAGAAATTTCAAGATTCTCTGCCATAGCTGTAGTTGATAATTTGACGCAAATATAATTATTCCTCCGAAATCTCGCAATACTCACGATACTGGCCGCTCGAAGTCATCGTTTAAACATTCACTCTGCTCCCAACATGCAAATTTCTGCATATTTGAACCTTTGGTGTGGGAGGAATGTTTTAAGTGTGTAATCGAACTAAAACAAACAAAAATATAAAACACACACTACTATGAACGAATTTGATAAAATGATCAGCAGCGACAAGCCCACATTGGTTGACTTTTTCGCTACATGGTGTGGACCCTGTAAGATGCAGGCTCCTATTCTTGAGCAGCTTAAGAACAAGGTAGGCGACGCGGCCAATATCATTAAGGTTGATGTCGATGCCAACCCTGAAATCTCGGCCCGCTATCAGATCCGCAGCGTCCCGACTATCATCATCTTCAAAAATGGTGAACCACAATGGCGTGCTTCAGGCCTTCAGCAGCTCGAAGTGCTTGAGGAGAAGATCCGCATCCAGGAGGAGCCGGGTAAGTAGCCCCTCACTCCTATAAAGCACACGAGCCGCGCTTCCAAAGAGGAGACGCGGCTCGTATTGTATTGTTTTGCGACTATTACAGCCGGTGTTTAGCTTTTGGCAGCTGCGGCTCGGGCGCGCATTGCAGCCATCACCTTCCCCTTGCCGATACGGATCCAGTCGAGCAGCGGGCGGTTGGCCGGACAGATATAGCTGCACGATCCGCACTCGATACAGTTGGCAATCTTCTGCTCTTCGGCCTCCTCAATCTGGCCATAGCGGGAGAGGGTGGAGATCACGAGGGGTTCGAGACCCATGGGGCACACCTCGATGCATCGACCGCAGCGGATACAATTTTCCACCTCGCGACGGTGGGCATAGCGGGGATCGGAGAGGATGCCGGAGGTACCCTTGATCATCGGGGTCTGGAGAGTGGAAGCGGTGCGACCCATCATCGGGCCACCGATTATCACCTTCTCAGCTTCTTCAGCACCGGCGAAATCAGAGAGGATTGTACCGAAAGCCACACGGACGTTGCGGCCATTCTCGCCATCATGGATGGTAAGGACGCGATCCATAAGAGGTTCGCCGAGCACCACAGCACGATAGACAGCATAGGCGGTAGCCACATTCTGGACAATGGCACCGGTAGCTATAGGGAGTCCACCGGAGGGCACTTCTTTACCGATCACAGCTTCGATGAGCTGCTTCTCACCACCCTGAGGATATTTAACCTTCATAGGCATCACCTCGATACCGGCCACTGTAGCGGCAGCCTCGGTCATAGCGGCGATAGCTTCAGGCTTATTGTTTTCAATTGCGATAACAGCTCTCTGCACACCTGCAGCCTTCATAAGGAGGCTGACACCTTTTACGATCTCGCGGGGCTGTTCGCGCATGAGCATATCGTCGCAGGATAGACATGGCTCACATTCAGCGCCGTTGATAATCAGTATCTCGGCTTTAGAGCCGGGAGGGGGTGAAAGCTTGACATGAGTGGGGAATGTAGCGCCACCGAGACCCACGATACCGGCATTTTTGATGATGTCGATGATCTGTTTGCCATCGAGGGCAGCGATTTCATTTTCAGAGCGCGCGGGAGTGTTACGCTTTTCGAGAGCTTCGGCATCGGCAGCACGGTCGGCATCGTCGCTCTTTATGTAGATTGCCTCTACCGACACCCCCTGAGGAGTGCGGCAGGTGTCGATCTTAGTCACCGTACCCGAGATAGGTGAGTGAATGGGAGCTGAAACAAAGCCACCGGCTTCTGCAACACAGTCGCCACGTTTCACCTTGTCGCCCTTCTTCACTATCGGTTTAGCCGGAGCCCCTATATGCTGAGCCACGGGAAGCACCACCTCCACGGGGAGAGGGAGGTTTTCGATAGCTTTCCCGGCAGCTATCTTGTTTTCGGCGGGATGAACACCGCCCATTTTAAAAGTATGGAGTTTCATGATCTAATATTCAGGAACAGGATTATCACGAGTTAGCATCGTCAGACTTAGCGGGAGCCTCTTTGGCGGGAGCTTCCTTAGCGGGCTCTTCCTTGGCAGGGGCCTCGGCCGGCTTCACAGCAGCAGGAGCTGCGGGTTTAGCGGGAGCCGGAGCGGGAGCCTTGGTGGGGAAGTTGGGGTCGAGGATCGCGTGGGTAGGACATACGGGCACGCACTTGCGGCAGAGACGACACTTCTCAAAGTCGATATAGGAGAGATTGTTGGCAATGGTAATCGCCTCAAACGGACAAGCCTTGAAGCACTTGCCGCAACCGATACAAGCCACCTTACATTCCTTCATAGCCAGAGCGCCCTTCTCCTTATTGGAGCAAGCGACGTAGACTCTCATGCCGCGGGGGCCTTTGTAGCGGAGTTCGAAGAGAGAGCGGGGGCAAGCCTTGACACAGGCACCGCAGGCCACACACTTATCCTCGTTCACTTCCGGCAGACCGGTTTCGGGGTTGATATGAAGCGCATCGTATCCGCAGGCCTCCACGCAGTCGCCGCAACCGAGACAGCCGTAGGGGCAAGGAGAACTGCCGCTACCGAGCGTGGCGAGGACCGCACACGACACAGCGCCTTCATAGCGCGCTATAGAGGGGCGAAGATCGCAGGTGCCGTTGCACTTAAGCACCGCAATTTTGGGTTTGGATTCCTTAGCTTCCATGCCGAGAATTGAGCCTACCTGAGACATTACGGCACTACCGCCGACAGGGCAAGCGAGGCCGTCGAGCGAGGAAGCACCTACGCAGGCTGTAGCGAAATCGCGACATCCGCTGCGACCGCATCCGCCGCAGTTGGCACCGGGGAGCACGGCTTCTACCTGATCGATTCGGGGATCTTCATAAACATAAAACCGTTTAGCCACCAGATAGAGCACGGCAGCGCCCACGATTCCTATCACCCCGAGAACAATGATTGATGTAACTATGACACTCATGGTAATAAATTAAAAGAGAACTCTTTTTTGTTGTGTTACGTTGACTTGTATTGTGATGAGTAATTGATTGTCAGATTTTCAAAGTGCACGACTACTCAATGCGGCTCACCTTCCAACTTATCCGCTGAGCAAACCGCTTGCGGCTGAGGTAGAGGAAGAGATCATAGAGACCCAGGGCTGCAAATCCCAAAGCTATCGACCACCCCCCTATCTGCGGGAAACTGATACGGGTCCATACTATCACACCACCGAATATCAGTGTAGGCAACAAGAGTGCCCACCAGGTAGCCAGCAGAGTGGATCCCGAAGAAGCTGTGAGCGCTACCTTCTCGCCGGGCGTAAACCCAGAAGCGTTAGCGCAATCGACGGTGAGGAGCTCCGAGTCGTCGCTCTTGCTATTGCAGAGAGCCACCACGGCACAACCGTCGCACTTGTGGTCGTCGGCCGTGCGGACTATCAGACGTCCGGCCTCCACACGCTCCACGATGCCCCTGTGGGTTACATCCTCTTTGCTCATGCTTTGTCAGTTTTTGATGGTTTTCGGCGGGATGGAGAGATGCCCCCGCAAGGTGATTGCATAGTTATGCGGAGGCAAAGTTAACAAATTTTCAGAACACCGCAAAGCACCGCAAAAAAATTAGCGTATTTTTCAGCGGAGGGCAATCTACGGTATGCAAGCAGATGGAATGATGAGAGCTCCCGGTGGAAGTCGAGGAAAGAGATCAGAGGGCCGTTTGAGGAGATAAGAAAGGGATATGACAAAGCAGGAGGCCTGGTGGCCTCCTGCTCGTTTGGAAATCTTCTCCGCGCTGCAGCGCGGGGAGAGATAATTTATTTTACGATAACCTTGCTTACCTTGTTGCCCTCGCGACGGATGAAGATACCTTCGGCGGGGTTGTCAACGCGGATACCCTGGAGGTTGAAGTATTCAACAGCACCATTGGCAGCGTCGACTGCAATGTCGGCAATACCTGATGTACCGCTACCGGATACGGTGATAGTCTTCACTTCGCTCTTGATGTCGGTCTCGGGGTGATAAGCGAGGATAGAGAGAGTGCCGGCCTTAGAGAGGGTGATCTTCTTCTCGGGAGCGTGGGTGAAGGTCTTGCCCTCATGTTCGAGAGTTTCAGCCACATCACCCTCAGCGGTAGCCTTAGCGTAGGTCATTTCGCCGGGACCTTCAACTTCGGGAGTCTGCTGGGGCTGGTTTTCCTCAGCGGGAGCGAAGTGATAGTAGATGTGGTGAGCTTCGTCGGCGGGAGTGATCACGAGTTCCTTATCCTCACCTTCGAGAACGATCTCGTCAGCAATCTCAGTCTCACCATGTTTGATCACGGGAGCGTCGATAGTCTTGGGAGCCTCTTCGATGTCAACAGCGAGAACGAAAACCGCCTGATCACCAACTTCCCGGAAGGTGATAGAACCTTCTTTGCCGTCGAAGTTATACATACGAACGTCGCAGTTCTGGGGAGATTTGTCATAGCCTGATCTGCACCAAGTAGGAATGGCTGTAAAATCTTCGCCTTCTACATTCCAGCCACCATAATTAGTTGTAGGATAATTATTGTAGCTATAGAAAGTAAGACGATTAACCTTGATACCTTCGGGGATCACGAGTTCGAGGGGCTGACCTGCTGTCTTGATACCTGTGCGGGTTGTGCCGAGAGCTTCGAGATAAATGCTGTTACCCTTAGAACCGCTCCAGTCATCATTGCGGTGACGGATGAGGTTGAAGCCGTAAGCGCGAGCTTCATTCCCTGCCTCACCCTTGAAAATACCTTCACCATCTTCTGTCATTTCTTTAGCGCTTTCAAAAGAACCGTAGGCAATAAAGATAGTCTTATCAGATTTAACCTCGGGAAGAGCTTTTACATCGGCAGTTGCCTCAGAAGCAGTCCATTTGTCGCGGGTTGCTTTAACAATAACCTTGGTATCCTCAGTTACAGTGAGGGCACCAACATATTCCTGGAAGTCACCGTCATTAAGAGATATCTCAATTGTTGCTAAAGGAGTATCACAAGTCACCATGAATGAACCGTTGAACTGAGTGATAACGGGAGTGTCAACAGTCTTGCCTTCGAGGAGAACCTCAACAGTAGTAACATCCGAGTTGGCAGTATTTTCACCATCACCAAGAGCCATTGCTTTAACAGTAGTTGCATCTTCTACGGTGAAAGGTGCACTGTAAACTTCTGAATCGGCGGTAGGCATAGAACCATCAGTAGTATAAACAACCTTTTCAGCATTAGCGACCTCAGAGATTGTCACTTCACCGGTGGTAACATCAAAAGTAATTTCGGGAGCTGCAAGAGTCTCACCCTTTGCATCCTCAAGGAAAACACCTACATACATGATGCCGGTCTCACCACCACCACGTTTAACTGCGTGATCGCCGGCAGCGACATTCTCCATAGTGAAGACTTTAACACCTGAACATCCGTCAGGATCGGTAACGCCATCAGTCATTTCCTCATCATCAAACTTGATTGTTACGTCAGGATTTTTTGAGGTACACTGAACAACAATTACAGTGGCAGGTCTGGCAGAAGAAAATTTCACCTCTGTAGAACCTTCCATCTTAAGACCTTTCTCGCAAGTTATAGATTCACCATTGAGAGTTTTATAAGTTGCATTCTTATAATTGGTATTCAGATTGTGTTTAGTGTCCGCACCCCAAGAAAAGTAATCGGCAGTTGACTGGTGTTCAGACTGACTGCTGACGTACCATTCATAGTACTCAGTTTGTGCGTTTGCCATGACAGCGCAAAGCATAATGGCAAAGAGCGTAAAAAGTTTTTTCATAAATGTTTTGGAAATTATTAAGGTTAAAAATAGATTTAAGTATTTAAGTTGTTGAGTTTTTAAGTATTAAATCGAAAGAAAAGAAGAGAGGTTTCTATGTGAAAGGGTAGAGAGAAAGTATCAATGTGTGGGGGGAGCACCAATGCGTAAACGCAGAGGTTGGAGTATCAATGTGGGGAAAGAAAGGTATTATTTTAGTATAGTATTAATGTGTATAAACATGGGATAAAAGCGCAAATCTCCAAAAATGAGTTGTTCCCACGCTTTTATTTATGCAAATTTACAAGGAAAAAGCTTCTCCCACAATAATATTAACTCATATTAACGTTTTTTATAGTGCAGAATGTGGAGAATATGGAGAAGTGGCGTGGATTGGGGATTGTAGGAGGATTGTAGGGACTATATCAATTTATTATTTTTTCAATTCCGGGTAGGAGATGCGGGAGTGGTACATGGTGCGGAGGCGTTGGGAGAAGATATCCTTGATGGCCCGGACGTCGCGAAACGAAAGAGGGGATTCGTTGTGAAGCCCATCGGCGATCTGACCGTCGATTATGCGGTTGACCAACGCGGATATAGCCTCCGGAGAATGGTCGGTCATAGAGCGTGAGGCAGCCTCGACAGCATCAGCCATCATGAGGATTGAGGTTTCGCGCGATTGGGGGTTAGGGCCGGGATATGAGAAAGGAGCCTCGTCGACCTTCTCGTCAGGGTGGGAATTGCAATATGTGGTATAGAAATACTTGGCCTTCCCGGCACCATGATGTTCGGCAATGAAGTTGCGGATCATCTTTGGCAGCTTAGCTTTCTCGGCAAGAGCGAGCCCCTCCTGAACATGGCCGGTTATTATGCGTGCACTCTGCACCGGGTCGAGAGCATCATGCGGATTTACACCGTGTTGATTTTCAGTATAGAAGGCCGGATTACGGATTTTGCCGATATCATGGTAGAGCGCGCCGGTACGCACGAGCTGAACATTGGCCCCGATACGCGATGCTGCCGCTGAGGCGAGATTGCTGACGGCCATGGAATGGTTGAAAGTGCCGGGGCACTCTTCCGAGAGCTCGCGCAGCAGAGGATTGTTGATATCCGAGAGCTCCACCAGGGTCACACGCGAGGTGAAACCGAAGAGATGCTCCACCAAAAACATCAGCACATAGCTGAAGGATATGAGGATAGCATTGATTGCGAAGCACCCGAACACACGTCCTTCGAGCTTAGACACAGAGCCTGACTGCATAATCTCGATAGCGGTAAAGGAGACAACATAGGCAATGAGGATATATGCGGCGGTGCGTATGAGCTGGCTGCGCCGCGAGAGATCCTTGAGTGAGTCGATAGCGACCACGCCGGCTATGAACTGTATAAAGACAAATTCCAGGGGAAAGGCTGCGACAATAGTGCAGACAAGCACCTCGATAAGGTGGCAGAAGTAGGCGGTGCGAGAATCGAGAAAGATCAGCATCATCACCGGGATGATGGTGAAGGGAGTGAGATAGAAGCCAAAAGTGAAAGTAGCCCTCATGGCAAAAGCGAAGAGGGTGAAAAGCCCCAGGAGGAGCATTATAAAGGTGACCGTGCGGTCATCGAAGAAATATTCGCGACGGAATATGTATAGGTAGGCATAGAGCACCCCGAAAAGGATGAGCATATAGAGCACCTGGCCGGCAATGGGATAGTAGTGCTTGCTTATGGTGCCTACAGAGCGCTCGCGGGCAAGTTGCTCGTAGGTGTGGAGCACGGTGGCGAGGCGCGAGGTGACGATGTCGCCCTTATCGATGATGCGTTCACCCTGTTGGATCACCCCTACCGGGGCGAGTGCCTTCTGGTAGGCTTCCTCAAGGAGCATGCGGGTAGTGGTAGTGTCGAGATGGATGTTGGGCTGCAGCATCTCTGAAAGCTTTGTGGCCGAGAGGGCGCGGTGAACACCCTCACCCCGGAGCACACTGTCGAGATGCTCATAGGCTCGGAACACCGAGAGATAGTGGGAAGTAGGCATCGTGAAAGCCACGTTATCGTGGATAAACCTCACGGATGGGAGTTCGCCGGCTGCAATCTGCTTGTAGGTAGGAGTGTCGACGATACCGTTTTCGTAGACGGCGCGAATCTCATGGACTATCTGATTGCGTTGGGCGGGAGTGAGGTCGAGACCCTCGGTTTCGTTGAGCCGCGTGGAATAGTCTGATATTATGGTCTTTTCGGCAGCCACATCGCGGTAGAACACCGGTTCGAAGCGCTGCTGGATGCTGTCTTTGACTCTGGCTGCACTCAGCGAATCGAGGTGGACAGGCACATCGAACGGAGCGGTAAGCAGAGGATAGCTCCAGGGTCGCCCCTCCTCGTAGATGTAGTGGTTTTCATCAGTGCGGGGGAGGAAGTAGACTATGGAGCCTACAACAGCTATGAAGAGGAGGGCGCGGAGGGTGGTTTTGCCGGAAAGCATTTTCTGACTGGTAAAGTTTTAAAAGAGATTAAGGCAACCATGAGAGGCTCAGATGCCGAGGAGATTGCGCAGGATAGTCCAGAGGATCAAAAGGATGAGGATAGAGAGGATGAAAGGGCTTGAGGTGAGCACCCGGCGAAGCGGTTGCAACCGCTCCGAAGGGATGGAGGCCAGTGCGAGCAGGGCGAGAACAACGAACAGCAGCGGGAGGATGGCATTGTAGCCCACGGCCTCAAGAAAGTGGCCATGGAGCAGAGCGTGGATAGAACGTTGAAAGCCGCAGCCGGGACAGGAGAGGCCGGTGAGCATCTTGAAGGTACACCGAGGGTAGATCCCCGACTCCGGTGAGGCAAGGAAATATAGTGCGCCGCCTGCGACTAAAGCCACTGTAGCCAGGGCCACTGCTATTCGAGGATGCTCCTTGAAAAGTTTACCTATAATCATATAGCACTTATATTCACCTCTTTGCCACGCCAATACCGACGCCGCCATCGCCCCCCCTTTCTCAGACGGATGCGGACATCAACTGAAAAATTACCTGGAAAGGTAAGAAGATGATACCGAGTGTGAAGGCTATAATGATCCAAAGCTCAGCGCGTTGGGAAGCCTTCAAAGCAGCTTCATAGTCGCCGCGTGTATATGCGGGTGCCACCTTCGCGGCATAGAAGATAGCCACGATTCCAAAGGGGATGCAGCAGCAGATAGTCACCACGATAGCCCATGCAAGATAAGTAGATGGCATAGGGGGCATATTGCCCGGGCCATCGGGGTGCGGGGAGTAGCCATTCGGGCCATATCCTTGCTGGCCGTAAGGAGCCTGGGGTTGGCTGTAAGAGATTGGAGATTGACCGTAGGCGGGTTGCTGCGAAGGGGCTTGGTGATGGGCTATGGCGGCCGCTACCTCCGGGAGGGCACCGGCGGTGGTCCAGTCCGGCAGGTCGTCGCGCCACACCGGAGTGGAGAGAGAGATGCCCGGGGTCGATGCCAACTCTTCAAGCGACATCGGCCCACGTTGCACATTCTCTGATATGATCCAATAGTTCATTGGCGAATGATTGCTATATATAATAATGTGATGAGATATTGCCGGAAGATTAGAAGAACTTCACATCCTCACCGGTGATGTCGGAGAGCACGGCATTGGCAAGACGCGATGCACCGATGCGGAAAGTCTCGTTGGACGCAACCCACTTCTCGCCGAGGACCTCCTTGACGATGGTGTAGTATTTTAGCGCTTCCTCAGTGGTAGCTACACCGCCCGACACCTTGAAGCCCACCATACGGCCGGTCTTCTCATAGTATTCGCGGATACACTCACACATGATGTAGGCAGCCTCGAGAGATGCACCGGGATATTCCTTGCCGGTGGAAGTCTTGAGGAAGTCAGCCTCTGAATAGAGAGCGAGCAGGGAAGCGTTGCGGATATTTTCGGCTGTCTTGAGGGCGCCGGTCTCAAGGATTACTTTGAGCAGGGAGCTGCGGCATGAGTGTTTCATCTCGGTGAGCTGATCGGCCACCTCCTCATAGTCGTGGTCGAAGAAGTCGCCCATGGGGAGCACAACGTCGATCTCGTCGGCACCGGCTTCGACAGCGAGGCCAATTTCAGCGATTTTCACTTCAATGAAAGTCTGGGCGCTGGGGAAGCTACCGGCCACGGCGGCGATGTCGACATCGCTGCAGTCGAGCACGGTGCGCACGATAGGCACAAAGTTGGGATATACGCAGATGGCAGCCACGTTGGGGAGATCGGCATGCTCATGAGCGAAGGCATTGACGCGCTCGGTGAAATCGGCCACAGAGCGTTGGGAGTCAGTTGACTTTAAGGTTGTAAGGTCGATAGAGTTGAAAATCTGCTTCAAGACTTCGAGCTTATTGTTTTCGGCGAGATGCTTTTCAAGAATTTCGTCGACTTTGGCTTTGACCTCGGCGTCGGATGTGGTGACGCGGCTTTCTGAGAGAACCTGCTGATACTTGTCCATAATGGTTTTGAGTTTTTTATGTGGTTTATTTATTTTTTTGAGAGGATGTTTCGGTCAGAAATTTCTTTAAATCGGGAGGATGATTTTAGTCCTATTTTGAGTGTTTAATGTCACGGGGAGCCGGGATTACGGGTGACTTATCACCCGAAGTCGGGGGCGGGAACATCGCGCTGCAGTTTAGGGTTGGAGGCATGACGGGAAGCGTCGCGCTGAGTCTTTTTGTCGAGATTGCGACGCAAAGCCTCTGAGAGATCCACACCGGTCTGGTTGGCAAGCGCAGCCACTACCCATATCACATCTGCCAACTCATCGGCGAGCGAGCTGACATCGTCACCCTCCTTGGCTGACTGGTCGCCATAGACCCTCGCCATGATGCGCGCCACCTCCCCGGTCTCCTCGGCTAATATCGCCATATTAGTAAGGGGGGAGAAATAGCTGACACCCACGGTGCGAATCCAGCGGTCAACGACCCTCTGGAGCTCCGCGACGGTGAGATCGGCAGGAAAAGTGAGTGGCTGGGCGGGGACGGTAGTCATTCTCGGAGTTTTGAATCTATAACAATTGTGACAGGACCGTCGTTCACGAGCGACACCTGCATATCTGCACCAAACATCCCTGTCGAGGTCTTGCGCCCCAGCAGCACGGAGGTTTCACTGCAAAAGAGCTGATAGAGCTCCGTGGCAAGCTCATGACCGGCCGCCCGGATGTAGCTCGGACGATTCCCCTTGGCGGTTGAAGCGCAGAGAGTGAACTGACTGACGGCCAGGATCTCGGCGCCGGCATCGGCAACGGAGCGGTTCATCACCCCTTCATCATCGGGAAATATCCTCATCGCCACACATTTGCGTGCAAGCCAACGGGCATCATCGGGGGTGTCGCCTACAGCCACTCCCACCAGCACCATCAGGCCGGGACCTATGGCACTGTAGATCTCCCCTCCTATACTGACGGAGGCTCGGGTGACTCTCTGGATTACGAGGCGCATTTTCTTTTCAGGCTGTTTGATAATCACAAATGTACAAATATTTCCAATATTTACAGGCAAATAAGCGCCAAAAACAGTAATTTTGCAATGCAAAATCACTAATCCCCCTCTCCTACCAGCCATCATGGAGCAGCCCACTCTCACCCTTGAACAACTCTCACAGCGACTCTCGGCGTCGATCAACAGCGACCCCGGGCTCCACGACGTGTGGGTGACCGCCGAGACTTCCGACCTTCGGCGAGGTGTCCATTGCTACCTCGAACTGATACAGAAACATCCCACCACGGGCGAACCGCTTGCACGCATGAAGGGAACCATCTGGCGGTCAGTACTTGCGAGGATAGACCATAAATTCACCTCCGCGACCGGGGAGAAGCTGGGCAGCGGAATGAAAATCAGGGTGTTGGTAAGTGTGAACCACCACCCGGCCTACGGTCTTTCAGTCAATATCACTGACATTGATCCCACCTATACGCTCGGCGACCTGATGAGGCTCCGCATGGAGATACTCTCACGACTGAAGCAGGAGGGGATTCTGGAGTGCAACCGCAGTCTCCCAATGCCTGAGCTCCCTCAGAGGATAGCGGTGATTTCGGCCGAAGGGGCAGCCGGATATGGCGATTTCCTCCACCAGCTCTACACCAATCCCCACCATCTCCGCTTCACCACGCGTCTTTTTCCGGCCTTGATGCAGGGGGCTAAAGCAGCCTCAGGAATCATCGCTGCACTTGAGGATGTGGCGGCGGAGCAGGATCTCTGGGATTGTGTGGTGATAATCCGCGGTGGGGGCGCCACAAGCGATCTCGCTGCTTTCGAGAACTACGATCTCGCAGCCAACATAGCCCTCTTCCCTCTCCCGGTGATAATAGGGATTGGACATGAGCGCGATGTCACGGTGCTCGACTATGTGGCCAATATGCGTGTCAAGACCCCGACAGCAGCTGCCGAGTGGCTTGTGGGCCGTGGCGAGGAGGCTTTGGCCACCATCGACGAGCTCGCGGCCTCTATCCATCACAGCGCATCGTCACTGCTGGCTGCCCACCGAGAGCAGTTGGCCTATATCAGCGCTACCCTACCCTACGCCCCACTCAACGCTATAGAGAGTGCACGTAAACGCCTCGACCGCTCGCTGCTGACTGTTAGCGAGTTGAGCCGACGTCGCCTCGCTCCAGAAGCCGAAAAGCTCTCCCTGCTTACCGAGCGCCTCCGACTGGCCGCGGCGAGCACTCTGGAGCGACGCGGCTCACGCCTGAATTCCATTAAAGAGCTTCTCGATGTGCTATCTCCGGTGGCCACTCTCAGGCGCGGCTACTCAATAACGCGTGTTGACGGTCATGCTGTCACCTCAGCGGCTCAACTCCACTCAGGATCTATCATCGAGACAACTCTCGCTGATGGAACTGTCACCTCTACCGTCTCCTGAGGGGCTCATCACTGTCTCTCGATTCAAAGCTCTCAACAATTGCGGCCCAACCGTTGTTGTATTGATATAGATATTCACATACGCCAACATAAAAACGCAAGATTATGGACTCAATGCAACAGAACATAGCCGACGCTGCGGGCAATCTCTCCGCACAGGCTGCAAAAGTAAGTGCCGAAGCCGCCGAAGTGGCCGCCAAGGCTCAATTCAAGGCAAATGAAGAGGAGGTAGAAGAGACTGCGGCTCAGGCTGAAGCTCAGGCCGAAGATGCTTTCTCAAAAGCGCAGGAGAGCATTTCTGAAAAATTGGCCGGCGCCAAGGATTCACTCTCTGACACTGTCAACAATCTTAAGGAAAAGGCAACGCCATTTATGGATAAAATCAAATCCGGGGCTGCAAGCGCTCTTAACTCTATCGCCGACACAGCTTCGAACCTCGCCGATAAACTAAATTAAGCATCATCTTTTTTATCCCCACAAGAAATCAGTATTCGTCTGCAGATTCCCCCTCAGGGAGTGCAGGCGAATACTGATTTTCTGCCATTTACCATTTTTTCCACCATTTATGTCAATATTTCACCGCTGCTGAAAACCGGGTAGATGTAATTTTGTGTCAGAAAATGAAACACAAATGCAAATTTTCAGCAACAATATGAAAAATCAAAAGATCTCCTCAATTCTTCCGACAATACGAAGGATTTCTCTCCTCTCTGCTTTTGCAGCCTTAGCACTACCCTCTTCAGCCTTCACACTCGACTTCTGCAAAGGGAATCTCGAAGCAGCCGCCCTGGAATGGCAGCCGGTAGAGGGTGCCTCAAGCTACAGTGTGGTCTACTCAGGTGGAAATATCACAGAGACAGAGGCCGACTATCAGCTCATACGCCGCTATCCATCGGCTATTCGTGCCGATATCCCCGGACTCCCCGCCGGTGACTACAATATATATGTGATCGCTTGCGATAAAGCCGGGAAGGAGATAGATCGCTCAGATAAAGCTACAGTAACGGTGCTCCCTCACGTGCGCGAAGGGTTTGCCTTCGATGGTGGCAACATCCCCGGCGCTTACAACGCTGACGGATCGCTCAAAGAGGGTGCGCAAGTGATTTATGTCACTCCCGAGACTGTCAATTCGGTGACTCTCGATGTGGTGAAAAACAATAAAAATCAGACCGATCCCAAGAAAGGGCTTGCCGAAATCCTCTCGGCTATCGGAAAAGGTTTCCACAAGACTCCACTTGTCATAAGATTTATCGGTAGCATATCGGACACACAATTTGATGGTCTCAAAGATGGCAACTACATCAATTTCCAAGGCAATAACAATACTGACCGTGTGATCGAAAACATCACCCTCGAGGGTATTGGTGCTGATGCCACTCTCTATGGCTACGGCATCTGCTTCAAGCGCTCCCACAATATTGAGATCCGTAATGTAGCCATTATGCTCTTCGGCGACGACGCAATCTCTATGGATACTGACAACACCAATATCTGGCTCCACAATATCGACTTCTTCTATGGTAAACCCGGCTCTGATGCCGATCAGGTGAAGGGAGATGGAAGTATCGATATGAAATACCACTCCACAGACATCACTATCGCTTTCAATCACTTTGTGGACTGCGGCAAGGTGATGGGATGCGGTGGCACTACCGGCGAGAAGGAGAATCTGCGCATTTCCTTCCACCACAATTGGTTTGACCACGCCGACTCCCGCTGCCCCCGCCTGCACTACACTACCGCGCATATCTACAATAACTACGACGGTGTAGCTGTCTATGGCATAGGAAACACCACTGAGTCCTCGGCCTTCATTGAGAACAACTATTTCAGAAATGTGAAGCGTCCCTTCATGATTTCCGGACAAGGCACCGATGCCTACGATAAAAACACCGGCAAGTATAATCTCAAAGGCACCTTCTCGGGTCAGGATGGGGGTATGACCAAGGCCTACAACAATATCTTCGCTGAAAATACTCCTACGCTTGTCTATCACACTCAGCATGCCACCCAGTTCGATGCCTACCTTGCCTCAGAGCGTGGCGAGGTGGTACCCGCATCGATCGTGAGCGTGAAAGGGAATTGGCCCTACAGCAATTTCGACACTGCAGACGGCTTCTACACCAGCACTCCCGATGCAGTCGAAGATGTCCCCGAAATAGTGGGAGAATTCGCCGGGCGCACTGATGGAGGTGATATCAAGTGGCAGTTTGATAATGCAAAAGATGATGATCATCATGAAATAAACACCCCTCTCAAAGCCGAACTTACCAACTACAAAAGCTCACTGCTCGAAGTGCAGGGCGAAGATGGATTTAACGGAAATTCTGCTCTTGGTCTGACTCAGGTGGATAACATTGAAGGCCCTACAATGGTGTTCGATCTCTGTGGCCGCAGGATAGCAGACTCTACCGCAGGCCTTCCCGCCGGCATATATATCGTGAAGAAAGGCGTCTCGATCCGTAAGATCAATATTCGCTGACAGCGGCGACATTCTGCCCTGACGACCTTCTCCGCCGGCTATCCGATTGAGAATAGTTTCAGCATTTTGTCGCCGGTCAGATTTACTAAATTGGTGTAAGAAAAAGATATAAGTTAAAAGATAATAGGTATCAGATTTTAGGTAACAGAAACCGGCATAACCCACCGGGTTCAAAAGAGGCAGGGGGCATCGCAGCTGCGATGCCCCCTATTCTATATGAAATCAATCTATTACGCTATTTTGCAGTTGTTATCCCCACTTGATTATCAAAAAGCAAGGACAATACACACAACCACATGAAAGCCTGTAGTTTAGATATTGTTGTCGGCTAACGGTGCTACTTCTTCTGCTGAGGATGCTTGAGGCTGAGGGTCAGATTGAGGAGAAGCGCTATCGGTGGCAGAAGGTTGTTTTTCATCAACAGATGGATGTTGTGCTTCCGTTGCCTGAGTGTCGTTGCGGGAATCGATCCACTGCGTAGGGGTCATTGACACCTCTGACTTGAAGCACTTTGAGAAATATTTGGGGTCTTCAAATCCCACACGGTAAGCCACCTCCGACACTGAAAGCGACTCATTTTCAAGCAAACTCAAGGCATGTTTGATGCGCGACTGCTTGATGTAGTTGACCGGTGACAGACCGGTGATTGCCTTCATCTTAGTGAAGAAGGCGGTGCGACTCATGCCGAGTTCGCGGGCAAGATCCTCCACCACAAAGTCAGGGTTGGAGAGATTCCGCTCCATCACTCGCGAAGTATCCTCGAGGAATTTTCTGTCGGCCTCTTCTACACTCAGAGCCTGAGGGATATCCTCAGCCTTGACATCGATGTGGGAATTGATATCGTCCAAGGTCATCAGCAGAGAATACTTCCTCTGCACTGCCTTGTGGAGGCGGCGGAAGTGGATCACTGCGTAGACAAGTCCGAGGATGAGGAACAACACAGCCAAGATAATGATAATCTTGAAGAAGACAGTCTCTGTGAAGCGGGGATGCACCTTGATTGTTATCGGAGGACATGCTTCAACCCAAGTGCCATCAGCCTTTCTGCGCTCTATCACCAATTTGTGGGTTCCGGGGAGAATCTTGCTGAAGTTGACCATCGGGTGGATGTCGCGGACATAGGACCACCCTTCGTCGCCATTATCGAGATAGTAACGGATATTCACCATGTGACTGTCATCGAACTCCATTGTTGAAAGCGAGAGGGAGAAGGAGCGCTGGTGGGGCTCGATTTCTATCAACGATGGATTGTCGAGGGCAAGTATATCACTGTCGTTTTGGAAACGGATACCGCTGACTACCATAGGTTTGAGCGATTCGCTATTGGTGAGTTCATCAGGGGCAAACTCCACGATGCCTTCACTTGTGCCGGCTATGATATGGCCGTCGACTATGATAGGAGTAGCCTCGGAAAAGCCCACTTCATCCACAAAACTATCTGAGGAGTAGGTGGTGAAAGTACCGGTGGCGGTATTGAAACATGATATCGAGGCAGCCGACATCACCCAAATATTTTTGCCATCGTTGACAGCAGCACGGATTTGATCAGAGTCGGCGCCGGCTGTCATCGGGTAGTGACGGAATGACAGTGAATCACTGAAAAGGTCGGTGGAGATGATCTCGCTGAGACCGCTGCCGAACACACAGGCAAAGTAGCGGTCACCAACCTTCACCACATCCATGATATCGTTGCCTTTGAGACCCTCTTCATCCTTGCGGAAGCGGTTGACATAGAAACGTGGCGTTGAAGCATCGGTGAGATCAGCCACGACGAGACCATCGGTGGTAGCGAGGAGAAGTCGCGAACGACTCAAGGGTATCACCCTGCGGACCTTGAGAGCCGAGGCAGGCACGGGAATTTTTCTGAAATTCCACACACCTCCCCCCGGCGAATTACCATTACCACCTGATGTGCGCTCACCGACAATCAGGCCACCGCCGTAGGAAGCAAGCCACATCCTGTCCGGACTATCAAAGGCAATGTCATAGATGGAGTCGGAGGGGATATAGAAAGGAGGGGCTGATTCGCGTGAGAATCTCACGGGTGAGCCACCATGATTTCCGCCGGGTATACACCACACACCGTTTCCCTTCGTTCCGGCCCAGATATAACCGTCAGGGCTCTCCTCAAGGCAATAAGCAGTGCCGGTAGCTAAGGGTGAAGGGCCGCCATAAAGCATACCGGAGGCATCTGACTTCCATATTTTGCCATTGCCGTCGAGCAGGAGCGAGCGGGTATCATTTTTTGAAAGGTTTGGGATTAGGTGAAATTGCTTTGTGTGGAAACTTATGCAGTCTGTTCCATCATCGTGGATAAGCCAGAGATTGCCATGGGAGTCAGAAAGGAATTTTTTAATATGCTTGGGTGCAAAAGTTGTAAGTTTTCCACCACGGTAAAAACGCAACGGACGGATTTGTGCAGTAGTTTCATCATAAAATGAAAGAGCACTCCCGGGAGTCTTCAAAATAATGGTACCCTCGGGGGTCTCATGGATCAACTGCGGATTTTTCATCACATCGCGCTCGGCAACGGTCTCCAGGGGTATCTCAACCGATGATGCCTTCCTGACATCGGGGATCATCACTACTTCATCACCGTCGCCGAAGCTCCAGACACGTGATTTCAGATCCTTATAGATATAGTTGGAGGGGCGAGTGGAGTATGAGACTCTCTCTCTGGTAGGCATGGCAACAGATTCTACACCACGTTCACTTCCGAGCACCACACTGCTTCCTACTACACGGATACCGGTGATTGTCTGACCGGCAAAATTGCCGGTTGGCACTGACACGGCCATCCCGCTGGGGGGATCCACGATAGCGCCATCGCTTGTGACGAGAAGCGAGTAACCACCCACATTCTCTACACTCGTAAAGTTGCCCTTACAGATAGTGCCGTTGGAAAGATCGCGCGCACCCTTGTCGGTGATCACCCATTCGTCGTCGCCGGAAAGCTGGAACTTCCTGATCTTCTTCGATCCTTTTATGAAATTCTCAGGCGAGGGGGTAAGAGTGTAACCGGAAAGGGGATCTGAATCTCTGAACGACATTGAAGATTGATCGCGGAAGAGCACCTTTACAGTTCCGTTTTTAAGTGGGGTGATGTTCTGAACGAGTTTGTCAGATATCTCCGGTATTGAGGAGGTGAGGTTGATGAAAATATTTTCCTGACGATCGTATATGAGCAGTTTATTATCTGAAGAGGCATTCCATATATACCTGCTTCCCAGTTGTTTAAGATTATAGAGACGGTTTGAGTCGATCTCACCGTTGGAGTTGAGAACCGGGCGGAAATAGTAAAAGCGGTCACCATCGTAGCGCACGAGTCCATTCCATGTAGCAAACCATAGGAATCCGAGATCATCCTGAACCATGTTAGACACATGGCTATGGTTGACATCGGAGATGCCGGGCAGATTATTTATCTTGCCGAAAGTTTCGGAGCGAGCCTGGAGCAGCCCTGAAAACACCAGACATGAGAGCAGTATGAAGCGGATATGTTTCAATTTTCAGTGGTTTTAGATTCATTAGGTATTTCTACACGGATAAGGTCGAGGCGCGTGGCGCTTCGGCTGAGGATGGTGAAAATGATGCCATCAATTTCTATCGATTCCTCCTGAGCCGGGAGCGACCCGGTGACATGCATTATATATCCGGCAAGAGTCTGATATTCGTCATCTTCCGGAATATCGAGCCGGTAGTCGTCGCGAAGGGTACGCACCTCGATGCGGCCTGAGAACTCATAGATGCCGGGGGCAATTTCAGTGGCGACAATCCCATTTTTGTCATGCTCATCCTGAATATCGCCAAAGATCTCCTCCACAAGGTCCTCGAGCGTAACCAAACCGGCGGTGCCACCAAATTCATCCACCACAACTGCCATCGAACGCTTCTCGCTGAGCAGACGGCGCATCATGGTGTTGGCAAGCAGAGTCTCTGGAGCATAGAGCACCTCCTTGATTTGTTCCTTCCAATTACTCTGAGGGTCAAAGAGCTCAGAGACGTGCACATAGCCCACCACATTATCAATATCATCCCTGTAGACCAGGATTTTGCTACGGCCCGAAGATGTGAAGAGGTCCGAGAGTTCCTGGCGAGTAGTATTGTCGATATCGACGGCCACAAGCTCGTTGCGGGGGGCCATGCAGTCACGGAGCTGGGTTGTAGAGAAGTCGAGAGCATTGTGGAAGATCTTCACCTCCTTCTCCACCTCAGTTTCCTGCGGATTTTCGAGGTCGTCGATTTTTGTCTCAAGGTAATCATTGAGGTCAGCAGTGGAGAGCACTCCGAGTGGCGCCACCTCTGCCTTCACCCCCGCCAGCTTCATCAGCATTTTCGAAAGCCAGGTGGTAAACCACGAAATAGGATAGAGCAATACGTAGAAAAACCCTACCGGGAGGGCGGCAATCTTCAACGATGTATTGGGATTGATCCTGAAAACAGATTTGGGGAGAAATTCGCCGGTAAAGAGGATAACAAGGGTGGAGATAATGGTCTCCAACAGAAGTATGGCAGCCTGGTTTTCAGTAATATAGTGGGCAATAAAGGGTTTCAGCAGTTCTGCGGCACCGATGCCGTAGATGACAAGCATAATATTGTTGCCCACAAGGATGGTTGAGATAAAGAAATTCTGATGGCTATAATAGCGGCGGATGATACCGTTGATTATACCACCTCGGCTCGTGTCGAGTCCTATACGGACACGATCGGCTGAGATATAGGCTATTTCAGTCCCGGAGAAGAGGGCTGAAAATATCAGAGATATGACTGCAAGTGTTATCCAGGCGGACATTGGTGTCAGAATATGATTTTTTCGGGTAGAGGGGTTATTTATGATTTCTTATTACATCACTGATTTAGCGAGCTCGCTCATCGGATTTCGCCGGTGCAGACCTCATAGGCCCCGTAGGGAGAGCACGCTTGGGCGCCACAACCTTGAGTGGGGCACCTACCTGTCGCGTGGTGGCGGGAGATGGCTGACTTGTCTGCGGCCGGATGGCAGGGGCGTGAACGATGCTATCATTAGCAGTGGCGGGCGCCTCCTCATCGCCACCCTTGAAAGCTCCCGCCGGGAAGATGCCGGAGACATTGCGGATGGTGTAGCGAGTAAGCTGCTCATTTGAGTCAAAGCCATACCCCTCAAGCACCTTGTCAGGGCGCTCTATGTGGATAAATGAGTCGGAATAGAGCTTATGTGCACGTTGGTCCCAGAAAAGCTGCTGGGTCTGGAATTTTTCGTTGAGGACGTTGCGGATATCCACATGCCCGTCAAGCTGCCACACCTGCCTGTCCTTATAATAAGTAGCCGAATCAGCTGTCACTGTTGCCTCGGTGCGGAAGAAGGGGTCGAACTTTTCAAGCTTCAGCCCCTCAGGGAAAAACCAATAAGGCTCCCTTACCTCATCGTAGACATACCACACCGGAGTCTTGATTCTGAAACGAGTAACCCCCGAGTCAGAGATAAGAGTCTCGACATTTCGGGTCAGCATTGTGGGGGCTTCCGCAGAGTCGACATCGCCCATGGTGACAGGATCCGAGTCCCTGCAGGCAGTCATGAACATCATCAGCACACCGACAGTGAGTGCTGACATCAGCGGCAGAAGCCTCATTCCGGCCAAAGGTGACTCTGAGGATTGCATAGAGGGAGGAGTGAGCCGACTTACTGGAGTTTGCTCTTGCGGAACCAAAGGTCGTTGAAGTTGACACCAAGTGTCACATTGAAATAATGCTCATTGAGCAGAGCGGCCTCAGATGCGCGGCGATTATGATATTCAAAACCAATGTTGACAATAGTCTTTCCCTGGGTGGGGAGACCTACACCACAAGAGACACCATAGTCATAGACCTTCACATCGTTGCCCACGGTGATATAGTCGTGGTTGTAGAATCCACCTATACGGTAGATGGTGCGACGGAAGAAAGATCCCGAGAGGAGGCGCGCCTCCGGAAGGTAGCTTGCGCCTATGCCGGTGCGCCAACGGTTGGTGAATCGGCTGCGGGAGAATTCTTCGAGCTGGTCATATTTCACCTTCGTCCAATTCTGGTAGGTGACGTCGGCCTCGAGGTGGAGCTTATTGTTCCACTCATAGGCGACACCGGCACCCCAGGTGTCAGGGAGCGAGAAACGGTTGCGCAGGCTCACCACGCCGGGAGCAATAGTGTCAGCCACATTATCCTTAGAAGTGTCATATTTTAGAACGTATGTTTTACCCAGGAGCGACTTACCTGGTGAGAAGGTGAGGCCGAGGGTCACGGAATTTTTTCTTGACAGCCTCAGAGTGTACTGTGCGCCAAACTGGAGGTGGAAATCCTTCACCTCCATCACCTGTTCGAAGAGAGAGCTGCCTACTTCGGCACCGGTCTGATTGGCGTAGACGTCATTGAAAATATTACCGAAAAGGTAGCTGACATTCGCACCGATCGAGAGTGTCCCGAAGGGGCGGAAGCCGGCTCCCACGTAGAGCTGGTTGAGACCACCATTGCCTTTATGGCTTGCATTACCGTTGTCGATAGTTGAACCGAACGAGTAGCCCACCGACGAATAGGGCAGCAGGCCTGCGCTGACACCTACTGTCTTGCTGACAGGAAACTGCATGGTGATATAGTCCAGACCGCCACCAAAGTCGCTCTGCTTTCCGGTGTCGTCCTTGCGGGTAAATGAAGAAAAGTCAAGTCCCATATCAAAGAGGAAAGTCAGGGAGTCAGTAGCGGAATAGGCTGCGGGGTTCATCACATTGACCTGGCGGCCTGAACGCATTGCGTAGCCCACGCCACCCATCTGGCGCTGAGCCGAGGTAGCATTGTCGCGAAGCAGACCATATCCGAATTTCGAGTAGGGACTGGAGGTCATCTGCGCGGAGGCTCCGAGAGCGATCACCGCAGCGAGGAGTGTGACGGTGAGATGTTTAATTTTCATTGTAAAGCAAAATTCTGTTTAAACCCTTGCTTGCAAGATGCTCATCGACTATCACATCGAAGTCGCAAAGTGAAGCGAGATGGTGTCCACATCCACCTCCGAGTACCACTACGGTATCCTCAGGCAGGCGGCTGCGATAATATCCTATGGAGGCTACAACACTGTAGACAGCACCCAAAGTTATGGCTTCGGCAGTGCTTCGCCCCATGATTTTTTCCTTGAGTGTGACAATATCCTCCGGAAATTCCACCAGAGGAAGACGGGCTGTGAAATGATTAAGAGCCTTCAATTCCATACTGATCCCGGGGGCGATATTCCCACCACGGAAACACCCCGAGGCATCCACGAAATCGTAGGTGACGGCTGTGCCGGCATCTATCACCAAAATATTCCTCCCCTTGAAATCACTCCATGCCCCCACGGCGGCCGCGATTCTGTCAGGACCGAGTGTCTTGGGAGTGGCATAGTCAATGGTGATAGGCACGGGGGTGCCGGGGGAGAGGCGGTATACACAGCGCGCGAGGTGGCTCAGTTTATTGATGACAGGGCCATTGTTTTGCACCACAGAGCAATATATCGCGCCGGCAAGCTGACGGCCATTGATGAAGGTCTGCACGGAAGATGGTGTCAGCCGCTCCTCAACGAGAGTCTCGATGAGTTGCGTGTCCTGCCAAAGTGCTATTTTGGCTTCTGTGTTACCCTGATCTATTGTGAGATATAGCGCCATCCTTTATTGCAGTGCGTTTGAGGGACAAAGTTAGTAATATTGCTACAATTTTCCCCTGCGTAGTGCCTATTTTTTTATGCGTGGTATCATTATCGAAGTGTAGACGGTGAGGACGGTTCCGGCAAGCGTGAAAGCCAGCCAGTCAGTGTGGCCGGCCGAGGGAAGAAACAGAAACACAGCTCCCACGACAAAAATTAGCGCGGTCCAGAATTCCATCCTTATCAATCGACGGAGTCGCAGAGGCATATCCTTGACCTTGGGGGTCACTATTCGTCCCGCGACGAGCAGGGCTGCCCCGGCAACATAGATATATCTCATACTTGAGTTGTCCAATCGTAGCAGCGGGAAAAGCGCCGCCACCATAATGGCGAGAAGTCCAAAATTTGCAAGCACTGCAGCTATGCGTGCTCTGAGCCCGGCGGAAACGGCCGGCTGCCCCGGAGATAATTTATGGTTTGTTTTCTTACTCATAGACATATACATCTTCATCCTGATGCTGCATGTGGTATTGCTCTCTCACTATCTGCTCAAGGGTCTCCTTGTCAGTATCCAGCGAATGATTGAGTTTGCGATAATATTCGAGCGTGTCGGTGGCGTCGGCAATCTGCGCTGTGAGTTCATCAATGCGTTTCTCCTGCTCCACAGTGCGCTGCAGAGAGTTTTCATTGAAAAACAGCACCCACGCCCCAATTATTATCGAGGCAAGGAGGGTGAGAGAGAGGTAGCGCTTACACCAGGCTGTAAATTCTTTCATTGCGTCAAGGGGGACTTCAGGTCAGTATTCAAATTCAAGTCAGAAGCACACACACCACGTAGGCGAGTGAGTAACCGAACATCAGCATTGCTGTCAGGCCTAACAGAGGGTTGAGGGAAGCTCCTTCTCTTCGCGAGAGCTCCCTATAGAGAAGGATATGGGCCACAAGATACACCAGAGGCACTATCCACCAAAGACTCATCGACATAAGCCAGATGGGGAGGGTGAGCAACACGGCAAAAACACCGTTGGCGAAATATATGGCCTGCATCACTCCTCGTCCGGTTCTCACAGCAAGAGTACGCTTACCTACTGCACGATCATCCTCCAAATCCCGGTAGTTATTGACAATCAACAGATTGGTACTCATCAGTCCAAGACCTATCGAAGCGGCTAAAAGCCACCATGAGAAGACACCACCCATGAGGATGTAGGTGAGACAAACGGGGATGACACCGAAAAAGCAGATCACTGCCACTTCACCGAGCCCATGACGCGAAAGAGGATAAGGGCCTGCGCTATAACCAATAGCGGCCAATACGGTAACGATACCTACAGGCACCATCCACCAGGAGCCGAAAAGCGCTACAAGCAGACATCCAACTATCGCGGCTACGACAAGGACAGCAAACGTTGCGGCACGCATGGCATCAGGAGTGATATCACCCTCTGTAACCCCGCGACGAGGTCCGTCGCGACCTACCTTGTCAAAACCGGCTTTGAAATCGAAATACTCGTTTGCGAAATTGGAGGCGATCTGAGCAAGGAGTGCAAATATCAGGCACAGGATAGCTGGAATAAAGCGAAAGCGCCATGTTGCCAGGCCGATGCCGGCAGCAAAGAGCACGCCGGCCATGGACACCGGGAGCGTACGGAGTCGCATGGCTTCCACCCAACATTTCACCTTATCTGCTGACATCTTGCCAATAGCTTGACATTGAATACTATCCTCTTCGATCGCTTGTATACTGCTTATCAGAGCAATTCAAACTTTTCTGAGATGGCCTTTGCGATGGCTTCCATCTCCGCAGCGGGGAGCTGGAGCTTATTGCTGAAATTCATATCAGCCTCACTGTTGATGGGTATGAGGTGGATATGGACATGAGGCACCTCGAGACCAATCACTGCCACTCCTACCCTCTTGCAAGGGATTGCAGCCTCAATGGCTTTGGCCACTTTCCGGGCAAAAGCCATCAGTTTGGTATAATCCTCAGAATCAAGATTGAAGATATAATCCTCCTCCTTGCGGGGAATCACCAGCACGTGGCCTGCAGCGAGGGGATTGATATCGAGAAATGCGAAATGCTCCTCATCGGCAGCCACACGATACGAAGGAATCTCTCCGGCTGCTATCTTGCTGAATATTGTCGACATGACGGTATCAGGGGGATTTGATGTTAGAAACTTATCTCTACAATCTCGAACTTCATGAGACCGGCGGGAACCTTGATTTCAACCGTCTCTCCCAACTTATGCCCCAGAAGACCCTGTGCGATAGGAGTGCTCGAACCGATTTTCTTCTCCTTGAGATTAGCCTCGGAGTCAGCAACTATGGTATATTCCATAGTCATGCCGTTGGCCACGTTTTTAATCTTAACGCGGTTAAGAATCTGCACCTCTTCATTATTGAGGTTGCTCTCGTCGATGATGCGCGAGTTGGCCACGAGGTCTTTGAGTTGTGCAATCTTCATCTCAAGCATACCCTGAGCCTCTTTAGCGGCATCATACTCGGAATTTTCAGAGAGATCGCCCTTGTCACGGGCCTCAGCGATAGCAGCAGATATGCGGGGACGCTCCACCGATTCGAGGAACGCAATTTCTTCCATTTTTTTCTTGTAACCTTCCTTGGTCATGTAAGTTATAGCCATGGCAGTAAGTTATTTGTGGTTTTGATTATTTGTATTAAAAAATAAGGAATCCCGAGGCTTGAGGCTACGAGACCCTGATTATCTTGTTGACATAATTTATTCTGGCCGGTCGACACTCCTGTCTGCGCGGTTGTATTGCAAAGGTAGTTATTAAAATCGGTATACCCAACTCTATGCCCCCGCTTTTAACAATCTTTTACCAATCACATACTCCCCTTTTTCTTACAGCATCCCCTCACTGCGCTACCTCGTGCGGCGGTTGCGCGGATGGAAGGCGAGGATGTCATCGCGAAGGCTCGAGCGGTCAAGATGGATGTAAATCTGGGTGGTTGTGATGCTCTCATGTCCGAGCATCTGCTGGATGGCGCGGAGATTGGCGCCCCCTTCGAGCAGATGGGTGGCGAAGGAGTGGCGGAGGGTATGGGGCGAAATATTTTTTCTTATCCCTGCGGCAGAGGCTAAATCCTTAATTATCTGGAATATCCTCACCCGAGTGAGGGCTCCGCCACGACGATTGAGGAAAAGGATATTGTCGCAACCGGGTTTCACCGGAAGCCATGATCTGAACTCCTCAAGATAGCGTTCGATTTCATAAATCGACACCTCCGACATGGGCACCATACGCTCCTTGTTGCCCTTGCCGCGCACCACGAGGTACCCCTCGTCAGCATAGACCTTTGACATCTCCAGTTGAGTCAGCTCACTAACACGGAGTCCACACCCATAAAGCACCTCCATTATAGCCCTGTCGCGAGAGGCTTCAGCCTTTGAGGGGTCAATAGCCTCGACCATGTCGTTGATTTCGTCGAGCGTCAACACCTCGGGAAGATGAAGGCCTATCATTGGGGTCTCGAGTAGCTCGGCGGGGTTGACATCGAGATAGCCATCGATGGTGAGAAATCTGAAAAATGAGCGGATACCGGAAATGATGCGCGAGCGGGAGCGCGGGGCTATCCCCAAGTCGTTGAGGGTGCCTGCAAATATGCGGAGCATGTCTATATCAACCTCAGCGAGTCCAACCTTCTCATCCTCGAGGAATCGCAACAACTTCTCCACATCCCTCCCGTAAGCCTCGCGAGAATTTGCGGACATCCCTTTCTCCATCTGCAGATAGAGATCGAAGTCGTCGGTCAATTTTGAATTGTCGGGGATGGTGCGCATTATCTTTAAAGGTTAGAAGGATTTGGAGTGTATTTGAGTCGTAAATGAAGCGAAATTTGGACGGAAATTGAGCCGATATGAATATTTTTGAACTTGGAGATGGTAGAATGTTGGCTTAACGGTCCGATACTTATAGATCAGAAATAGATTTCAAAATCCTGGCGCGGCAGGTCCGGGCGACTGACAATCACCGTCATTGCGCCATTGGAGAATGTCATGACACCCTTCTGTGCATCCCGGATCTCAGGGACGACACTGCCGCTGAAGTTACGGAGCACCAACATGCCTCCTCGTCGCAAAACAGCTTTCATCAGGCCTGAAGCTTCCGGGTGGTCTTTTCTTATGTAGATAAGGGGCCTGTCAGATCTCTCGGTCTCCTCAGTAAATCTTTCTACAGAGGTGATCTTGATACGGGAATCGGCGGCGGCAACAACTGCCCGTTCCGCTTCATCATCCCCCTCCCCTATTGCAATGCAGACATGGTCTGGTGAAAAATCGCAGATCAATCTGAATAGCAGTTTGAAATCGCGATACTCACGCCCGTCGACCGAAATCTGCTTTAGCGACGGATAGCAGTAATAGACACCCTTTTCGCGAAGCACACGAGTGATAAAACGATAGGCAAAGGGGGAATGGACACCGAACCCCCTGCTTCGCCACAATTTTTTTATCCATCCGAAGAGCATCCTCAATCCAGTGGCTTCACCTCAGCATTGCTTTGCTTTCCTTCATCGTCATCCCTATCATTCTTTTTCACAAGCAGATAGCCGGCAGCTACCAATGCTGCAACAGCTGCGATATAGATGAGAATGATGCTCACACGCGCTATCATATCGGCGGTGTGGAGGCGGTCAGGGTCAAAGGTAAAGGTGATTTCATGGCTCCCGGCAGGGATCTTGAGCGCTCTGAGGATGTAGTCGACTCTTCCGGGGGTAGCCTCTTTACCATCAATGGTCACATGCCATCCCCAGGGGAAATAGACCTCCGAGAATACAGCCACACCACCCTTGGCACTCTTTGCCTTATAAGTCAGCTTGTTGGGTGCATAAGATATTTCATAGATGGTGTCGCCGGGGCTCACTGCGCTCGAAGCTCCGAGTATCTCTTTGAACTTCTTGTCGGCCACTGCCATGGAGCGGGGATTGATAGTCGAGAGGGCGGCCATCTCTTCGTCAGGGGTGCTGACATAGCTCACCCCATTCACGAACCATGCATTACCATAGGCCTCGGGGTTACGAAGCACGTTGCCACCCATGTCGACGATGTAGCGTGCATTGAGCATATTGAGCACATTCCAGTCGGCATCGCTCTCAGTTCCTTGTGTGAAGTGAGAGAGATGGCGATCTATTAAATCTTGGTAGCGAGTAAGTTTCGCAGCATGATATCCACCTATCATCTTGTGATAGCAGGAGGGATCGGCACTGAAGAAACGTGGGATATCCATCACACGGTAGTTCATATCGGTGTCGGCGAGAATAATCTCATCGGCTGCAGTCTTTGCCACAGGAGCGCCCACGGTGAGCTGCGCCGGAACGAAGCTCTCATGGTTTAGATAGCGTTTGTTGACCGAATAGAGGTCGAGAAGCACCACCACACCCACTATCGCTGCCATGAGCCAGGAGGATAACTTGTTGCGCATATAGAGCATCGTGATGACAAACCCCACGCCCACTATCATGAAACTTCTCAAGGCGTCTGCACTCAGAAGACCAAGGCGCAGATTCTCTACCGCGGTAAATATCACCGGGTTCTGCAAGCTGAAAGAACGTATGGCCGAGGCGTCATAGCCCTGCTGCGATAGAGCGCTGCTGATATAGCTGTCGATTGCGCGATCATTGTCGGTGATGGCACTTCCGAATATTTCGGGGATACAGAAGCCTATCGCGCAAATCAGGAGTGTGATGCCGAAACTCCAATAGACCGCCTTGCGATAGCGCGTCCATGGCCTGGACTCTTTGAGTAACTGCTGAAGACCCATAGCAGCAAGGAGCGGCATGGTAAATTCGGCAATCACTAAGATACTCTCCACGGTGCGGAATTTGGAATACATCGGAGCTATCGAGAGCATCAGGTCAGTGACTATCATGGCATGGCGCCCCCAGGCAAGGAGTATCGAGAAGATAGTAAGCACTACGAGCGTCCACTTCATCGGCCCCTCAACTATGATGCAGCCGAGGAGGAAAAAGGCGAAAATCAGCGCCCCAATATAGACAGGTCCGTTGGTCCCCTCCGGGTCGCCGAAATATTGACTCATATATCCGAGATATTGCTGCTGGAGACCATCGATCTTCCCTTCGGCCGCCATATCGGTGGCTTCCGGAAGCGATGCAAGATCGAGCGCAACCATAGAGCCCTTCTCAGGTTTTGCCGAAGCACCACCTTTAATATTCGGTATCAGCAGCGAGAAAGTCTCGGATGGCTGGTAGCTATATTGGGTGATATAGTCCTTGTCGAGTCCTGATGTAGCCTGGGTGTTGGGCTGGGAGGAGGAGAGTTCGCTGTGGCGTCCACGCATTGTCTCCTTAGAATAATTGTAAGTCAGATCGAGACTCGGTGCATTGGCGCCTACAGCCAAGAGGGCGGCTATGGCAAGCACACCGGTGGAGAGTCCCCACTGCCGCAGCGAGCCGTGGTGGAGAGCATGGAGCAGAAAGGCTATCATCATCCCGAGCACCACAAATAGGAAGTAGTAGGTCATCTGCACATGGTTGGAGGCTATCTGCATCATGGCAAAGAGCGCGGCAAGCGCTCCACCGGCAAGATATTTACCTCTATAGCAGAGTACTATACCGGCTATCGTAGGCGGGATATAGGCCAGGGTGATGAATTTCCAAATATGACCGGCACCTATTATTATCACAAAGTAGGAGGAGAATCCGTAGGCTATCGCTCCTATCAGCGCCACATACCATCGCATCCTCATTGACAGAAGCAATATGAAGAAGCCGAGCATCATCATGGCTATGAGCGACGAAGGTGTCGGCAACCCGAGACCCATCACCGTGTTGATCCACCCGAAGAGCTTACCCGAAGGATAAGAGGGTGAGATCTGAAATGTAGGCATGCCTGAGAAGAGAGAGTTTGTCCAACGGGAGACTTCGCCGGTTGCTTCGGCATAGGCTTTCGCCTCCTGGCCTATCGCGATACCCTGCTGAGTGTCGTGCTGGCGCAGCTGATTACCCTCGGAAGCATCCGGATAGAAAAAGGCAAACGCCACGATGGCTATCACAGCCACTCCTGCTATGAAATAGAGGATTGATTTGTATTTTTTCACTGTTGTCAGTTCTTAAGTGTAGTGGATTTATTATCTCTTTTCGGACCCTCTACATAGCGGCAGAGTCCGCTTCTTTTAGATTAAAGTGAGTTAACCCCGAGGGTAGGCATTGCCTATCAACCTGACGGTTTCTCAAGCTGATCTGCATTATTTTACTCAGCAGGACGATGCACCGCCGGAATCTCCTGGGTCTCAACAGAAGTAGAGTCGACAGAAGCCTTTACGCTGTCGTTACGCTCCACAACCTGCTCAGACCCAACCTGAGCTGCATCATACTGCTGGAGCCTGTCGCGAAACTCTATCGCCACAGCATCGAAGTCGATTCCCCGCGAATCGCGCTGGGCTTTAGCAAACGCCGCACGTGTATCTTTGGGATTCACACTGAGGGCTATATCGTAGACATCCACATATTTGCGCATTGTCTCGAGGTCGCGGCGACGCTCATTTTTTGCAGCGGCGTCCTCGTGGATAGAGATGAAGGCCGTGAGCACCTGCACGGTCTGCTGAGGAGTGAAGTCGTCTACGAAGAGCGACATGCTGTCGGCCACGGCGGTCATCTCCTTAATATTACCTGAGGAGATAAGATTGCCAAGTTGGGAGTTTTGCGCCTCTACCACTTCAGACTCTGCCCCTGCATCGCTTTTTTTGCCGGAACATCCGCTTTCAATGGCCACAAAAGCTATAGATGCGGCCAATATAATAAATGTCTTTTTCATCTTCTGAATCTTTTCGAGCCCCGGAGCGCTGAGATCAATGCTCATCGAGGAAGTATTATCTGCAAAGGTATGGAAAAATCGCGAAAAAGTTGTAAGTGCTTGAAAAATCCATAAAAATTAGCGGGAATCCGCTCGGCCACACTATGGACCCGGAGTGGATTCCCGCGATTGGGTAGATATTGCTTATCGTCAGGTTATTATTTACCTGCGAGTTTCTGCTTGAGTTCAGCAAGTGCCTCGAGGTCACCGAGAGTGGTCTTTTCGAGGGGAGCATTGAGAGCAGGAGTTTCCTCAGCTGCGCGACGAGTGTTGCCACCGCGACGCGATGCTGCTTTCTTGGGAGCTGCCTCAGCGCGTTCGCCCTTCTGCTCATCTTCGAAGATGCGGCTGTGGGAGAGGATGATGCGCTTGCTATCCTTGTTGAATTCGATCACCTTGAAGTCGAGCTTTTCATCGAGCTGAGCCTTCGAGCCATCTTCTTTCACGAGATGCTTGGGAGTGGCGAAGCCTTCAACACCGTAGGGGAGTGCGATCACAGCGCCCTTCTCTACCATCTCGATGATAGTGCCTTCATGAACAGAACCTACAGTGAAGACAGTCTCGAATACATCCCAGGGATTCTCCTCGAGCTGCTTGTGGCCGAGAGAGAGACGACGGTTGTCCTTGTCGATTTCGAGCACCTGAACATCGATGTCGGCACCAATCTGGGTGAACTCGCTGGGGTGTTTCACCTTCTTAGTCCAAGAGAGGTCGCTGATGTGGATAAGGCCGTCTACGCCCTCCTCGATTTCAACGAACACACCGAAGTTAGTGAAGTTGCGCACTTTGGCAGTGTGCTTCGACCCAACGGGATATTTAGTTTCGATATTCTCCCAGGGATCATTTTTAAGCTGCTTGAGACCGAGCGACATCTTGCGATCTTCGCGGTCGAGAGTGAGGATTACAGCTTCGATCTCGTCGCCAACCTTGAGGAAGTCCTGAGCTGAACGGAGGTGCTGGCTCCAAGACATTTCGCTGACGTGGATGAGACCTTCAACACCGGGTGCGATTTCTACGAAAGCACCATAGTCGGCCATAACAACTACGCGGCCCTTGACTTTGTCGCCAACCTTGAGCTCAGAGTCGAGAGCATCCCAGGGATGGGGCTGGAGCTGCTTCAGACCGAGAGCGATGCGCTTCTTCTCGTCGTCGAAGTCGAGAATAACCACATTGATCTTCTGGTCGAGCTGAACCACTTCTTCGGGGTGGCTTACGCGGCCCCAAGAGAGGTCTGTGATGTGGATAAGACCGTCGACACCACCAAGGTCGATAAACACGCCATAGCTGGTGATATTCTTGACAGAGCCTTCGAGCACCTGACCCTTCTCGAGCTTGGCGATAATCTCGCGCTTCTGCTGCTCGAGCTCGGCCTCGATAAGTGCCTTGTGGCTTACCACTACATTCTTGAATTCCTGATTGATCTTGACTACCTTGAATTCCATGGTCTTACCCACGAAGATATCGTAGTCGCGGATGGGCTTAACGTCGATCTGAGAGCCGGGGAGGAATGCCTCGATGCCGAACACATCGACGATCATGCCACCTTTGGTGCGGCACTTGATGTAGCCCTTGATGACTTCGTCTTTCTCGAGAGCCTCGTTGATGCGATCCCAAGAGCGGGCAGCGCGGGCTTTGCGGTGAGAAAGGATGAGCTGACCCTTTTTGTCTTCCTGATTTTCAATGAAAACTTCTACGGTGTCGCCCACTTTGATGTCAGGGTTGTAGCGAAATTCGCTCATGGGGATGATGCCGTCGCTCTTGTAGCCGATGTTAACCACAGCCTCGCGCTTGTTGAGCGAGATGATGGTACCTTCGATTACATCCTTGTCGCGCACAGTGTTGAGCGATTCATCATAGGTTTTGGTAAGCTCCTCGCGAGTCTTCTCGCCTTTGGTCTCACCATTGGCATAGGCTTCCCAATCAAAGTCTGCGATTGGGGAGTTTTTAACTTCTTCAGTCATTTAATAAATAGGTTAATAAATAAGGTTAATTCAAATTGCCTGCGCTACTCAATGCGCAAAGCGCCGCAAAGATAATATTTTTCTATGAATTAAGCAAATCCCACCAATTTTTCCTCATTTTACATTTTTCATTTTCGTTTCATTTCCTACTTGAGATCGACTTTGACGGGTGGAACACCGGGAAGTTTGTAGAATACTATGATGGAGATGAAGTCGGCCTCTGGGTTGAAACTCAGCACCTTATCGCGACCGCCAAGAAAAGCTTCATAGGTGATGCCATCACGCAATATCCCCGGGATACGGGAGTCTTCAGGAAGCAAAAACAGGTCTGCCAGGTATCTATCCTCAGCAAAGAGCTCCACCCCCTCCTTGCCCAAACGCAACTCCACCCTGTCTCCCGGCTTAAGCCTGTGGCTTATCTTGACGCGTCGGGAGCCCTTCACCATCAGATTGACCACCTCTGCAGTGCAATCTTCATGTTGATCTACCACCCGCTTAATAATCGAAAATTCAAGTTGTCGCTTCTCTTCCATATATGGGTCAGAGACGCTTCTAATCTTGCGACGATGCTTATGGAGGTAAACTATAAATAAGATTATTGAAAAAACAAGTACTGGAAATGGAAATGGTCCTATTGTCATCACAATTTTGGTTATTTTGTGCAAGAATACTAAACGATGTAACACTGCCTGTTTACGGCATGATACATCACCGGCAGCAGAAAATTGAAAAAAAGACCGCTGAAAACGTCGAGTGGATCAAAGAGTCTCCGCAGCGAATCACATCAGCAGTCTTTTATAAGCACAAATATCGCAACTTTTTCGCAAACAACAAACTAAAACCCCAAAAATAGAGCTACCGTTTGCACCACGAGATTGATTTTTTCAACTGTTCGAAGCCCTAAGGTGGATTTTATCTGCGATTTTTCGTAAATTTGTAGCTGAATTATTATTCTCTGCGAGAAAAATGGCGGCACTTCGGCTTGGCAACATATTTCTTACCCTGCTTTTGGCTCTCCTTGGAGCAGTCCACCTTCATGCCACTGCGTCCGAAGAGTCCCTTCCTGTCACAACGCAGGAACCTGCTCAACAGAAGAAAAGTTCCACCCGCTGGGTCAAGCAACTTATTGACAATAGGTTTCAAATCCACGACTCTACTATCTACTACCCCGCTGTCCCTCGCTTTGCGCTCAGCGTCTATAACTGGGGAGACCGCACTTTCAACTCCTACGATACCACCTATGTGGTGGGCACGGGCACTAACTGGAAACTCCAAGGCAAGTCAATCGGTTGGGTCGAAACCCAGACTATGTTTTTCCCTAAAAACTCACGCCTCGACATGCACTCTGATCTCTTTATGGATGCCGGTGCCTATCTCAGCTTCATGGCCGTGAGCGTGGGATATATGTGGAATGTCAACCGCCTTTTTGATAACCGCACCAAGCGCCACACCTTCAATTTCGACTTCTCCTGCTCACGTTTCACCATAAACTATAGCAATCTTTCATCTGACGGAGGCATGATACTCACACATCTGGGTGATTACAACGATGGCCACGATTTCCGCTTCCATTTCGATAATGTGAGGGTAAATAGCTCTACATTGGATGCCTACTACTTTTTCAACCATAACCGCTACTCCCACTCGGCGGCCTATAGTTTCTCAAAATACCAGAAGCGCACAGCTGGCACTGCGATTGCAGGTATCAACTATGCTGAGCAGAATTTCAACATGGATTTCTCGTCGCTCCCGCCCGAAATGCTTTCCTACCTCCCACTGTCAAACACACGCTACACACTCCACTATCGCGACCTCGCGGCTCTCGGTGGCTATGGTCGCACTTGGGTGTTCCCGCGAAAGGGTTGGATTCTCAACCTTACATCCATGATGGCACTCGGATTTAAGCGCACATCGGAGGATGACACTGATGGCAAGCGCCTTCTTGTGGCTAATAACTACAAGGTGTCGCTGAGCGCTGTCTACAACTACCGCCGTTTGTTTGCATCAATGCAAGCACGCTTCAACGGCTTCCTTTATTTCAACTCTTCATTTACTCACTTCGCCACTTACTCTTCCTTCACTTTCATTGTAGGCATGAGATTTTGACACTTTCCTATCGGCGAAATAACGGAGTATCAAAGCTGTGACAAAGTAGAGAGCTGTCAGCCACCAAAGTCCGTGATAGTAGTGGCTCACATCGGCAAGAGTAGCGCCGTTGCTGTTGATGCGTATGAATCCCTCCATGCCGAGAGTGGCAGGGATTAGTTCTGAAATCATATACCAGAATTTGCTGAACGCATAGCGCGGCCATGTGAGACCTGAGAGGAAAAGGAATACGACGGATGTAAAGACTATCACCAAGAGACTCGACTCGCGCTCGCGGACAAACACCTGAAACGTCTGCCCCATAAAGGTTGTGGCCAACAGCATCACAAATATCAGCGGCATGAATTCGCCAAATTGACCTACATGCGGGAGCGAAAACATCCAGGGCACCACCTCAAGGATATAGTAGCTCACCGGGAGGTAAATCATCATGTAGCAGAGCGACTTTCCCAGCACAGTGGCGAGCGGTCCGGCATTGTAGGCCAAGGGATCCACCCCGCCGTTGCGTCGGCGACGGTCGCGTGCTGTGCCTGCTATAAGAGTGATACCCAAGAGCATACTCTGCTGCAAGATCAGCACCACGATACCAGGCATGATAAACGACGCAAATCCCTGCGAGGGGTTGCCAAGAAAGTTTGCCTGAGTGTTGACCGGCAGTCCCTCCAGCCCGGATGTGAGAAGGCCTCCTGAGGCGAGACGCTCTGCAGTGATGCGGAGCACTTCGTTCATCTGCACATCGGTCGACGAGAAGAGATACTGCCTGTAGCGGATGAGCAGCGACATGTCGCAGTAGAGCGAGGCTATAGCTTGCTCGCCACGCCCAATCTTAACCCCATAGTCAGAGGGGATCTCGAGCACACCATAACATTTCTTCTCCATCATGGCTCGCTTGGCTTCGGCGAGGTCTGAGGCATAGCCTACGACATGAACTCCTTGAGTTGCACCAAGTTCCCTGACGAGTTCGCGGCTCTCTGCCGAGCGCGAATTGTCGACCACTACAGTGTCGATCTTCTTCACCACCTCAGGATTGTAGATCAGAGTGTAGACGATCGGATAGGCCAGCGGGAGCCCGAAGAAGAAGAGGAGCACTGCGATGTCGGTAAACACCAATCGTGTCTCCCGGCGCCACACGCGGAATATGTCAGTAAACCATTTCATTGCATGGAGAAGTTTTTAGAATAATGGGGCATCAGGGCACATACACGGGGTCGAGACACTGCTTCTTGAGTCTCTTGAGCCCCACTACCGGTAGAACGGTGATGATGAGCAGCGCTATGTAGTAAATACGTGAGTAATAGAGTGGTATTCCGTTGAGTGCCTGGTCAATATAGATAAGAAAGTAATAGCGGATAGGGAGCAGGTAGGAGAAGATGGCCACCCCGCCATACATCTTATCGACCGGGAAAGAGAAGCCCGCGATCGAGAAACAGAGTATGCCAACGAGCGATACTATACTCAGCGCTAAGCGCAGGTTGGGGAGGAGTTCGATCACCAGAAGGGCAAATCCCTGACTCGCAGTCACAAGCAGTAGCATAGCGAAGATCATGTGAGCCGGATGGTTGTTGAGCGGAAAATGCATGAATCTGAACATCACAGCCTGGATTGCGATGCCCACGGCCGTAAATATCACAGTCTGAGGGATTAGTTTCCCGGCCAGAGCCACGCCCATATTTCCACCTGCGGTGCGCAGCCACTCTATCGAACTGCCTGTCTTATGCTCGCGGCACACGCTGAATACAGTAGTGAGCATCACAAACAGCGCTAACAGACATGGAAGGAACGACTGCGAGAGATAGATCGAATAGTTGGCCCAGGGGTTGCCAAGCGGATGAGCCTTTATAGCCATCGGTTGGATCAGCTCGCTGGCCACCTGCTCATCGGCGCCCACGCTCACCAAAGTTGTGAGGACGATGCCTCCACTTGTCGTAACGGCCACAGTCTTAAAGCCCTTAAATGAGAGCGACCCCGGAACGAATATCGACATATTGGAGTAGAATGCCAGTGTGGGTTTCTCACCTGTAAGCGACTTCTTCTCAAAATCTGCCGGAATATGGAAAAATCCGAATAATTCGCCGCTTTTCACTCGCTGCATCGCTTCATAGAAGCTCTCGGAATCATCCTTGATATCAATGAGTTCGGACGCATCAAGCGCACGCCCAACCTGGCGCGACAGCGACGAGTGGTCGAGGTCCACCATCCCCACCGGTATCTTCAGCGGCAACCCTTCGTTCATCAGATTGAGGAAATAGAAGGTGCAACCCAGCGGCAAGATAAGCATAATAAATATGTAGACCTTGCGTGAGGTGAGCCGGCGCAGTTCGCGCTTTATGACTTCGAGTAGCATCTGCACGGGGATTTGTGAGTGAATTCTGTAGCTGGTGGAATGTTATTTCTTGAAATAGACAGCGGTCATGCCGGGACGAAGAGCGGGGATAGTGTCAAGCGGGTGGACTTTGACCTCAAAGGTCTTGCTGTCCCATTGCCCTGTAGCCTTTGTGGCCTGCCAGGTGGCGTAGCTGCCGAGGTCGCGGACATAGAATATCTTGGCTTTCACCTTGCGGCGGTCGAGAGCGGGGATCATGATTTCAATCTCTCCACCCAGCGGCATGTCATTGAGAAGTTCCTCGCGGACGTTGAAGGTCACCCATTTGTCGCTTATCTTGAGCAGGCTCATGATTGGAGCCCCGAGCGATACCAGCTCGCTCTCCTCAGGATACACCTGATCGATCTGCCCGTCGCAAGGAGCGAGGAGATATTGATCTTCAAGCAGACTCTCCACTTCAGCCACACCACCCTTGGCCACATTGACCATGGCGGCAGCGCTCTCCTTGTCCTCTTTCTGGGCTCCGCTTTGAGCGAGGCTCAACTGACTCTTAGCTGCATTGTGGGCTGCCAAAGCACCCTCATATGCCGCTTTGGCTTCGTCGCGCTTCTGTTCGGAGACCACCCCCTCTTTGAAGAGGTTTTCCATTCTATCGTAGGTCTTTTTCGTAATCCCCACGGCAGCCTCAGCCTGCGCCACAAGGTCGCGGGCACCCTGGATGATCTGGCTGCGGGTGCCGGCATCTACTTTCTGGTTCTGAGTGCGGGCCACTGTCTCCATCCCCTCAGCTTGCATAAGGCGTGCATCAGCAAGCGAGGAATGGATATGCACGAGCGTATCGCCTGCCTTCACCATATCTCCTTCGTGGACATAGATTTTTGCCACTCGTCCGGGAAGTTTCCCTGAGATCTTTATTGAGGTAGCATCGGCCTGACCTTCCACTATCTCATCAGGCTTGTTGATGAAGCAGAAGCCTATCACTGCAAGTGCCACACATATCAGGAACAGTACACCGAGTGACACCATGAGAATACGATTTTCGCGCTGTTCGGCCGAAGCTCCGGCGCCAACATTCTTATCTGACATAACGTATGATTTGAAGTATGTTGATTACGATTATTTATTTCTTATGAATTTTTTCTGAGGATCATTTACCGGTAGCCGGCACATCAAGACGGCCGAGCACCTTCGAGAGGTAGACATCGCAAAGGTAGACATCAATCCGCGAGTCAATATTCTCTGAATGGGCCTTAAGCCAAGCAGTCTGAGCCTCCATCACATCGTCGACGGTCATTACACCATCGCGGAAACCGAAGGTGGCACAGCGGAGGTTTTCGTTGGCCTGTTCGAGGTTGGTCTGCGTCATCCTGTAGGTCTTGAGCGACTCCTGAGCCTTGAAGGCTGCCTGACTCACCTGCAGATCCACCATCTCCTTGGCGTCTTCGAGCTCTATCCTTGCGGCTACGGTCTGTGCTTTAGCTGCACGGAGTTTATTGTAGTTGCTACCCCAATGCCAGATAGGTACTGTAAGCATCGCTCCGACAGAGAATGCGCCATTGAAGTTTTTCTTGAAGCCGTCATACATATTAGGATTGGAGAATGAATACGTGCCAACCAATGCGAGGTTTGGCATCATTGAGGCTCGAGCCACATTCTCCTTTTCCTTATAGATCTTCACACCCATCTCGAGCGCACGCAGATCGTCGCGAGAGGCATAGACCTGCTGCATATCGTAGGTAGCGGCGACCGGAACCTCCGACGCAACATTTGTGGCATCCTCATCAGCGAGGGTAAAGATTGTGTGGACCGGGAGTCCGCACACCTGAGCGAGTGCCATGCGCGAGAGCACAAGACCATTGTCAACCTTCGCGAGGTCGACCTGTGCGGAATTGAGTTTCACATCCACGGCGAGCATGTCGCGCCGGGTTGCCACTCCCTCCTTTTCCATCAGGCGCACGTTGCGAGAGAGAGTGTCGAGGAGATTCACATAGCTCACGGCGAGTTTCTGCTTGGCTTTGAGCGACACCACCTGCCAGTAGGCGGCATCCACAGCATAGACCACATCGCGCGCCGCGCTCTCATGGAGTGCGGTGGCAAGCTGCTCGGCATAGCCCGTAATTTTGTTCATTGCCACTATCTTACCACCCATGAATATTGGTTGGGTAAGGGTGAAGGCACCAAATACCACATTGTGTATATCGAATGTCAACGATTCTTTGGGGAGGAAAGCTACTTGCTCCGGAACAGGCTGACCATTGACTAAAATCGGCTCGCCGTTCATGGGATTTTTCACCACCGCAAATTCGTAGCCCTTGGTTTCAGGGTTGAAATTCTTGATGGGAAGATACTGGTCGGACCCTATAACCGAAATCTCTTTCTGATTATACATATAACCCCCGGCGAAATCTATCGAGGGGAGATAGGCGGCAAAAGCCTGATCCTTCTCGTAGCCTGCCACCTTGATCTGCTGTGCCGACCGGCGCAGTTGCTTATTGTTTTCGAGTGCCATCCGGCGACACTGTTCAAGAGTCACCACACTCCCATCTTCTATGGTAGTCTGACCCATTGCTCCAAGGGAGCACACAGAGGTAAGTAGAGTGATGAATAGTCTGCGAAATTGCATAGTCTTATCAATAATTGAAACGTGTTATAAGAATAACCAATCTGCTGTGCCTATTGTTTTATTACCGTCCCGAAATTTTCATTTTCCTCTCATTTTCGGCCCTTCCACGATCCATTTTCGGCTCCCTTTTTGATTCAATTTTTTGTTCATTTACCGGCGTATTCCGCTACTTATTTGTTACGATAATAACAGTTTAAGTCCCAAATGGAATTATTTGAAGAGAGGAAGTCTATTCCTCCACCCTTCGCCGGATCCGGTATATACTATTTACGACCGAAATCTGCAGGTATCTCCCCCCATTTCGGAGTGTCCCATGTGAGGATGGGATTGGAGAATTGATGTGTCTGCAGCCAGATGGTGGCACGATCCATGAGTTCAAATAAGCGGGCATTTTTCTCGGTGCGGACAATCGAGGTCTTGGGGCAGCGGTTTCTCACCCATGAACGTGCGGTTTTGGAGTCAGTATAGATAGGGGTGGTGAAGCGCCCTTGCTGCTGAAGAAGAGCTAATCCGTGCACTAAGGCAAGGTATTCACCTATATTATTAGTCCCATCTTCAAAGGGTCCGGCATGGAAAATCCTTTCGCCGGTGCGCACCCACACTCCCTGATACTCAACCGGCCCGGGATTCTTAGAGCAGGCTGCGTCGACTGCGAGCGAGTCGAGCTCAATCTCGGGAAACTCGGAGTAGTCTGGTTTTTTTGCCGGCCCTGAGGCTATTGCCTTTAGGATATCGAGTTCGTCATCCGGGTTGCCACGATAGGCCCTCACCGCATCCTCCTGATTGTCGAAACTCTTGAATTGTGCACCGGGATAACCCTTCACCTGCAGCTCGCACTCCTCCCATGAATCAAATACTCCGGTAGCCAGTCCATTCCAGACTACATAAAATTTTCTTTTAGTTGCCATCAGTCGATTTCAATATCAGGAGAGAGTGAGATATATACTTATGTCTACATTGCGCATCCCTGTGGCACGCGCTATCTGTGGGTTTACGATCCGTCCGAAGAATGTGAATGTGGCTTTCTGCATTCCGGGCAGGAGCTTTAGGGCATTACTGATACCATCGCAACTCACTATCGACGACATCAGTGTGAGAAACGTATTGCTCATGGCCATCGCAGCCGTGCGCGCAACCGCGCAACCGGCATGAGTGAAGCATTGACGCCCCTGTCTCCCGGCGGAGTCCTTCACAGCAAAGGCGTCGGCAAGATCCACGGCCTCCATTGCCGGGAAGGCACTCCCCTCGCCGGATGTGAGGTCAAAGCAGAGCACTCCCCGCTTCATAACGCTCATCAATTCGCTGCTGACAGTGAAAGGGGTATCTGTGGGAGTAACTATCACCACATCAGCACTACGCAAGGCGTTCTCGAGCGTGTGGGGATGGAGTGTGGAGCTCACCACCCAAGGGCCCAATTCCTGCGAGGCCCTGCGGAGAGAGTAGACGTCGTTGTCATACATCCTCACCATCGCACCGAGTCCCATCGCCGATCTCGCGGCCGCAGCCGCGGCTATCCCCGAACCAATGATGAGAACCTCGCAAGGGATGATCCCGGCCACGCCTCCGAGCAATATACCTTTGCCTCTTGCGCCGTCGGCAAGGAGCGACGAGGCCATCGCCACCGAGGCACGTCCATCGATCTCTGAGAGGATGTCGGCAAAGGGTGTGCACCCCCCTTTATCCTCTATGAGATCTATTGCTATTGCAATGATGTGGCGGCGGAGCAACTCTTTGACCGCCTCGCGGTCCTGACGCTCAGGGTGCAGGAGTGTCAGAAGCATGGCACCCCGGCGCATCTTCCTCACATCGGCCACATCCGGCGGAGCGAGATAGATCACTATATCAGACCCGAAAGCTTCGGCTCTGGTGGTCACCTCCACCCCCGCGCGCATATACTGATTGTTAGTGTAGTTTATACATGAAGCCGCATCCTCTTGCATCTTGATGCGGAATCCGCGCTCTATTAGCTGACCGGCTGCCTCGGGGGTCAGCGGGAATCGGCGCTCCGATGGGCTGTCGCAGGTTGGAAGCCCTATAGTAAGGGCGCGGCAACCGGTGATTGTCTCCGCCGGCTGCTCCAGGGGGGTGGGGATTTCTGAGGTCATAGTTTCTTGAGTGGGAGGTTGAATTGCTTTATAAAGGCTGCGCATTTCTGCTCTATCTCATTCTCGTCCTCGAGGGTGGAACTGTCGAAGATGTGCTTTGATTTCCCATAGTGCACCATACGGGCGGCCAACTGCTCATCCACAAATCCCTCGAGTGCCTCATCATCGAGATTGGCAATAAGGGGACGTTTGGCGCGTCCTCGCTTGAGGCGCTCCATCAGCCTGTTGCGTGAGGCACGTAGCATCACTGTGGTGCCGCGACTGTTCATAAGCTCCATATTGTCGCCGTAGCATGGGGTGCCACCGCCACAAGCCACAAGGAGGCCTCCCCTCTCGCACATCTCAATCAGAGCATTGCGCTCCAATTCGCGAAATCTCTTCTCACCATCCTCGGCAAAGATTTCGCGGATCTTTTTACCGGCACGGGTTTCGATATAGTCGTCGAGATCCACAAACTCTATCTCACAACGCGCAGCCAGACCTTTGCCGAGAGTCGACTTTCCAGTGCCCATATAGCCTATGAGAAATATTGTATCCATTATCGGTGCCTGCTTAGAATTTTTCAAGCCATGCCCTGATCTCTTCGGTAGTCTTACCATTCATAAGGAGCCCATCGCCGAAAGTCAGGTCAGGATATTGTTCTTTGAGCTGCTTCTCGCTGTTGGCTATATCACTCCCTCCGGAAGTCATGAAGGGGACAATTGTCTTACCCTTGAGGTCGTTGGCTTCAATAAAGGTATTGATGATGGTGGGGTGAGTATTCCACCAGTTGGGATATCCGAGATAGACCACAGTATAAGGCGAAAGATCCGTCACCGAATCCTTCAACGCCGGACGCGATGTTGGGTCGTGCATCTCGACGCTACTGCGGCTGAGGCTGTCTCTCCAATCAAGGTCGGCGTCGGTATATTTCTGCGCGGGGACTATCTCAATGACATCAGCACCGAGGAGTTCGGCAATCTGCTGCGCCGCCTTTTCAGTGGTGCCTGTAGCTGAGAAATAACATACCACAGCCTTCCCAGGCTGCTCCTCTGCAGCATCCTGAGCGGACTTCTTGCTCTGACCGCACGACATCATCGGCAAAACGGTAGCCATAACGACAATAAGAAAATTTAAAATCCTTTTCATATCAAAATGTTACTATAAAATGATAAAAATCGGTGAGTCTCCCTCAACGCCACCACAAACGCAGGTAACTATACGGGAAGGAAACACCTTTAACACACATCATCACTGCAAATTTACATCTTTTGAAAAAACTTTCAAACACCCCTCCCAATATTCCCCGGAAAGCACGGCCAAAAGCCCGGCGCTGAGTCGGAAGAATCAACGCCGGGCTTTAGATCTTTTCGCTGAGTATATTAGAGCCTGTCCCATAATATATGTTAACGCTGAGGTCGCATATCTCGGAGGG
>CAZUEY010000001.1:0-101858 GCA_964619395.1 uncultured Staphylococcus sp. | reverse complement strand
TCTGCTCAATGGCTGACCGCCTCAGCGTTAACATATATTATGGGACAGGCTCTTAGATCGGAGTATCAAAATTTAAAACCGGCGGCACTATCACAGAATTTGATCGTGCCGCCGGATTTTTTATGGCTGAAATTTGAGTTAGTCCAAATATTTGAATTTTAAGTTATTCAAAAATATTGAGCTGACAATTATTTCAAACATTGAGTTGGAGTCAGTCTACTTTATAGACTTCAACTTCAGAGGGAGTGAAGTTAGCGATAAAGTCGGAGTGCTTGCTGACCTCAGCCTGAGCGAGGTTACTGTAGACCTCGGCTGAGCGTTTGAAATCGTCGTTGCGATTAGCATCAGAGAGGAGGAGATAGCCCATGATAGTCACACCTGCCATCTCAACCAGACGGCGAGCCATGAAGTCGCCATAAGCGGCATCGTCAACTGAAGTCACGGTCTCTACAGCCTTGGCATACTTCTCAGTCATCTCGCGAAGACGTTCCTTGAGGGGCTGAAGTTCGGGTTTAACTTCCTCTGCATCATACTCCTTGATAAGATTGAGATAAGTACCGGTAGTGACATGGCGTATGGCAGCCACAACCTGAAGTTGAGTAGTGCCTTCGTAGATAGAGGTGATTCGGGCATCGCGATAGAGGCGTTCGCAAGCATAATCCTTCATGAAGCCGGAACCACCATGAATCTGGATACAGTCGTAGGCATTCTGATTGCAGTATTCACTACCCATGCCCTTTGCAAGGGGAGTGAGGGCATCGGCCAGACGGCTATAGTATTTCGACTCCTTGCGTTCTTCGGGAGTGAGTGAACGCTCTTTAGCAATGTCATCGTAAACTTTGTAGATATCCACATAGCGTGCGCATGCATAAAGGAGCGAGCGGGAAGCGTCGAGTTTAGCTTTCATTACAGAGAGCATCTCGTAGACAGCCGGGAACTCGATAATAGCCTTGCCGAACTGCTTGCGATCCTTGGCATAGGCGAGGGCTTCGCGATAGGCGAGTTCGCTGACACCGACTGACTGAGCGGCAATGCCGAGACGCGCGCCATTCATGAGTGCCATGACATATTTGATAAGACCGAGACGACGCGAACCGCAGAGCACAGCCTTAGCATTCTTATAAGTAAGTTCGCAAGTAGGAGACCCCTTGATACCCATCTTATTCTCAATGCGGCGAACATCCACGCCACCATCGCGCTTATCATAGATAAACATAGAGAGACCGCGACCATCCTTGGTGCCAGCCTCTGAGCGAGCGAGGACGAGGTGGATATCGCTGTCGCCATTGGTGATGAATCGTTTCACACCATTGAGACGCCAAGTGCCATCAGGCTGTTCTGTGGCGCGGAGCATCACACTCTGGAGGTCAGAACCGGCATCAGGTTCGGTGAGGTCCATGGACATTGTCTCACCCTGACATACACGAGTGATAAACTTCTGCTTCTGTTCCTCATCAGCAAATTCGTAAATTGTTTCGGCACAGTCCTGCAGACCCCAAAGGTTTTCAAAACCGGTATCGGCACGGCTCACGATGTCGGCAGCCATGATGTAGGGAGTGATGGGGAAATTGAGACCGCCGTAGCGACGGGGCATTGCCATACCCATAAGGCCGGCCTTGCGGCAAGCATCGAGGTTTTCCTGAGTAGCGTCGGCATAGACAACGCGAGAGTTTTCGACGTGTGGGCCCTGATGGTCAACGTCCTCTGCATTAGGTGCAATGATATCACCGCAGATTTCGCCAACGATCTCGAGAACTTTGTCGTAGCTGTCCTGAGCATCCTCATAGTTGAGGGGAGCATAGTCGAATTTTTCTGCGTCGGTATAGTTGCGTTCTTTCAAGGCAACAATCTTTTCCATCAGAGGATGGGTGAGATGGTGCTTGAGATCAGGATTGTCAGTATAAAAGTTAGCCATAATGCTATTCTTATTTAGAATTCTTCTTATAGTATTTGATCAATTTTGGCACCACATCCTCAATATTGCCTGTAATGACATAGTCAGCAATAGAATTGATGGGAGCGTTAGGATCGTTGTTGATGGAAATGATGATAGAACTATCCTGCATACCAGCGATGTGCTGAATCTGTCCGGAGATACCGCAAGCGATATAGAGCTTGGGGCGGACAGTGACACCTGTCTGACCGATCTGACGTGCATGTTCAGTGAAACCGGCATCGACGGCGGCACGCGAAGCGCCAACCTCGGCACCGAGTGTAGAGGCGAGGTCGAAAAGGAGCTGGAAATTTTCTTTGGAGCCTACGCCATAACCACCGGCAACGATGATGGGGGAGTTCTTGATGTTGATTTTCGATTTCTCGATGTGGCGGTCAAGGATTTCGACAACAAAATCCTCATCGCTGACATATTTTTTAGCATCGAGATTGACAACTTCGCCTTTGTGGTTGGGATCGAAAATTTCTTTCTTCATCACACCTTCGCGGACGGTAGCCATCTGCGGGCGACACTCGGGATTAACGATTGTCGCTACGATATTGCCACCGAAAGCGGGGCGAATCTGAAGGAGGAGATCCTTATATTCCTTGCCGGTTTTGGGGTCAGTGTGATCGCCGATTTCAAGCGAAGTACAGTCAGCAGTAAGACCACTGTGAAGGCAGGAGCTGACGCGGGGGCCAAGGTCGCGACCTATGCAAGTAGCGCCCATAAGGCAAGCCTGAGGCTTAATCTCACGGAAGAGATTGATGAGAACAGCTGCGTGGGGATTGGAAGTATAAGGATAGAGACGCTTGTCGGAAACCTTATAGAGGCGGTCAACTCCATAGGGGAAAACTTGCTCTTCCACACCGTTGAGGTCATCGCCAACGATAACAGCTTCCAACTTAACGCCAAGACGTGAGGCAAGCACACGCCCTTTGGTCAGAAGTTCGAGGCTGACATCGGCAACGCGGCCATCCTCGTGTTCGAGATATACAATTAAATTATTCTGGTCCATAGTAGTGCTTATCCGATTGTATGGTTAGTGATGAGTTCCTTGACGAGTTCTTCAATCTCGTTGTCGGCATCCGAGAGGACACGGCTGTCTTTAGCGGTGAAAACCACATTCTCCACTGCCTTTACCTTTGTCGGAGAGCCGGGTAGGCCAATCTGAGCAGGATCAGCATCGACAAAAGCAGCGCTCCACTCCTGGAGGTTCAGGTAGGGACGGGATTCGAGGAGAGCCTTGCGGTCATCAGGGAGTTTGGCAGCTTCACTGGGAGAGGCTGCGTATTTATACTTTTGAACTCTCATGGCATTGCGGGGACGGCAAGCAGGGGCAGAACCATTGACCGTCACTACGCAAGGAAGGGGAGCCTTAACAGTCTCCACACCATTTTCAAGACGGCGCTTCACCACAACGTAGCCATCTTTAAGTTCGAGGATCTCTTCAGCGTAGGTGATCTGAGGGATACCAAGCTTTTCAGCAATCTGGGGACCTACCTGAGCGGTGTCGCCATCAATAGCCTGACGGCCACCAAGGATGATGTCGTAGTCGCCAAATTTCTTCACTGCCTGAGCGAGAGAATAGGAAGTTGCAAGAGTGTCGGCACCTCCGAGAGTACGGTCAGTGAGCACGATACCGCCATCAGCGCCACGATAGATAGCTTCGCGGATGATTTCAGAGGCGCGAGGCAGACCCATGGTGAGGAGAGTGATGGTAGAGCCGGGGTTGGCGTCCTTAAGTCTCAGCGCTTGTTCGAGCGCATTGAGATCTTCGGGGTTAAAGATGGCAGGCAAAGCAGCGCGATTGATAGTGCCATCCTCTTTCATTGCATCTTTGCCTACATTGCGAGTGTCGGGCACCTGCTTTGCAAGCACGATGATTTTTAGACTCATGGTTAAAAATACTTATAAGGTTATTATTCTATTTCATTTTTTCACCTTGCTTTCGACCCACTTTCTTGCATTGATAAATGCGTCGATCCAAGGAGTAACTTCGTCATTGGCGTGAGTTCGGGGATAGAAGCCACATTGCCAGGGGAAGATGGCTCTTTCGAGATGGGGCATCATTGCGAGATGGCGGCCATCATCGGAGCAGATACCGGCTACGGCCGCACGCGAGCCATTGGGATTGCCGGGATAGGAATTGTAGCTGTATTTTGCAACTACATTATAGTTATCCATCGAAAGGGGGAGGTAGAACTTACCCTCACCATGGGCCACCCAGATTCCAAGTTTGCTGCCGGAGAGTGAGCCAAACATCACGGAATTGTTCTGAGGGATAGTGACTCCGAGGAACTGTGACTCAAATTTGTGGGAGTCGTTATGAAGCATCTTTGACTTCTTGTTGTGGTCAGGGTTGATCAGGCCAAGTTCTATCATAAGCTGACAGCCATTGCAGATACCGAGTGACAGAGTGTCAGTTCGATCATAGAAATCCTTAAGGGCTTTGCGGGCTTTATCATTCCAAAGGAATCCTGAAGCCCAACCCTTGGCGGAGCCAAGAACGTCGGAGTTGGAGAATCCACCACAGAACACAATCATGTTGACATCGCGGAGATTTTCGCGACCACTCATGAGGTCGGTCATGTGGACATCCTTCACATCAAACCCGGCAAGATATAGCGAATAAGCCATTTCGCGGTCACCATTGACACCTTTCTCACGGATAATTGCGGCCTTCACGCGATTATTGTCAGCAGAATGGCGCAGAGAAATATTGCGAGTGGAGAGCTTTCCATCGAAGCCGGAAGGTAGACGATAGCGAATAGGCTGCTTCTTATAGTTCTCAAAACGGCTTCGCGCGCTTTTCTCACCACTCTGAAGAGCATCCATGAGATAGCTCGTGTGCATCCATACATCGCGCAGATGATCAATGCCGAGCAGACGCTCGGTGTCGTTGTGGCGAATAATCAGTGAACGCTCCTGCCAGGGAGTGCCGATGTGATAGAATTTTACATTAGCTTTTTTGAGAATTTCATCGACCTTTGAAGCCTTGTTGGCATCGACCTGAACCACAAGAGCAGGATTTTCCGAGAAGAGAATCTTAACAAGGTCGCTCTCGGCGAAAGCATCAGCATTGAAGATGATACCACCGTTGACGTTAGCGAAAGTCATCTCGAGGAGAGTAGTGACGAGACCACCGGCCGAGACATCGTGGGAGGCAAGAATCAACTTCTTGTTGACAAGAGTCTGAACGGCCTCAAAGACTGAGATGAATTGTTTAGCATCATTTACAGTGGGGGCATCCTCTCCGAGACGGCCAAAGGTCTGAGCGAATGCCGACCCTCCTAACTTCAAGGAGTCAGAAGAGAAGTCTATGTAATATAGCAGAGAGCCGGGCTTGTTTTGAAGCACGGGGGATACAGTCTTCCTTACATCAGAAACCTCACCGGCGGCAGAGATAATCACAGTGCCGGGAGCATAGACCTTGTCTTTGCCATATTTCTGAGTCATGGAAAGAGAGTCCTTACCGGTGGGGATATTGATACCGAGAGCACAAGCAAACTCAGAGCAAGCTTCTACAGCTCGATAGAGAGCTGCATCCTCACCGGGATTTTTACATGGCCACATCCAGTTAGCGCTGAGCGAAAGGCTCTTAATCCCATCAGAAAGAGGAGTAGCCACAATATTTGTGAGAGCCTCGGCCACGGCCATCACCGAACCCTTTGCAGAATCAATGAGCGCAACCTGGGGAGCGTGGCCAATGGAAGTGGCGATACCCTTAGTGCCGGTATAGTCGAGAGCCACGACACCGCAGTCGCTAAGAGGCAACTGAATCTCACCCTGACATTGCTGGCGAGCAATCTTTCCTGTTACAGAACGGTCGACCTTGTTAGTCAGCCAATCCTTCGAAGCCACAGCTTCAAGAGACAGGACAGACTCAACATAGCGTTCGATATTGCGAACATCGTAATCTACATCCTTATATGAAGTTTCTACAGTAGAGTCCGTAAGAGTGGTCTTTGGAGAAGAGCCAAACATGTCACTCATCGCAAGATCGATAGGCTTGACACCATCAGGCTGCTCAAAGACAAAACGATGGTCAGAGGTAGTCTCGCCGACCACATAGAGAGGAGCACGTTCACGATCAGCGATCTGGCGAACATAGTCCACATCATCCTTCTTCAGCACGAGACCCATACGTTCCTGACTCTCATTTCCAATTATCTCCTTTGAAGAAAGAGTCTTATCGCCAACAGGGAGGGCGCCGATTTCGATTTTGCCACCGGTCTCCTCCACAAGTTCTGAGAGAGCATTAAGGTGACCGCCGGCACCATGGTCGTGGATAGAAACGATAGGGTTATCATCGCTCTCGGCAAGAGCACGTATCACGTTGGAAACACGTTTTTGCATCTCCGGGTTAGCACGTTGGACCGCATTGAGCTCGATACCTGAAGCATACTGACCGGTCTCAACAGATGAGACGGCGCCACCACCCATACCGATACGGTAGTTGTCGCCACCCATCACCACAACAGCTTCGCCAGGCTCGGGAACACCTTTAATGGCATCTTTGGAGGCTGCATAACCAACACCACCCGCGAGCATTATCACTTTGTCGTAGGCATACATCTTACCATTCTCATCATGCTCGAAAGTAAGGAGCGAGCCGCAGATAAGAGGCTGGCCGAACTTATTGCCGAAGTCAGAAGCGCCATTGGAGGCACGGATTAGAATCTCTGCAGGAGTCTGATAAAGCCATGCACGGGGGTTCATCATCAACTCCCAGGGGAACTCGCCAAGACGAGGATAAGAGGTCATATATACAGCAGTACCAGCCAGGGGGAGACTTGCCCTTCCACCGCCGAGGCGGTCGCGAATCTCACCTCCGCTACCGGTGGCAGCGCCATTGAATGGCTCAACGGTGGTAGGGAAATTGTGAGTCTCAGCTTTAAGCGAAAGCACAGTGTCCATATCCTTCACTTCGAAGAAGTCGGGACGCTCAGGGTGAGTGGGGTAGAACTGCTCAACCTTCGGGCCTTCCACGAAAGCCACATTATCTTTATAGGCAGAGACAAGTTTATTAGGATTGACCTGCGAGGTTTTCTTGATAAGTTTGAAGAGGGAAAGAGGCTTCTCCACGCCATCTATCACAAAAGAGCCATTAAAAATTTTATGGCGGCAATGTTCACTGTTGACCTGAGAGAAACCAAACACCTCGCTGTCAGTCAGCGGGCGACCGAGCTTTTCGGAAAGCCTGCGGAGATAAGACTCCTCTTCGCTGCTGAGGGCAAGACCCTCGCGGGCATTATATTCTGTTATATTGTTAATATATTCAATAGGATCAGCAACCTTGTCAGTTGCAAACACTTTGGAATTGAGCCCTTCGTAGTATCGGGAGAGCATCTTGTCGTAGACAGGATTTTGGTCAGCAACACGATTGAACTGCTCAATACGTGTGATACCTGTAAGACCCATATTCTGGGTGATTTCGACTGCATTGGTGCTCCAGGGTGTAATCATCTCCTTGCGAGGACCAACAAAATGGCCTTTTACAGAGGTAGAAGCGAGGGGAGTGGCGCCATCAAAAAGCCAGGTAAGCTTTTCTTTTTCGTCGGGGGAAAACTTGTGGTCAGATTCAACCGCATAAACAAGGTTTGCACCTTTTTTAAAAAACACGATCATAGTTGAAATATGACAATGAAGAGTGGTATTAAATCAAACAATTTGGCAGGAAATAATAGTCCAAGCCAGCAGCAAAGTTACAATAAATTCCCCTACTTAGCAAAGAAGATGAGATTTTAGTTGGAAAAAAGTATTAACTTTGTGGCATACAATATAAAAATATGATAAATAAGATAAAAATCGAGATCCTCTGAGATGAAAGATACTGACAAAATAGGCATCCTCTTTGACCTTGACGGAGTGCTGGTGGACAGCGAAGGAGAATACACCGACTTTTGGGGTGAGACAGGGCGCAAATACAATGTCGGAGGCGAGAGTTTCGCATCTGACATCAAAGGAACTACCCTCGGAGAAATACTTCAAGCCTTCCCTGAGGGGGAGCGCGAAGGTATAGTGGAGAGTCTCCACAAGTTTGAGAGCAATATGAAATATCCCATGATAGCCGGAGCTTCTGAATTTCTGAGCAAATTAGAGGAGCGGAATATACCCTTTGCGATTGTCACCAGCAGTGATGATACCAAAATGGGATATCTTTTTAAGAAACATCCCGAACTGAAGGAGAGCGCTTCAGCCCTTGTAACAGGTTCGATGGTCACCCACAGCAAACCAAATCCTGAAGGTTATCTGAAAGGAGCTCAATTGATAGGGGTGCCGATAGATAAATGCTTTGTGTTTGAGGATTCCTTCCAAGGACTGCAGGCGGGTATGGCTTCAGGAGCTACTGTAGTAGGACTCGCCACCACCAATCCCCGTGAAGAAATAAAAGATAAAGCCCATAAAGTCATTGACGACTTCACAGGCTTTTCAATAGAAGAACTTAGAGCTATTGCAAAAAGCTGAGTGAGAGGTGAACTAAGATCACTTCACCGCCTTGAAACTCATATCAAGGCCCTTGACAGAATGAGTGAGAGCACCTACAGAGATAAAATCTACTCCACACTCGCCATAGTCGCGGAGAGTATCGAGAGTGATACCGCCGGACGACTCAATCTCAGTAGCCCCGTTGATTAGTTTTACAGCCTCGCGTGTTCGCTCGGGGGAGAAGTTGTCGAGCATGATGCGATCAGCCTTAGCCTCAAGAGCTTCGCGAATCTCCTGCTCATTTCTGACCTCCACCTCGATTTTCAAATCCTTACCCTTTTTGGCACAGTAGTCGCGAGCTGCCTGAACTGCCTGCTTGATACCACCAGCGAAATCAACATGATTGTCCTTGATGAGAATCATATCAAAGAGACCGATGCGGTGATTGACACCACCGCCAATTCTCACTGCCTCTTTCTCGAGCATTCTCATGCCGGGAGTGGTCTTGCGAGTATCGAGAACCTTTGTTTTAAGCCCTTTGAGGCGATCCTGATATTTAGCAGTCTGAGTAGCAATGCCACTCATGCGCTGCATGATGTTGAGCATAATGCGCTCAGTCTGAAGGAGCGAGCGGACTTTACCTTCCACCTCAAAAGCGACGTCGCCGGGCTTAACATGAGTCCCATCCGGGATGAAGAGGGTCATCTTCAGCTCCGGATCAAACTTCTCAAAAACTTTCTTAGCGATCTCTACGCCCGCGAGGATCCCCTCCTCCTTCACGATGAGCCGTTGTTTTCCCATCTCGTCATCGGGGATAGTGCTGAGAGTTGTATGATCACCGTCGCCCACATCCTCGGCAAAGGCCAAAGTGAGCAGGTCATCAATTAGTTCATCCTTCGATTTCATATCATTTATAATTTAAGTTACTCTTATTCTTAGAAATATGAAGATTTTGGTAATAGCGATAGGGAAAACCTCTACAGGCTACATCTCGACCGGCATCGAGGAGTATTTCAAGAGAATTAACCGCTACTTGCCGGCAGAGTTCAAGGCATTGCCTGACATCAAAAATAGCAAAGCGCTCAACGAAGAAGCCCAGAAGGGGAAAGAGGGACAAATGATATTGACGACGCTTCAACCCGGCGACTATCTTGTGCTTCTTGACGAACGAGGCAAGCAACCCACCTCGAGGTCATTTTCAGAATTCATTGAAAAGATGATGAACTCAGGATTGAAACGACTGGTGTTTGCGATAGGTGGACCATACGGATTCAGTAAAGAAGTTTATGACAGAGCCGACTCGCTACTTTCGCTCTCCAAAATGACATTTACCCACGAGATGGTAAGACTCTTTTTCGCAGAACAGATCTACAGAGCTATGACTATAATGAGAGGAGAGCCCTACCATCACGACTGATTGACCGGGAGGTCTCATGCCCATATATATAGGCATGACACCAGGATGACTGCGAAAATAAAATAGAAGACCACAGCCCTCAGACAGGTGGACAACCGCCGTTGATCCCGCTTAAGCAAAAGAGCGAAAATCACTCCTCCAAGCAAAGCGTAAGCGACAGAGCCAATAAGCCAAAATCCTATACTACCCATGAAATCAGTAGATTGAAAAATCTATTAACTTTCTGTTACTTCTTCCATTTAGCTCCACCTTTCAGGCCACCTTTGGCACCTCCCGACAGAGAGAAAATGTTTTGATCGTAGCTAACGGTCTTAAGAGCCTTTTCGCGGTTACGCTTGAGGGCGAGGCTTACCAGTCGCTCCATCAGTTTATCGAATGACAGGCCGGTAGCTTCCCAGAGATAGAAAGATAGCGATCCCGGAATGGTGTTGATTTCGTTGACAAATATTTCGTCAGTATCATCATCGATGATGAAATCGATGCGGCTTACACCATGACACCCCAGCACTCTGAAAGTCTCACCGGCAAGGAAGCGGATTTTTTCAGTCATCTCCGTCGGGAGCTCTGCCGGGATACGCTTTTGAGAAGCCTGCATACCCTTCGCGCCCTTGGTGCCACCCATATACTTATCCTCATAGGAGAGGATTTCGGCACTCTTTATAGGCTCTTCGAGAACAGAAGAAGCATACTCATCGCAATCACCAAGCACAGAGCAATTTATCTCTTTAAGATTATCGACCATGTGCTCAACTATGATTCGGGATGAATATTTAGCAGCAGTCTCAACCTTTTGTATCAGGGCCTCACGATCACCGGCACGTCCAATACCAACACTTGAACCGAGATTGGCAGGTTTAACGATGACAGGGTAGCCGATCTTATCCTCAATTTCCTTAATCAGCGAATCGCGCTTGGAAAACCACTGTTTGTCAGTGAACCAAACATAGTCAATGACCGGGATACCGGACTCGTGAAGGATCATCTTCATGGTAATCTTATCCATGCCATTAGCGCTTGCAAGTGTATCACAACCGGCATAGGGGATACCGATAGTTTCGAGAACACCTTCAAAAATGCCATCCTCCACATTAGAACCGTGGAGCACCGGGATAACGACATCGAGCTTTGTCAGAGGGCCTTTCGGGCCAAAAAGACCCGAGGGCTTTGCGCGGTAGAGGTTGAAGTCGCCATATACGGGGCGGAGATAAACCTCCGTGCATTTTTTGAGCAGTGAGGGTATATCGCGGTAGTTGGCAACATCAAACAGGGCATCGCCTGTAAAGAAACGGCCCTGCTTAGTAATATATATAGGTGTTACATCAAATTTCTCACGATTTATCGCGTGCATAGCTTGCGATGCGGAGATCACTGAGATTTCGTGTTCGGTAGAACGTCCACCGAAAAAGACTCCGATATTGGTTTTCATGCGATGTATAATTTCTGGATTTATATTTATTATTTAAAAGTGTCGGGGAGATCATTTTCGTATAGCACCGTATCGCCTGCTTTAAGGATAGAGCCCAGAAGTTGCTGAGCTTCATTAAATGATCCTACGGTATGTAGCGCGATGGCAGCATTATTCTGCGAATTTATACCTTCAGTAATAGCTTCGCGATTATACTCACCTACCACAATAGCCACATCAGCGGCCTGAGCAATAAACTCTCCAAACTTGCGATTGAGTTCGGCCTGCTTGTCGCCAAGCTCAATCATGCCCGGAGTCACGATAATTCTCTTACCCGTAGTCATCATTTTAAGGACATCGAGAGCCATTTTTGAGCCGGTGGGGTTGGAATTGAAAGCATCATCGATGATGGTGACACCAGCAGGAGTGCGTTTCATATTCAGGCGGTGCTCCACCTGCTCGATAGAAGCAACGGCATACCGGATCTTATCGACAGGCACCTCGAGAATGAGAGCTGTAATCACAGCGGCAAGAAGGTTTGACACATTACATTCGCCCACCAGGTGAGTGGCAAAATTGATTATCTCACCCTTAGGGGTGGAGACATCAAAAGTAGTTCCGGAAGGGGAGTAGGAGATCTTCTGAGCAATGTAGTGAGCGCCCTTGTGAGCGGAGACGGAATAACGGATGCACTTGGGCGAACTGACAACACTATTTTCAATATAAGGGAAGTCGTTGTTTAAAATAGCCACACCATCGGCAGGGAGAGAGTCGACGAGTTCAAACTTCGTGCGACGGACATTCTCCACTGTCTTGAACGACTCGAGGTGTTGTTCACCCACGGCTGTGATAATACCTATCTCAGGATGTACGAGGTCGCATATCTCCTTGATGTCGCCCGGCTGCTTGGCGCCCATTTCCACGATAAACACCTCATTGTATGGCTTGAGGTATTCACGGATAGTTCTGATGACACCCAAAGTGGTGTTAAAGCTACCGGGGGTCATTGCCACGTCAAATTTTTCTGACAGAATCCGGTGGAGATAATGCTTTGTACTTGTCTTGCCATAGCTACCGGTGATACCGATGATTTTCAGGTCAGGCATAGATAGCAGTATCTTTTCAGCATCGTCGTAATATCCTTGATTGATGTGGTTCTCGACAGGCTTCAGCAGCGTGTTGGCCACCAGAATCACAATGTGAGAGAAGAAATAGAGAATAAGCCCTGCGGTAGCTACCACATATAATGAGAAGGAGGAGACAAGAGCAATCCAAAGTACACCGCCCAACACTATGAGGCTTAAGATCCACATTGTGAAGAAAATTCGCTTCGCACGCATGGTCATCACAAGCGGCTTCTTATATTTCCTTCCCGCAAGCGACACAATATCAGTGATTGCCACAAGGCAGATCAAGATAAGAGAAACGACCGGGATGGAGAGAACAGAGAGAGAGGCAAGAGCAACAATCCCTGTGACAAGTCGCATTACGGAGGTAGAGTCCTGCGATTGAGTAAGCCAATTGCGATACCTCTCATTGCGATAGGAATTTTGCTGAAGCATCATCAAATCGCGTTTATACTCAAAATAGAGGAGCACAATTGTAAGAATGATTGCGAATATCTGACAGTAAAGCATAGGAGTGATATTGCGATGGTTGATTATTCTAATTCAGGAGGAAACTGCGGAGCACGGCAGCAAACTGCGAAGGATTGTCGAGAAAAGAGTAGTGGCCACATCCGGGGAAAACCACCAGGCCGGCATCGGGGATATTGGTCTCCATAATCTTGGCGTCGCGCAGAGGGGTAGCGGTGTCATTTTCGCCCCACACGAGAAGAGTTGGCGCTGAAATGAGTGAGAGTCTGGCAGAAAGGTCCTCATTGACAACCTTGGAAAGAATCCTGCGCATCATAGGCGATGCCGAGGCATAGTCAGACGAGCCTGCCTTGCTGCGGCGAGCATCAAGTTTCTTTTCAGCGCGCTCTTTCCCAATTAAAAGATACAAGAGGCGCTTTATGAGTTTGAAAGTGTAAACTTTGCGGTAATAATTAAAGGAGCGGCGAGGTTTGATACCGGCTGCATCAACAAGGATGAGCTTGCTGACGGGCCGGCGCGAAGCATAAAGAATAGCGACGCGACCGCCAAAAGAATGGCCGAGAAGGGCAGGGGAGTCGAGCTTCAGTTGGTCAACAAGATATTCCAACATTTCGGTATATTTTTCCACGCCCCATACCTCCTGAGGTTCGTCAGACTTACCGAAGCCGGGAAAATCGATGTTGACAACTCTGTAGCCACAAATGAGAGCCACCCTCTCAATTGAAGCCAAAGTTGTGAGATTGCAGCCCCAACCATGCATTAGAATTATGCACGAAGAGCCTGATTCACTATCTGTTAAGTGGACGTTTAATCCGTCGAAGCTAACAACTTTTTCCATCTTTTGCAAATGACTTACAAAGATACATAAATTTTTGATGTATTTATGTGTTTTGCTTACCTTTGCAATGAAATATTTCTTACAGGGAGATACAAAATATATAGAAATCAGTGAATTTCTGATAGTTCACTCCCGGAAAAAGCACGATTGTCCATATATCCTAAACCAATGAATATCCGATTTCAAAGCGGAGAAAAAAATAAAAACATTATGAATAAATTTGCGTCACTTTTCACTCTTGCCCCCATCGGTGCATTACTTATGGTGTCATGCGGTGGAGGCGGACAAGGAGATCATCACGAAGAAGGCGAAGAGGAGCATCATCATGGAGAAGATGAGATAGTAATGTCGCCGGCCGATGCTGCACGATTTGGTGTGTTGGTCGAAGAGATTAAGCCTGATGATTTTGTAGAAACCGTAAAGGTACTGGGTGAAGTGATGGCCTCCTCGACTGATCAGACTATAGCCACAGCACCCACTTCAGGGATAGTAAAACTGGCAAAATGCACCGAGACGGGAGAGAAAGTGACCGCCGGACATCTGATAGCAACAATCAGTTCCACCGGTGTATCGGGAGGCGACCGCAACCGAGCGGACAAAGCAGCCCTCGAAGCAGCCAAAAGAGAGCTCGACAGACTGACTCCACTTTTGAAAGAAGGTATCGTAACGAAAAAAGATTACAATGAAGCGCTTGCGGCTTATGAAACTGCCAAAAGTCAATATAGCCCTTCGGCCGCTTCGGGAAGAGTGACAGCTACAGGATCGGGGGTGATAACAGGACTTATGGTAAGCGATGGAGCGTTTGTAGAAGCAGGTCAGCCAATAGCCACCATCTCAAACAACACCCGCTTGACACTCAAAGCTCTCCTTCCGGCAAAAGATATCAACTTCCTGCCAATGATAGAGAATGCCAATATTGTCACTGACCGCAATCGGACAGCCATTGATCTCAGCACGAGAGGGGGAAAATTACTTTCGTCAGCAGCTTCGTCAGCCGTGGAAGGGACAGGATATATTCCTGTATATTTCAGTTTTGACAATGCGGGAGATCTTCTGACAGGTACTCCGGTTGAGGTTTTTCTTATAGGGAAAGAGAAAACTCAAACCATGAGTGTGCCCCTGAGTTCTATTGCTGAACAGCAAGGTGAGAAATTCGTTTATGTAAAGATCGAGGACCATGCCTACAGCAAACAGAATGTCACAACTGGAAGAAGTGACGGCAAACGAATAGAGATCTTATCGGGGCTGAACGAGGGAGATTCGGTTGTCGTGGCAGGCACCACCTTTGTAAGACTGGCCGAGACATCCACAGTAGTGCCGGAAGGACATTCTCATCACCACTAATCGCCGGGAGTGTATGCTTAACAGGATAATAAAATTTTCACTTGACAATCGGATAGCGGTAGTAGTACTGTCAGCCATCTTACTGATATATGGCATGATAGTACTTATGCGGACAGAGGTAGATATATTCCCCGACCTTAACGCCCCCACTGTGGTAGTGATGACCGAGGCTCCCGGGATGACACCTGAAGAGATCGAGAAGGTGATCACATACCCTGTAGAGACAGCCGTAAATGGGTCAAGCGGTGTAAGAAGAGTGCGTTCCTCTTCAGCGCCTGGTCTTTCGTCAGTATGGGTTGAATTTGACTGGGGGACTGATGTCTACCTTGCCCGTCAGATAGTGGCCGAGAAACTGGCAGCTTTAGAGGGGAGTCTCCCCCCCGGAGCAGGGAAACCCACATTGGGTCCGCAGACATCTATCCTGGGAGAGATAATGATAATCGGGCTCACTTCAGACTCAATAACCACTGCTGAAGAATTGCGCACCATAGCCGACCGGCAGATGCGCCCACGACTTCTATCGCTTTCCGGTGTCGCCTCAGTGTCAGTTATAGGAGGGGATGCTAAAGAATATCAGATTCTGCTTTCACCCTCTGCCATGCAACGTTATGGAGTCAGTCTCTCGCAAGTCAGAGATGCGGTAAGAGATATGAACTCAAATGCCTCGGGGGGCGTCCTTTATGAATATGGAAACGAGTATCTCATAAAAGGAGATATCTCGACTTCCGACATGAAGGCACTTGAAATGACAGTGGTCACATCAGCCGACAACGGTCCGGTGCTCCTGAGAGACATTGCCGAATTTAAGGTAGGGCCCTCGGAACCACGCCTTGGAGCTGCCTCTGTCAACACTCAGCCGGCGGTACTGCTAACCGTCACTAAACAGCCGGGAGCCTCCACAATAGATATAACAGAGGAGATAACCCGGTCGCTCGATGAGATGGGTGCGTCAATACCGGAAGATGTTAAAATAAATACAGACATTTTTCGTCAATCAGATTTCATAGAGACCTCTATAAGCAATCTACAGGAATCGCTGATCATCGGAGCATTCTTTGTGATAGTGGTTTTATTCTTCTTCCTGATGAATCTGCGCACCACTCTTATATCGCTCGTGGCTCTCCCCATGTCGATCATAGTGACGGTATTGATACTCAATCTTATGGGAATGACAATCAACACTATGAGTCTGGGAGGTATAGCAATCGCTATTGGGTCGCTCGTCGACGATGCCATCGTGGATGTTGAAAATGTATACAAACGACTACGCGAAAGACACCGGTCCGGTGAATCAGTTGTCAAAATCGTATTTGAAGCTTCAAAAGAGGTACGTCTCCCCATTTTTAACTCCTCACTGATAATCATGGCGAGCTTTCTGCCACTCTTCTTCCTCAACGGGATGGAAGGGAAGATGCTCAGACCCCTTGGAGTATCCTTTATCGTAGCTCTCATAGCCTCCACGATAGTAGCCTTGACTCTGACACCTGTGCTCTGCACATATCTCCTGGGGAGTAAAAAGGCAATGAAGAAGCTCGATAAAGAGCCTGTTTTCGCCGCAAAAATTCGCAAACTATACTCCTCTCTTCTTGCTAAAGCCTTAGACCACAAAAAACTATTGCTGACCTCGACTGCGGCAGTGTTTGTATTATCAATAGTCATCTTTCTGACGCTCGGTCGGAGCTTCCTGCCGGGATTTAATGAAGGCTCGTTGACTATAAATGTAAGCACCCTACCGGGAATCTCACTTGAGGAGAGCGACCGAATTGGGCGGGAGGCTGAGAAAATTATACTCTCGATGCCGGAAGTGGAGAGAACAGCGAGGAAGACCGGCCGAGCTGAGTTGGATGAGCACTCGCTTGGTGTCAACGTTTCAGAGATCGAAGCACCTTACAGGCTTGACCATGGCCGAAGCAAAGAGGAACTCCTTGCGGACCTTCGCCACGAACTGTCACATCTTCCCGGAGTCAATGTTGAAATCGGCCAGCCGATCTCACACCGCATTGATGCCATGCTCTCGGGTACAGAGGCGCAAATAGCTATAAAACTATTTGGCAACGACCTTACGAAATTGTTCAGACTTGGCAATGAAATCAAGGAAAGTATTTCGCATGTTGAAGGAGTGGTCGACGTGAATATCGAGCAGCAGGTAGAGCGTCCGCAACTCGACATACGCCCAAAGAGAGAAATATTGGCTTACTATGGAGTCACCATGAGTGAATTTGCTGACTTTATCAATGTGGCTTTGGGAGGCGAAAAAGTGTCTGTGGTCTATGAGGGTGGCTACCCTTATGACATCACTTTGAGAATGGCTCCTGAAGTAAGAAGCGACATGGAATCGATATCATCCCTTACCATCGACACAAGAATGGGGGGAGTACCCTTGTCGCAACTTGCAGACATAGTCTCTGCAACCGGCCCCAACACCATCAACCGAGAAAATGTCAGCCGTCGGCTTGTGATATCGGCCAATGTGGCCTCACGCGACCTCAAGAGCACTGTAGATGAGATCCGCGAAGAGATCGAAGAAGAAGTAAAACTGCCTGAAGGCTACTACCTTATCTACGGCGGGCAATTTGAAAATGAGCAAAGGGCTTCGGCCACACTTTTACTCATTTCTCTTTTCTCCTTAATTATCATATTCTTACTCCTTTATGGACAGTATCACAGTGTGAAGCAATCGCTGATAATCCTGCTCAATATGCCACTTGCAATTATTGGAGGAGTAATATTGTTGAGAATAACTACCGGCGAACTCAATATCCCCGCCATAATAGGATTTATATCCCTTCTGGGCATTAGCACACGCAACGGTATGCTCCTGATGTCGCGCTACGACCATCTGCGTCAAGAGGGACTGAGGCTCATGGAAAGAATCAAAGCAGGTTCGGCTGACCGACTCAATCCTATTCTGATGACCGCATTAAGCTCAGCGTTGGCCCTTATCCCTCTGGCTATAAATGGTGATAAGCCAGGTAACGAAATACAATCGCCACTTGCTATAGTAATCTTGGGAGGCCTTCTGAGTTCGACTCTTCTGAATATATTCATAGTGCCGATAGTCTATTATCTAACCTCTCGAAAAGAGGAAACCAAACACTAAAAATCACTTCAATGATGCTAAGAAACATTTTTACCATTGTATCACTAATTGCTTCTACTCAAATATATATCGCAGCATCAAATTTTGATACCGTGTTAAATACGGTATTAGCCAACAATCCATCAATAAAAATTGATGACTCGGAGCGGCAGATCGAGATTTCCGATCTACGGTCAGAAAATCTGCTACCTGCCCCGGAGATTTCTTTTGAGAATCTATGGGGTGGCGGCCACGTAGGGGATAAGCGCAACTTCTCGGTATCGCAATCCTTTGATTGGCCCGGCATCTATAAAGCGCGCAAAGAAGCCATCAAAAGGACTGAGACAGCTTATAACTTCCTCAGAGAGACTGACATCCTTGAAGTAAGGATGAGCATCAGACTACTTTTGATAGATATCATCTACACACAGCAGAAAATAAAATCCACAAAAGAAATCTGCCAGGGTCTTAGGACTCTATCCGAGACTTTCAAAAAAGCTATGGAGGAGGGGAATGAGACCCGACTCGACTATAACAAGTCTGTGATAGAGAGGATTGCTGCCGAGAGATCGCTTAAGGAACTTGAAGGGGAGCTCAACATCCTTATCTCCTCCCTGACCACTATGAATGGCGGGAACGATGTGACTGCACTGATAGAGGAGTTAGGGGATGAATATCCCGCTGTAGAACTCTCTACGCTTAAGCCTGACATTGAGGAAATAAGGCTTAAAGATCCTTCGCAAGAGGCCCTCAGAGCATCGATTCTCGCTCAGGAGTCACTTGTAAAAGTAAGTAAACGCTCCCTGCTTCCGGGATTTGCTGTAGGATACCTCCACGAGTGGGAAATGGGTGATGTGTTCAATGGTTTCTCCGTTTCGATGACCCTTCCATTTTTTAATGGTAAGAAAAAAACCGAAGCGTCAAAAATCAAATTGCAATCATTGCAACTGCAGGAGAATACAGAGCTTCACAAGATTTTCGATATGATGATGGGCGAATATGCCAACGCAATGGCCCTCAAGGAACTAATTGATGAGTACAGAGAGGTTGCTTGCAACAGAAGCAATATCGAACTCTTGAAGAAAGCGCTCGACGGAGGTCAGATCAACTTCCTCACATATATGCAGGAGGTAAATTTTTTCCTCACAGCCCACAGCGACTTCCATGAGGCGCTCTACAAATATAATGTCTCCTTAGCGAAACTTCAACGCTATAACTAAAATTTCATATTGAAATGCCGGGAAAGCTGTTCACATCGCCACTAAAAATAGCTATCACCCTGATAGCCGGGATAATTGGTGTCATTCAATCATCGGGGAGAGAGCACCAGACACCTGCTTCAATTGCGGATACCAATTTGGTTATCGATAATACTCCTGACAGTATCGCCAAGGCTCGAACCGCCCGGCCGGTTGCAGGCTCTACGAGAAGAGGGGAGAATCCGGTGTTATTTCTCGTAGGGAACTCAACAATGCGCACCGGCACTTTGGGTAACGGGAATAATGGTCAATGGGGGTGGGGATATTACTTCCCTGACTATTTCGACGAGTCAAAAATTACGGTGGAGAATCATGCACTCGGAGGGATGAGCAGCCGTACATTTTATGATAAACTGTGGAAAGACGTAGTGTGCGGTGTCAAAGAGGGTGACTATGTGGTTATAGAGCTTGGTCATAATGACAACGGCCCTTACGACAGCGGCAGAGCACGAGCGTCGATTCCGGGTATAGGCAGGGATTCTCTTGAGGTTGTGATCCGGGAGACTGGCGAGAAGCAGACCGTCTATTCCTATGGAGAATATTTGCGAAAATATGTGGATGATGTACTCGCAAAAGGAGCCCATCCTATATTGATGTCGTTGACTCCGAGAAATCGTTGGATAGATGCTGACAGCACTATCATAGAACGTGTCGACACTACCTACGGCCTCTGGGCAAGCCAGATCGCGATAGAGAAAGGTATTCCCTTTGTAGATCTCAACCGAATATCAGCAGATAAGTTTGAACTCTTCGGCAAGGAGAAGGTCAAGACAATGTTTTATCTTGACAATATCCACTCGAGCGAGTTTGGAGCAAAGGAAAATGCAAGTTCAGCAGCTGAGGGAATCTGGAAGTCAGTCCCTCAGTTGAGACAATATTTGAAAAATCAAGAGACATGCAGCGCGATAGCACGCGATGACGACAAACCCGTAATCTTCATAATAGGAGACAGCACTGTAAAAAATGAAGATTCCGATCCGGATGGAATGTGGGGATGGGGAAGCGTGATGCAAGAATTTGTTGACACAGCTAAAGCATCGGTAAACAATCAGGCAGTGCCCGGCAGAAGTGCTCGCACATTTCTTGATGAGGGTCGATGGGACACAATCTATGAGTCACTCAGACCGGGAGATGTGGTGCTCATACAATTCGGGCATAATGATGCAGGTCCGATCAATAGTGGTAAGGAGAGGGCAGAGCTCCCCGGTGCTGGTAGCGAAAGCAAGGTGTATAAAATGGAAAGTAATGGCAAATACAAAGTTGTCTACACCTATGGATGGTATCTCAGGAAATATATTATGGACTGCAAGGAGAAAGGTGCAATACCTGTGGTCATCAGCCACACACCACGCAATAAATTCGACAACGGTCTGATAGAAAGCAATTCTGAAAGCTTTGGAAAATGGACTCGCCAAGTGGCAGAGGAGATGGATGTGGAATTTGTGGATCTTAATACAATCTCGGGAGAGATGCTACAATCTATTGCTGACAACATCGGCTTAAAAGAGGTGAACAGCTATTTTAAAAACGATCATAGCCACAGTTCAAAGAAAGGAGCCTATCTGAATGCGACAAATCTGGTCAACACACTTAAAGCATCAAGAAAGCCGATTGCAATTCTTTTCAAGTAAAGGTTCTGACACGACCCACAGCCACAATAATCTGTAGGGATAATCTATACGAAACAGGCAAAAAATACATTGTGAAAATTCGATTTATTAAATGAAAATTATTCAGAATATTGTATTATTTTTGTGCTTTAAAACATCTACAGATTGGCTAATTCTATCGGTAAAAAAATTCTAAAAGCTACTGCTTGGACGCTGTTTGGGCTTGTATTGCTTATCATCGCAATACCTGCTTTGCTTTATGTGCCTTTCATACAGGATTTTGCTGTCGAAATAGCGACAAAAGAGATATCCAAATCTACGGGAATGAAAGTGGATATCGGCAAGCTACGGCTCAAATTTCCACTCAGGCTCAGTGTGTCTGACACACGGGTATTAACTTCCGCGGGCGATACGATGCTTACGGCCGGAAATCTGACATTAGATGTGAAACTCCGTCCACTCCTGTCAGGAGATATTGAGATAGGAGAGGCAAGCGTCAGCGATGCGTATTATCAACTGGGCACACCCGATTCGCTATTATGGCTAAGGGCAAATATCTCAAACGGGGATATATCAGATATTTCATTAAATTTCAAGGAAAGCGATATCGATGTGCCCAAAGCAGTATTCGATGGGATAAATATCAACCTGATAATGCGTCAGGACACTGTTGCAACCCCCACGGATACAACTCAGACTACTCCATGGTTGATTAAATTAGGTGATATTCAACTAAAAGACCTGTCTTACAGGATGGAGATGCACCCCTTGATTGACAGTCTCTACTGCTATGTAGGGGATTCGAGACTCAAAGATGCCGTGGTCGACATAGGTCATAACAAAATCAATGGGCAAAGTCTCGCCATCGACAGTGTAAGCGCTGCTTATTTCTATCCAGCTGTCGACGAGGCAAGCAGTACTGCACCGGCAGATTCAACTGATACTCTGAGTTCTATCCCTTGGACAATAACCGCCGATACTCTCAGCCTCACTGCCACTAAAGGAGTCTACGCACAGAGTGGGATTACACCTGCGCCCGGATTTGACCCGAGCTACATTGAAGTTTCAGATGTGGATTTGAAAATCCTTCAGTTCTACAATCGGGGAACAAGTATTACAGTTCCTATCGATAAGCTTGCGTTGAATGAACGGTGCGGACTGTCGATGACTGCACAAGGCAAATTTGCCATGGACAGCACGCAGATGGATGTGACAGACTTCACGGTTGAAACACTGCGCTCATCTCTTCAAATCAATGCTATGATGGGCATGGGAGACTTCACTACCTCTCCGAATCTACCCTTATCTCTGAGAGCAGATGCTTATATCGACCCTAAAGATATTTCATTAGCCTTTCCATCATTTATATCGTTTATCGCACCTTTGAATCCATGCGCTATAAGTGCTGATATAGAGGGCACATCATCGTCAATCAACGTCTATCAGTTGTCGATGCAAATGGAACGTATCGCGAAAGCCAATCTTCAGGGAGTGGTGACGAATCCTTTTGACACTGAACGCATTGGAGGCGAACTCTCAATTGATGGTCGAATAGCGTCGCTCAGCGATAAGCAATTCAAATTTCTCCCGGTAAAAACCATACCGGAGATAGGCATCTCCGGCACTATGGCCTATCATCCCGGAAGCGCAGATGGAGAGATAGAACTTGTGGCGCGAGGAGGGCGAGTGACAGGATCAGGCAAATGGATCGGAAAAACAGAATCATATGAAGCCTCACTCGACCTTAAAAATTTCGCAGTCGATGCCTTCATGCCCGAATTAGGGATTAAGGCAGTCACCGCCTCCGCTACAATAGAGGGTCATGGCTACAACCCCATGAGTAAAAGCACGAAGATTGATGCAGACATCATCGTGGATCATGTGGATTACAACCTGCTACCGCTTGAAAATATCGAACTCTCTGCCTCACTCCAAAATGGAAATGTGGTTGGTCAATTCGTCAGCAATAACCCTGACGCTGATGCCAGAATTGATTTTGACGCTTATCTGAATGGTGACACCGTAAAATGGGACGTCGCCTCGAGAGTCAACACCCTCAATCTTTTCGCTCTCGGGATGGCCGACACAATCAACGGCGGATCTCTTGACCTAAAAACCGCAGGTTATTACAATCTAAAGTCACTAAATACCGATGCCACAGCTGAGATTTCCAATCTCGACTGGAATCTTGCGGGCGAAAGGATTCTCTCTGACAAACCACTACAGCTAAATTTGAAATCCGACACGATGCTTAGAGCATCGCTTATGAACGGAGATTTGAGATTGAGACTCTGGTCATTATCACCACTATTCCCATTTATTGAAAAAATGGATGGAACCCTCACTGAAGTGACCCGTCAGGTTGACTCCCTGAAACTCGACATCAGTAGCATCAATCAGGCACTCCCCAGGTTGTATATGCTTCTTGAGATGGGACAGGACAATCTCGCAGCAGATTATCTTGACAAGACATCACATCTGTCGGCCAACAAAATCACAGGAAGCATCCGCAACGATTCATTGCTCCATCTGACATTCAACACCACAGGATTCCAGACCGGGGAGACACGTCTCGACTCCATAACCTTCAATGCTATCCAAAGAGGGAGTTACCTGATATATGATGCAAGAGTCAACAATCGTCCCGGCACCTTTGATGACTTTGCCCATGTGAAAATCAACGGTTTTTTAGGAAGCAACAGATTTTCTACGTTCCTTCGCCAGGAAAATATAAAAGGGGAGAAGGGATTTAACTTCGGTCTATCTGCCGAAGTGGTCGACAGCACAGTGACTGTGAAGTTGGTGCCCACCAAACCCACGATTGCCTACAAGCCCTGGACCATTAACAATGACAACTTCATAAGTTACGATATCGTAAACAAGCATATCGATGCCAACCTAAAACTTATGGGCGATGATAGTTCCATCAGGATCTATACGCAACATGAGGAGAGCCATGACTCATTGGCTTCGCACCACGATCTCAATGAACATCAGGAGGAACTCAAGCTTCAAATCTCGAAAATCCACCTCCAGGATTGGCTTTCACTCAACCCGTTTGCACCCCCGATCAAGGGTGATCTTAATGCCGATATGGCATTCAACTACTCAGATGGAGTACTGACAGGTAAAGGAACAGCCGGGCTTGACAACCTCTACTATGGCAAGGAGAGAGTTGGCACATTTGATCTCGATTTGGATATTTCAAATTCAGTAGGAGGGAAACTTATGGCCGACGTAAGCCTGATGGTAGACTCAGTAAAGACCGTCACAGCCCGCGGTATCCTCAATGATTCTACATCATCAAGTCCATTCCTGCTCGACTTCCGGATGATAAAATTCCCTCTCAAAGTTATCAATCCCTTCATACCTTCCAACATGGCAAAAGTGTCAGGTATGCTCAATGGCGAGATGACAATAACCGGCGACATGGCCACTCCGGTGTTTAACGGTTTCCTCAATTTCGACACCACAGCAGTAAAAGTCACCATGCTGGGAACCACCTTTAAATTCTCCGACGAGAAGATACCGGTGGATAGCGGGATTGTGTCTTTTAAAGACTTCTCAATATACGCGATCAACTCTAATCCGCTGAAAGTCAACGGTACGGTTAATGCACACAACATTGCAAATCTGGCAATGGACCTCACAATGGATGCTAAAAACATTCAGGTTGTCAACAGTAACCGGCCCAAGGGTGCAGATGTCTATGGAAAAGCATTCCTCGACCTCTCGGCAGCCGTGAAGGGGAATATGGACTTTATGTCAGTAGATGCTGATCTGAGGATATTGCCGGGCACAAACGTTACCTACGTGATGACAGAATCGACCCAACAACTTGTGGGAGGCAACAATGAAGATCTTGTACATTTTGTATCATTCAATGATACGATTTCAGTAGCCTCGGCTGACTCCATCACCACCTCAGGAATGATCCTTGACCTTGACGCCCGACTTCATATCGACGAAGGGAGCACAATCAATGTTGATCTGAACTCAAATGGTTCGAACAAAGTGAGTCTACAGCCTCAGGGCGATTTGAACTACAGCATGTCGGCCTTCAGTGGCGATAGAGTGACCGGTCGAATCAACATTAACTCAGGATATGTGAGATATACACCTCCCTTCATGAGCGAGAAGAATTTCAAATTTGAGGATAACTCTTATGTGTCGTTTAATGGCGACATGATGAATCCTACGCTCAACATACAGGCTGTTGATGTGATCAAAGCCAATGTGACACAGAGCGGTCAGAACTCAAGGCTTGTCAACTTCGATGTGCTACTGTCGATCACTAACACCCTCCAAAATCTCAACGTAGCCTTTGACCTCGCGACCGACGACGATATAACGGTGCAGAATGAACTGGCCTCCATGTCGGCCGAGCAGCGAGCCAATCAGGCAATGAATCTGCTCCTCTACAATGTTTATTCCGGGGGCGAGACCAAAGGAAATGCCAATCTCTCAGGCAACCAGCTCTACTCGTTCCTCACATCGCGCATAAATTCATGGGCTGCAAATAATATTAAAGGTGTCGACATCTCGTTTGGCATTGATCAATATGATAAAACCTACGGAGGGTCAACATCGACCACCACATCCTATAGCTACCGAGTGAGCAAGACCTTCTTCAACGACCGATTCAAGATAGTGGTGGGAGGTAACTACTCGACCGATGCCGATGCCGACGAGAATTTCTCGCAAAATCTCATCAACGACATATCTTTTGAATATATGCTCAACCGCTCCGGCTCGATGTATATAAGGATTTTCCGTCACACAGGCTATGAGAGCATCCTTGAGGGAGAGATTACCCAGACAGGTGTAGGCTTTGTGTTGAAACGAAAGATCAATTCTCTTCGTGAGCTCTTTGGGATACGCAAGGAGTAAAAAAAACAAGTTCCGACAACATTTTTGATCCGAAAATGAATTTCCGACATCTCATAATATATTTAATCTTTGCGTCACTCTTCTGCTCATGCTCAACAACACGCAGGATAGGGGAGGATGAAATATTATACACCGGCCTCAAAGGTGTCAGTGTAGACACTCCTGACGGCCGGAAATTCCCGGCAGGCGTCAAAGAGTCGCTTACCGAGGCTGTGTCAGTGAAGCCCAATAATTCCCTTTTTGGATCTGCTTCGGTGCGCTATCCCTTTCCACTTGGATTGTGGGTCTACAACAACTGGCCGAACCCGCCGAAAGGGTTGAAACATTGGCTCTACAACAAATTGGCCAAAGAGCCGGTGCTTGTCAGCGATGTACGTCCGGAAGTGAGAGTCCACATGCTTGATCAAATTCTTGAAAACAATGGATATTTCAGTGGCTCAACGGAGTATGAACTGATCAAGGGGCGCAATAAGAAAAAAGCTTCAATACTCTATAAAGTCAACTCGGGAAATCCATATCTGCTTGACTCTATCATATTGCTCCCTGACACAACCAATCTCTACCACCTTATAGATTCAGTGGCCCTACGCTCAAAATATTTCAAACCGGGGTCGAGATACTCCGTAGATTCACTGACTGTGCTCAGAGTGGATATTGCAAATGCGCTTCGTAACAGAGGCTACTACTTTTTCCGACCTGAGTATATCCAATATCTCGCCGACTCAACCATCACCCGAAATGCCATAGCGATAAAGCTTGAAATAGCAGACAATGTCCCTGCTCCGGCTCTTGACCCTTATAAGACGGGAGAGATTAACACCATAATATATAGAAATAAGGGGGGAGGCGTGCCTGATACTATAGAAACTCGCAAAGGGACACTCATCCGCTATCTACCTTCGAGGTTGAGAGAAGGTTTGATTCCCTCATGCATACTATTCAGAGAGGGCCGTACATTCTCCGTAAGGCAGATGAACAATACTCAAGCACGCCTCTCGCGCCTTGGGATTTTCAACAACATCAACATCAATGTGATGCCTGATACCCTTCATCGCAAGGAGCGACTCCTGAATGTAGAAATCGAGTGTACTTACGATAAACCTCTTGAAGCTTCAATAGAAGCCAACGTCTCTTCAAAATCCAACTCATATTTAGGGCCAGGTCTATCGGTTGGGTTGACAAACAGAAACCTCTTCGGAGGAGGAGAGTTGCTAACTGTTGCTCTTACGGGGACCTACGAGTGGCAGACCGGCCATGGGAAGGATAATTCAGTATTCAACTCCTACGAGGTTGGACTCAATGCCTCTCTTGCTATCCCCCGACTTATAGCCCCACGCTTTATCCCTCGCACAAGAAGAGAGGTAAGCTGGACAAAATTCAGCATGGGTATCGACCTGCTGAACAGACCTCACTATTTCAAACTTGCACAGTTTAATGCCGGAATGTCGTATAACTGGCAGTCATCGCGCTATATCTCCAACTCGTTCACTCTCTTTAAGATCACCTATAATAAGCTCCAACACACAACTCCCGCGTTTGATCAGATAATGCAGGATAACCCGGCGATAGCCCTGAGTTTCCAAAGTCAGTATGTACCACAGATGTCCTACGGCTTTGTCTATGACAGGGCTATGAATCGCAATAATACTATCAACGTGCAGTTTACTCTGCAAGAAGCAGGCAACATATTCTGGTCGATCTATGAACTGTGTGGAGAAAAAGGGGAGAAGACCCTCTTCAAAACGCCCTTCTCACAATTCGTAAAAGGGTATGCACAGATAGTCTATGGCCGGAGACTGAGAGGAAGCCACTGGTTGGTGAGCCGCATAGGGACAGGAGCAGCCTATGCCTACGGAAATTCCTCACAAGTGCCCTACAGCGAACAATTTTACTGCGGTGGTGCCAACTCGGTGAGAGCCTTTACCGTTAGGTCGATTGGCCCAGGTTCTTATCGTGCGCCGGCAAATCAGGTCAATGGATATTTTGACCAGACCGGTACATTCACATTTATAGCCAACACCGAATATCGCTTCCCCATCCTCGGACCACTCCACGGCGCCATGTTTCTGGATGCGGGCAACGTGTGGACGCTAAAAAATGAACCATCTCGCCCCGGGGGCCAGCTCCGAGCCTCAAACTTCTTTAAAGATCTTGCGCTCGGCACCGGTGTGGGACTACGGTTTGATATCTCCATGCTCATAATCAGGGGCGATCTCGGTATAGGCATCCATGCGCCCTACAACACCGGCAAACGAGGATACTACAATATGGAATCCTTTAAGAAATCGCTCGCCTTCCATCTTGCGATCGGATATCCCTTCTAAGAGCATGGCCCAAAATGTTAGCCCAAAATGTTAGTTAGCTAAGAGCTGGTTATAAACTTTTCAGCTTCAAAATTGTCATATAGTTATATAGTGTGACGGGCGTAGAGGAGATCATCCGCTCCTCTGAGTCCGTGTAATATTGTGTGTAAAATATCAATTAACAACCAGATGAAAAAGAAAGTTATAGGATATTTATCGTTTATAATCGTGGCCGCAGCGCTGATAATAATATATTGCAATAGGGCATTTAATACCGATGAAGGCTTCACAACTCCCTATATTGAAGAGGGTAGTAATGGCACAACGAATTTCACAAAGTCAAGTTTGCAAGGGAACTATGTTCTTGTAAACTTTTGGGATTCATCCAATGCCGTCTCACGAATAGCAACCGGCGAATACGACAGGCTTTACCATAGGAACAAGAAGTTCAAACTGCTTTCGGTGAACACGGATATAGATCCGACTCTGTTCCGACAGGTAGTCAGCAATGATGGTCTTGACAAAAGCACACAGTATCATATTAAAGATGTGAAAGGTAAGAATCTTAGACCTGACTGCCGTATAGAGTCCGGTTTCGCCTCCTATCTGATTGATCCCGAAGGAAAAATTGCAGCTATAAATCCCTCTGTCGAGACTATAGAACGTATCCTTTCACAAGGTTAGACTACTACTTTTCAGCAAATTTAAGGCTGAACAGTTTGAAAATCTCTATGGTCAGACTCTAAGGAATATTTGCCAGCCAAAGGAATTCTCATTAAATTTGCATGAGAATCACAGCTATGAGAAAGATACTCCTAATTTTGCTATTCGCGATAATCCCTTTTCTTTCATTGAAGGCCCACGTGGTCAAGGGATATGCAACAGGTACAGATCCAATAATTAAAGTAAAAGTCGATAGTGTAGACTATCGCAGTAACCTGACGCGAGTTTATTGCAAAATAATTGGACGCCCCCACACTGCCCAACGTATTGACGAGGCTCAGATCGTTGTAACCGGGAAAACATATCAGGCGGGCGATATCGATGGGGTAGATTTCCGTCGCTACTTCCAGTGGGAAGATGAAGGAAGTATCAATATTGAGATTGATTTCCCTCCACTGAAGAGTATGAAAACATTTCACTTAATCCTAAAGACCGTCAGGGGCATTTCCGACACCACAGTAAGGAAGAAATGATACTTTGCATCACCGAGAAACCGAGCGTGGCGAAGGATATAGCAAAAATCCTTGGGGCAGACACGCGCCGCGATGGATATTTCGAAGGGGCAGGCTACAAGATTACCTGGACCTTCGGGCATCTCTGTACACTCAAAGAACCGGGAGACTATGAAGAAAGATGGAAACGCTGGTCCCTTGGGGTGTTGCCGATGATTCCGTCACGCTTCGGTATAAAAGTAATTCCTGAAAAGGGGATAGAGAAGCAATTCCATGTTATAAAATCTCTTATCTCAGAAGCTGATGAGGTGATAAATTGCGGCGATGCCGGGCAAGAGGGTGAACTCATCCAACGATGGGTTATGCAGAAAGCAGACATACACTGTCCGGTAAAAAGACTATGGATATCATCACTCACTGACGAGTCGATCCGCGAAGGGTTTCAGCATCTGCGCCCCGAGGCAGACTTCAACAATCTCTACTATGCCGGTCTTTCACGCGCCATAGGCGACTGGGTGCTTGGTCTTAATGCCACACGACTCTATTCTCTTAAATATTCCTCACCGGGAAATGTACTATCGATCGGAAGAGTGCAAACCCCGACACTTGCCATGATCGTGAGCAGGCATTTTGAGATTGCCAATTTCATACCCAAAGATTTCTGGGAACTTCGGACACTCTACCGAGGAGCCACATTCAACTCGACTCATGGACGATACGATAGTGAAGAAGAGGCTTTGAAGGCTCTCAGCCTTATATCGAACCGTGATCTCACTATCGTCGACATACAAGAGAAAAAGGGGAAAGAGGCTCCTCCAAGACTCTTCGACCTGACCTCTCTGCAGGTTGAGTGTAACAAAAAATGGGGATGGTCGGCCGACGAGACCTTAAAGCTTATACAGAGTCTCTATGAGAAGAAGGTAACAACCTATCCACGTGTCGACACAACTTATCTTTCAGAGGATATATATGCGAAGGTGCCGGGAATTCTCCGGCAGATGACACCATATGCTAATCTCACAGAGAGGATTCTGAAAGAAAAACTGCCGAAGAAAAAGCGAGTGTTTGACAACTCAAAGGTGACTGACCACCATGCCATAATCCCTACAGGACAATCTCCATCAGTACTGGTAGGGAAGGAACGTTTGCTTTATCATCTTATCGCCCAGCGATTTATTGCCGCTTTTTATCCCGACTGCAGCTTCCTTGCCACCACAGTGATTGCCAAAGTAGATGATACCAGTTTTAAGGCCAACGGTAAAGTTATAGATGAGCCCGGGTGGAGGGCTGTCTATGGAGGAAATTCTACTGATGTAGAGCAAGATAAGGAGGGAGAAGAGAGTGATGACAAGATTCTCCCGGAATTTAAGGTAGGGGAGAAGGGGCCTCATAACCCCTCAATAGCAAAACGAACAACACAACCTCCAAAACCCTACACAGAAGGAACACTCCTCAGGGCAATGGAGACTGCCGGCAAAACAGTTGACGACGAGAGTATTCGAGAAGCGATGAAGGAAAATGGTATTGGAAGGCCTTCGACTCGTGCATCAATTATCGAAACTCTCTTCAAACGTCGTTATATCCAACGAAACCGAAAGTCAATCCTTGTCACACAGGCTGGAATAGATCTTATATCTGCCATAAACGAGGAATTGTTAAAGAGTGCGAAGCTCACAGGTATCTGGGAAAACAAACTGCGAAGGATCGAGAAGGGCGAATACTCTGCATCTGAGTTTATCTCTGAAATAAAAGCGCTTATAAATCAGATAGTTACAAATGTAATCTCAGATAATTCGAGTTCTAAGATACAGATCGATAATAAAATAGGATTAAATAGTAAGAAAGAGACTGCCCCAAAAGGGGATAGTAAAAAATCTGAGAAAACTAAAGCCCCTCGTGCTCCGCGAATCACAAAATTTGAAAATATTAAATGTCCACTTTGCGGAGAAGGTACAATCCTTAAAGGGAGAACAGCCTACGGATGCAGTCGATACAATCAAGGATGCGATCTTAGACTGAATTTTTCAGAATATCCTGAAAAATTGACTCCATCACAGCTTAACAAAAAATTACAAAAAGATTTCCGGTAAAGTCGAATAACCCTCAAAGCTCGCATCTCTCAAATAGATTACCATCTGACAAATCATTTGCATGGACAGGGGAAAGCATGAAGAAATTTAGAATATGAGGGGGAGGGTGAAATAATTCTGTATAGATAGAATTCTCAGGAATACTTTCCATAAAGCTTTAAATCTCTATTTAACATAATATCAATTATGAGTAAATTGTTAGTCCATTTTGATAATTATTTGATAAATCTGAATGATGGCCCGGTAAACGGGTTCTGGACATCCATATTGTAAAATCTCACGACATGTTGATTACGGAAGAGATTATCTTATGATCATGCGAAAATAAAAAATTTGGCTCAACAATCTTATTGCCATCCGAAAATTGAATTTCAGGAATAACGCCGTTGCATCCTTTAGAAAATTTGATCCTCAGACTGATTATCATAATAGGTTCCGAAAATTGAATCCTCAGTATGACACCGCATCATCTGCGCGAAAATTTGGTTCTCAGAATGATTATCATTATAGGTTCCGAAAATTTAATCCTTGACAAGAAGCGGTCGTAGTACTGTGACTTATCATGAAGAAGCACACACTTAATAAAATAATGTGTATAAACATGTCGAGAAATCATCCTGCCACGAAATAAGGAGTCTATCCTATCCCGCGACAATATTTCTAAATGTTGGCTCACCCGCTATGAAAAGTGAATTAAAGAATTTTTTAGTAAAATATTATGTTAAATAGCGATTATACAGCAACGATATGTTAAATATAGAAATTTTGAATATAATATGCGTTAAATAACTTGTGCACAATAAATTATTGTAGTAACTTTGCATTGTCAAAACGAGATTACATCAATAATTTCATTTTACGTCTTTTACCTTACTCAATACCATAAAATTTCAAATCATAGTTTACCGTAATTTTCCTATCTCCTCCATCGATTTTACAACGGTTTACCAATCAAAAGATCTGCAAAGTTCAATTGATTGAAAATAAATAGTTTGAGAAAAACTTCTACCGATAATTAGAATTGATGATTATATTTCGAGCGTTCCACTGCGTGATGCAGAGGGCGCTTTTTTTTACTCCTCCCCTATTCATATGGGACATAACAAAACTTTCTCGCCAATCTTCCGGACCGGCAAGAATTCAGGAAAGGAGCCTATAACACCTTCTTATCGGCGGATGAGTTTCACAACGTTCTCAACATGTTGAGTATGAGGGAACATATCAACAGGTTGCACGGCCACTACCTTATACATACCATCAAGTAGAGCGAGATCTCTTGCTTGAGTCGAGGGGTTGCAACTGACATAGACAATCCTCTCAGGAGCTGCAGACAATATAACGTTAACCACATCTTCATGCATTCCGGCTCTTGGGGGATCAATGATCATAACGTCGGGGCGCCCATGACTCTCGATGAAATCAGACGTGAGGACATCCTTCATATCGCCTGCATAAAACTCAGTGTTGTCCAGTCCATTAGCCGCGGCATTGACTTTGGCATCATCAATTGCCTCCTTCACATATTCGATGCCTATCACCTTCTTACAACTGTTTGCAACGAAACAAGCGATGGTGCCTGTGCCTGTATAAAGGTCATAGACCAGTTCATCACCATTAAGGTCTGCAAACTCGCGAGCTACAGAGTAAAGATGATATGCCTGACGAGAATTGGTCTGATAGAAAGACTTGGGGCCAATCTTGAATTTCAGATCCTCCATCTTCTCCTCAATCCAATCGCGTCCTTTAAAGAGAACAATCTCCTGATCTGAAATCGTATCGTTAACCTTGGTATTCACGACATACATCAGAGAGGTTATCTCAGGGAAATTTTCGGCTATTGCTGTCATGAGCAGATTGATAGACTCGGCATCTTCTTCACCAACCACCATTACAGCCATAATCTCGCCGGTAGAGGTAATTCGGATAATAAGTGTACGGAGGAAACCCTTCTGCTCACGCAGATCGTAGAACGACAATCCCTTCTCCTTACCGAATTCCTTGACAAAGAGACGGAGTCGGTTGCCGACATTCTCCTGGAGATGACACTTCTTAATATCGAGAACCTTGTCAAACGCTCCCGAAATGTGAAAACCTGCTGCCCGACGGTCGGGGAACTCTCGCCCGGAGTTCAACTCTTCAAAAGTGAGCCACATTTTGTTAGAGAATGTATACTCCATTTTATTGCGATATTCCCAGATTGACTCTGAGCCAAGGATAGGCGAAATCTCGGGTAGTTCGATTTTGGCAATTCTCGTCAGAGCATCCTCAACATTTTTCTGCTTACACTTCAGTTGGATCTCATAGGGAAGATGCTGCCATCGGCATCCTCCACATATAGTAAAATGCTCACAACGAGGAGTGACTCTGACGGGAGACGGACTTTTAAGATTTATGATGTGGGCTTCGGCATAATTCTTTTTCTTCTTGTCAACTTTAATATCGACGACGTCGCCGGGAGCACCAAAGGGAATGAACACGACAAAATCATCGACTCTTGCCAAAGCATTCCCTTCGGCGGCGACATCGGATATTTCAACATTCTCCAGAACCGGTAGTTCTTTTCTTTTACGTGACATATTTAGGATAGATCTTTACAGATACGTTTGGGTATAAAAATCAACTTACAAAGTTACCTTATATAATTCTCAAATTATGCAACCTTAACACTATTTAAGCGTTTCACTACTTTCACTCCGTTCAATGCGTTGAGTTCTTACAAGGTATTTTATAACACAGGCCGTTAGGATGATCGAAGCAATAATCAAGGTGAAAGATGTCTCACCAAAATGTGTGATATTGCTCATAGCCTCTTCCCCTTCTCTTTGAGACATCCACATGGTAACAACCACAAGAGAATTATTAAAGATATGAGTGAGTATGGGAAGCCATATAGAGCCTGACCAATAAACGAGATAACCGAAATAAGCTCCGAGGAGCAGACGAGGTACAAATCCATAGAACTGGAGGTGGAAAGTAGTGAATATCAGAGCTGTCAACCAGATTGCTAAGTGAATATTCATCGAGGAAATCCTAAAGAGTTTAAGAATCGCACCTCTGAAGAAAATCTCTTCACTAAGCCCAGCAAGCACACCTACTATCAAAATGTCGATGACCAAAGATGTATATGTAGGAGCGCCCAAAAGAGTTGTTACTGAAGCCTGAGCCTTATCTTCAGAAGCTCGCATCCACATCTCCAGAGAATGGAGCGACTCAGGTAATACCAATTCGGAATTGAGTTTTACGATCAGATTCATTGCAGGCATCGAGACAATGATGCAGAGCAAGGCAAGTAAGAGTTGGGTGGGAGTGAAAAGAGAGTCAAGTGAGAGGAATTTTGCGGGTAAAGCAGTCATTATCAAGGCTGTTACTAACGCCGGCAACAGAAAGATAAAACAATCCTGAATCACCGCGGAAACCCTCAGAGAAGCCGTGGTCACTTCTCCCCCGTTCACAATCCCTATCAACAACACTCCAACCAGGGAGAAAAGGAAGAGACATAGAAATAGGATAGCAAATCCTTTAAGTGGGTATACTTTGGTATAATTATTAGGACTTATCATAAACATCACGGGTTCAAATGGGTATAAAATTCTGATGTAAGATCGACATATTGGGAAGTATACATCCCATCGCTGTTACGAATCACCAACTCAGCGATTTCGGTCGGTGAGGAGAGTTGGCGTCCTACCTGCCACAGGATTCTATATGGGGGGCGACCCTCCTTTGACTTCACATACATTTTCCTGTTGACATCCAACTTTTTGAGACTCAAATAGAACTCGATTTCCTCATCTCTTTCAGCGGGGGCAATAAAGGCCACCGAGTCAGAAGCAGACGACAAATATGGTTCACATAAATCAATCAATTTCAACACGTCAAACGACTCACCGTGGCGCGCTAATGCTCTTGATCTGTCAGATGACCTTAAAGTCTCTTTGAAAAACGGCGGATTGGAAATTATCAACTTCGGTGATTCCAGAGCAGGCGTTCGGGTGGTCAGGTCGGCACAAACCACCTCTACCCTATCGATCCAAGGTGAATTAGCCACATTATTCCGTGCATCCTCACAGGCCTTTTCATCAATATCAACAGCTAATATTTTTGACTTGGCTGACCGCTGGGCCATCATGAGGGCAAGAATCCCGCAGCCACATCCGGCATCAAGAATTTGTGCATCTTCAGGGATTGAGACCCAGCAACCTAAAATCACTGCGTCAGTACCCACCTTCATCGCACATTGAGAATCGTCGACAGTGAACTGCTTGAAATCAAAACGACCCATCGGTAAAATCAGTATTTGAAACCAACATTATCGACATAGAAGGTAAGACCCTCGGTGCCGATATACGGGTCGCCGTTTCCGGAAGAAAACATCACAATGGCATGAGTGGGAGTGGCATCGGCATCGTCCCACCCCTCTTCGATGACAGGGACCATTTTCCCCTTGGAATTGCGGGCATAGTAGGCCTTATCACCTTGGCGAAGGCCAAGATAACTCGTAAAGTTACCTGTTTTCGTTAAATCGCCATAATGAAGAGGAAGATTAAAACCATTGACCCACTGAGATGAATTATTAAAATGTACACCACCGGTGGCAACACGTTTTGCGTGCAACCCTCCGGAGGCATCTTCCCATCTCCTCTGGAGCATCACAAAAACCACAGCCTGATCTCTGCCGGGGAGAGTCTTCTTTGAGCCAAAACCAGTAGACTTTACTCTGGTATTGACATTAGGCATATCAACCTTATAATCAAATACCAAAGCCTTGGGGCGACCGGTGAAAGGAATCCCCATCTCCATTTTGGAGTAAGGATTTTTCGTAGAGGTAATTGGCTCAAACATCTGACCGAGAAACATAGATCCGGCCACCATGACATCCATATTGATGAGTCCCAACACCTTCACCCTCTCCATCTGGGTCGTGAGCTTTGCACAAGTATTGCCATTGCCACGATCGAAAGGATACACCGCATTAGAAGTTTTGGTGATACCTGACACTTTGGCATAGACGTTGCTCGTAGCCCAAGGAGAGCCACCCATATTGCTGTAGGGTTTATTTCCAATAATGGTCTTTCGGGGTGCTATCTCATAAATCGTCCGCTCCTGGCCACCGATAAGTGCAGACTCCTTGATTTTCCTTGTGACCCAGTTGGAGAAATCACCGTAATCAATCTTTTTGACAGACTGCGCGTGGATAGGAAAAGTCAGGAATATAAGTGCAATAGCGTATAAAATATTTCTCATAAAAAACAGTGACGTTATTAAGAAAAAAGAGTTCTGAAGGCCTCGTTGACCATTCCGACCTCTACGATCTTAATCGAAAATAGGTTTTTATCAAGACCTTTCAGATTGTTTTTGGGAATTATGATCATATCCATTCCCAGTTTATCAGCCTCGCGTATGCGTTGCTCTATTCTTGCGATCGGCCTCACCTCGCCTGAAAGTCCGACTTCACCGGCAATACAGGTACGTGGAGGAATCGCAATGTCGACATTAGATGATAAAATGGCGCAAATCACAGCCAGATCGAGAGCCGGATCGTTAACTTTCAATCCCCCGGCTATATTTAGAAAAACATCCTTTGCGGCAAGTTTGAAGCCAACCTTCTTTTCGAGCACAGCCAGCAACATATTCATACGCTTAGAGTCGAAACCGGTCACAGACCGCTGAGGAGTCCCATAGGCAGCTGTACTGACAAGCGCCTGTATCTCAATAAGAAATGCTCGAATACCATCCATATTCACCCCTATCGAGATACCGCTCATATCGCCGGTGGCAAGTGGTAGAAACATTTCTGAGGGGTTAGTTACCTCTTTCAGACCTTTCTGACACATCTCATATATGCCCAATTCCGAAGTAGAGCCAAATCTGTTTTTTATTGAGCGAAGGATTCGATAAGCGTTTTGGCGATCACCTTCAAACTGGAGCACAGCATCAACGATATGCTCGAGGACTTTGGGACCTGCGATGCTACCTTCTTTGGTGATGTGGCCTATTAAGATAACCGGCACTGACGACTCTTTGGCGTATTTAAGAAGTTGTGCTGCACATTCCCTCACCTGAGAAACACTACCGGCCACAGACTCGATAGCATCGGAGGCAATGGTCTGGATAGAATCAACTATCACCAGTCCTGGATTGACAGACTCGATATGCTCCCTAATATTTTCGAGAGAAGTCTCGCATACAATATAGACGTTATCGTTGGGACGGCCTATACGGTCAGCTCGCATTTTCAATTGCTTAGCACTCTCCTCGCCTGACACATATAGAACTTTACGGCTGCGGATCGAGAGGATGTTTTGGAGTACCAATGTTGACTTCCCGATGCCCGGTTCACCACCAATAAGCACCAGGCTACCGGCCACAAGGCCTCCGCCTAACACTCTGTTAAGTTCATTGCTCGGCATCTTGATGCGTACTTCATCGCCGGCATCAATCTCATGGATGAGCTGGGGCTTAGACTTGGATAGTTTACTTCCTGAGGGGGAAAAAGCTCTTGATTTTTTTTCAGACACCACCCTCTCCTCAACAAAAGTATTCCACTCGCCGCAAACGGGGCATTTCCCTTGCCACTTTGGAGACTCAGCGCCACAATTTGAGCAGAACCAAGCAGTTTTTATCTTATTAGCCATAACGATTCATTCAAATTCCACGAAATTTTGCAAGAGTGATAGCTGTGGCGATAGCAGCGTTGAGCGACTCACCACGCTCCTCGCCGGGGGGATAAGAAGGAATGAAGAGTCTCTTGGTCACTAACTCAGCGATTTCACTCGAAATTCCATTTCCTTCATTACCTATCACAATCACACCATTACTCTCAAGCTGACACCGTGTGATGGTCACACCATCGAGAAACGTACCATAGATGTTTTCAGGCGCCAGTTTGGCAAGCATTTGAGAAAGATCTCCGTAATGAAGACGCACTCTCGAAATAGATCCCATTGTAGCCTGGATCGCCTTTGGGGAGAAACAATCGGCCGTCTCCTTAGAGCATATGATATCCTTCACTCCAAACCAGTCAGAGACACGGATAATTGTGCCCAGATTACCTGGATCCTGAATAGTGTCAAGCGCCAACACAATATTGTGGTTTGTATCCACATCAGAAATATCATATTCCGGACGGTGGTAGACAGCTACCACATCAGCCGGCGTAGAAAGACCGGACATCTCCAGAATATCTCCCCGGCGACATCTATACACAAGGCTGTCGATCCCCGGGCGGTCAACTCCTAACTCATCGCCATACCGATCAAGCCAAGAATCAGTTGCAAATAGTCCTATGAGCTTAAAAGAGTCAAATGTATCGATAACACACTTTGTACCCTCAGCCTTAAACGCATTCTCCTTCTTCCGACCCTTTGCGGAGTCGAGAGATTTAACCATACTGATTATCTTTTTAGTAAGAATTGGGCTCATAGTAGCGGACGGACAAAACTTGATGATAATTTTTGCGGAAATAGTGTAGGAGATTTTGTAGTTCAAAATTACGCAAAAATCTTCAGAAAATTACGTACTTTTGTAGAAAATCAGTAAAACATGCTCTCACAATTATTCTTACAACTATTTGGAGAAAAGCCATCGACTATATCAGCATTGACAAAAGCCGGAAGCAACCGCAGCTATTTCCGCTTATCAACCGACTCCATTTCGGTGATTGGTGTGATCGGGACATCGACAGAGGAGAACCGGGCGTTTATATATCTCGCACAGCATTTCCGCGAATGCGGGTTGCCTGTTCCAAAAGTATTGGCGGTCTCTGACGATGCACTCTATTATTTGCAGGAAGACCTCGGTTCGGTATCTCTTTTTGATAATCGAAAAAATCTCGAACTGCTTGAGCGCACCATCTACTTACTCCCCGATTTTCAGTATCGAGGAGCCAATGGTTTGGATTTCAGCAAGTGCTATCCAGTTGCAGAATTCGATGCCCAATCCGTGATGTGGGATCTTAACTATTTCAAATACTGTTTTCTGAACACTACCGGAGTGGCCTATAGCGAAGGGCTACTTGAGAATGATTTCAAAAAGATTGCCAAGACAGTTGGTGAAGATTCGGGAGAAACATTCATGTATCGCGACTTCCAATCGCGAAACGTAATGATAAAGGATGGCAAACCATACTTCATAGATTTTCAAGGAGGACGCAGAGGGCCGGCGATCTACGACCTGGTATCCTTTGTCAATCAAGCCCGTGCGGATTATTCTCCGGAAATCAAAACGGCTCTCATAGAGAGATATAAAGAATCGGCATCGAGATATGTTGAAATTAAAGAGGAGGAATTCAATAAGAAATTCCAATTTTACTCACTACTCAGAAACATTCAAGTGCTGGGTGCTTATGGATTTCGCGGACGCTTCGAGCGCAAGCCTCATTTCCTGTCAAGCACCAGGCAAGCACTCAAAAGCTTGAGCGGACTTCTGAAACAAAATTTTGAGGGTCTCCCCTATCTCCAGTCTACCCTTCAGAGAATGGTTGAGAAAGAGCTTGATACTGATACGCCATCAATCATACAAGAGAAATCGGCACTAACGGTGACAGTCTACAGCTTTTCCTATAAGAAAGGATTTCCGGAAGATGCCTCCGGCAATGGAGGAGGGTTTGTGTTTGACTGCCGTGGGATGGATAATCCGGGGCGCTATGAGCAATACAAACCTCTGACAGGACTCGACAAGGATGTAATCGACTTTCTGGAGAGCCGCGGCGAAATACAAGCATTTCTGGATAATTGTAAAAACCTTGTTGTGCCGACGATTGAAAATTATATCCGGCGAGGGTTTTCATCATTACAGATTTGTTTTGGATGCACAGGAGGAAGACACCGTAGCGTTTACTGCGCCCAACACCTTGCCGAATCTATCAAATCAAGTTATCCCGGGATAACAGTAAGACTTATCCACCGCGAACAGCAGATAGACAAAACATTATGAACGCAATGATATTTGCAGCCGGGCTTGGCACACGCCTCGGCTCCCTGACTCAATCGGTGCCTAAAGCGCTTGTGGAGGTAGGTGGAGAGCCTATGCTTAAAAGAGTTCTGTTGAATGTCAAGAAGGCCGGCATCAGAAATGTAGTCATAAATGTGCATTATCTGGCAGATCAGATAGTGGAGTATCTGAAGATTAACACCAACTTGGGACTCAATATCAGTATCAGCGATGAAAGCAGCTATCTTCTCGACACGGGTGGAGGTCTCTTGGAAGCAGAAAATCTCTTTGAGAATGACGAGCCAATACTACTGCATAACGCTGATATTATGACGGATCTCAATCTTGGAGAGATGATAGAAAGTCATAGCAAGTCCGGTGCAGATGTAACTCTCCTTGTGGCTCAACGCCCAACCTCACGCTATCTCCTTTTTGATAAATCCAACCGAATGATAGGTTGGGAAAATATCAAAAGTGGTGAACTTCGCAGCCCTTATCCCATGGCAGATTTCACCGATGCTAATAGACTTGCATTTGGAGGAATCCACATTGTAGAGCCAAAGATTTTTAATTACCTCAAGGAGTATTCACCCGGTGAAAAGAAGTTTTCCATTACGCCTTTTTACACCAAATACTGCGACAGGCTAAAGATAAAAGGATATAACCCTCACGGCTACAAATGGATCGACATCGGCAAACCGGAGTCGCTTATCGAAGCTCAAAAAATTGCCGCAACACTTTAGCTGACTCTTCGCCGGAAGTGTAGACAGCCAACAGTGCCGGATCCTTGCAATCCATGAACTTCTTAAACGAATCAATGAGAGAAGACTCCGAAGATGCTTGAAAATATCTGATATTGTAGGCCTCGGATATTTTTTGCAAAGGGAGATTAGTGCCCATAGTGAAATTTTCATCAAGTTCCGGGAGTGATGAAGTCGATCCTATGATGCGGAAAATTTCGCCACCCCCATTGCAGATCACTATCATTTTGAATCGCGGGCTGAGGAGATTAGAGGATAAAGCAGCAAGGTCGTATTGGAAACTCATGTCACCACTGATAAGCAAAGTGACATCTTTATAGGCAAGAGAAGCTCCAAGAGCTGTGGATGTAGAGCCGTCGATACCGCTCACCCCCCTGTTGCAATCACACCGGTGGATTTTGCTGCAATCGAAAAGTTGGGCGTATCTCACTGAAGTACCATTGGAGAGATGGAGATTCCATTTCGTCGGGATGGATGGTATGATAATACTAAAGGCCTTGAGATCAGACCAAGGAACTGAAACAATATAATCCCTCAGTCTAAAAGCTCCCCTCCTTGAGACACTACGCCACGCTTCAGCATAGTCAGATGGGGTGCGGTGGATCTGCATAGCCGAAGCCAATTGTCTCATAAATGTCTCGGGAAGAATGTCGACTCTAAGCGTCAGCATCCTGAAGCAGTCTACTGTAGTGTGACTATGGCCTATATGCCAGTGTTCGACATTCTTCAATCCTCTCAACCACTCTTTAATATGCCTCGACACCAAAGCGCCACCGAGGGTGATCACTACATCGGGTTTAAGAGTTTCCCTTTCGTCAGCGGTCAAAGCCGCCAGAGTATTGTCTATTCGTGTTATAAAAAGAGGCGAGTGAAGATTTGAAATGGACTCCGTGAATACTATAAAATTGGGGAGCGCGGCAAGTTTGGCCAACGATCTGTTAAGACTTGAATTAGGTTCGAGGAAACCTGTCACTATCATAATCTTCTTAGGGGATGCCAATGACTCTCCCAACTTTCTCGCTTCAGCCACAGGAATATCCTCACTGCTTTTCAGTCTTCGGATCAACCTGAAATGATCTTTTTCATCAAAATCTATCATCCGACTCAGAGGAGCGTCGAGGCGAACATTAATATGAACAGGCCCCTTTCGCTGAGAGAGTGCTTCGATTAAGGCATCGTTGATGGTGCGTTCACATATCCACCGCCCGTTAGGATGCGAGAGGTGGGCGTCGATATTGTAACTACGTTTCACTATCGAGGCGAGCACCCCTTCCTGATTGATTGTCTGAGAATCGTCTTGATCGATCCACTCCTCAGGCCGGTCAGCCGAAATGACTATCAGAGGAACAGCCCTGTAGTAAGCCTCGGCTACAGCAGGAGCATAGTTTAAAAGAGCAGACCCGCTCGTGCAAACCACTGCGACAGGATTTCCGCTCTGCAACGACAGCCCCATAGCAATAAACGCAGCCGATCTCTCATCAATTACCATTCGGAGATTAAAATTGTTACACCTTTTCAGGGCAATAATGAGAGGCGCATTTCTACTGCCCGGGGAAGCGATGATATCCTTAACCCCATGGGCAGCAAGAAGATCGGCAAGGACAGTACAGGATAGTTTATCGGTGGTTATCATTTGGCTGAGTGTGATCAAAATTCTATAGAGCTTAATGCAAAAGTAATGAAATTTTATACCATGAGCAAACCAATGAAGCAAACCTGCTTATACCTAAATATCCAATCCATTGAATATGCCAACCATATCTCCAAAAATGAAACTTTCCACACCATCAACATATAAAGATGTGAAATTGTTATATATTTGTAAGATGAATTTAAAGAAACTACAATTATGTATATCGCATCACAGAAAAACAAGGAAAATATTGCTCAATATCTGATATATATGTGGCAGATTGAAGATATCATACGTGCCAACGATCTTGATATCGATAAGATTAAAGCCAATGTCATAGATCATTTCAAACTCGATGAAGCACAAAAGAAAGAGATGACCGAGTGGTATGAATCACTTATTGATATGATGAGGAGAGAAAATGTGGAAAAGAGCGGTCATCTCCAACTTAATAAAAATGTGATAATACAACTCACAGATTTACACCTGGCATTGCTCAAAGATCCACGATTTCCGGAGTATACCGCTGAGTTCTACAAGACCCTCCCCTACATCGTCGAACTCCGTGCCAAAGGTGGAGAAAACCCTGACGGAGAAATAGAGACCTGCTTCAATGCGTTGTATGGAATGCTCATGCTCCGACTTCAAGGGAAGGAAATTAGCCCTGACACAATGAATGCCATCAAACAGATTTCTTCATTTATGTCACTCTTAGCCAAAAACTTTCATCTCGACCGCGAGGATAAACTTTTTCCACCGGAAGAGAAATGAAGGACAGAAGAGTTTGAAATCATTTAATGCAAAAGCGAGGAGAATTATTTCCATTCCCCTCGCTTTTCGTTTATATCAATCAGGATTTCAGATTATTGCAATAATGCAGCTTTAAGGGTTTCAGAAAGTGTTGGATGGGTAAACACACATTCACATACCTGTTGGGCCGTCAAGCCGTTGGTCATGGCAATCGTAGCTTCCTGGATTATGTCGGCTGCGTGGGGTCCCATGATGTGACATCCGAGAATCTTATCTGAAGAAGCATCGACTATCACTTTGACAAGGCCGTCGGTCTCCCCCATAGCAACAGCTTTACCACAGGCTCTAAAGGTCGCCTTACCGACTTTAAAATCAAGCGCTTGAGAGAGACATGCTTCCTCTGTCAGACCAACCATTGCACACTCAGGCTGAGTAAAAACGGCTGAGGGTATCAATCCGGTCAATTCGCGCAACCCGAGAGCTACTTCTCCGTGCATGGAGGCAGCGTGAGCAAGCATACATCTGCCATTGACATCCCCAATCGCGTATAACCCGGAGATTGACGAGCCATCCTGACGTAAACATTGCATCGTATCATCAACACGAATAGCACCTCGTTCAATCATCGCTCCTGTCAGTTCAAACCTGTCAGGAATTACAGGCTGCCTACCCACAGCTATGGCACATATTTCAGCTACCACACTCTTTTCTTTACCTTTGCTCAGAAAAGTGACAGTGCCATCCGGGAGAATAGCCGTAACCTGAGCTCCGGTAACGATATTTATACCTCTGCGTTTCAGAGACATCCTCAATCGTTTTGCGATCTCTTTGTCAAAAGGTGGAAGAATTTCATCACAATATTCCAGCACCGTAACCTCCACACCAAACGCAGAGAAAATTGAGGCAAATTCCATACCGATTACCCCTCCCCCGATAATTATAAGGCTCTTAGGAAGAGCATCCAGCGAAAGCAAGCGGTCGCTTGTGAGAGCAAGATCGAAGCCCGGGATATTTAGTGAAGCCGGTTTTGACCCGGTAGCTATAATGATACGGTCAGCAGTGAATAACTCACCATTGGCAGAAATCACCCTGTCACCTACGAATACGGCTTCTCCTCTGATGAGATTTACATCCTTCATCAGCGACTCGACCCCTTCGCGCAGTTCAGCAACTATGCGATTCTTTCGCTCGGAAACAGCAGTGAAATCGACAGAGTTGTCAGAGGACTTAAGGCCGAATTCACCTGAGTGGGATAGCAATGTAGCCACCTCAGCAGAGCGACACAGAGCCTTCGTCGGTATGCACCCCCGATTGAGGCATGTGCCTCCCAACTCTCCTCGTTCGATCAGAGTCACACTCATGCCAAGCTTACGAGCCCTTAAAGCAGTCTCGTAGCCACCGGGCCCTCCCCCTATTATCAATATATCAGATTTTGTCATAATACCGGCTTAAAGATATTAGAACCTTTCGGATCCTACAATTCAAAAAAGGTCACTACAGGTTTTAGAGCAGCCTCAGTGTCGTCAGGACGGCGGATTGGAGTTTCCAAAGGAGCATTTTTCACTATCTCAGGATCATCTTTAGCTTCACGAGCTATCTCCTTCATCACTGCGATGAAATCATCGATTGTCTCCTTGCTCTCCGTCTCGGTAGGTTCGATCATCAGAGACTCGTGGAAAAGGAGGGGGAAATAGATTGTTGGTGCGTGGTATCCGAAGTCGAGCAAACGTTTGGCCACATTGAGAGTAGTGACCCCGGTAGACTTATCTTTAAGACCATCAAACACAAATTCGTGCTTACAAATTCTGTCGATGGGCAATTCGTAGCAGTCTCGCAGCGATTCTTTAATATAGTTGGCATTGAGAGTTGCAAGTTTACCGGCCATACTCAGACCATCAGAACCTAAAGAAAGGATATAAGCTAAGGCACGCAATTCAACTGCGAAATTACCGAGCCACGCTGACACACGTCCGAGAGCGTCCGGTGACTTTTCAATACCATATTCAAGGTCGAAAATTTCGAGAGTGCTTGCATCTTTCTTCACCACCCTCGGATTTGGAAGAAACTTTTCAAGCCCCTTTCTGACCCCGACCGGCCCAGCCCCGGGGCCACCGCCACCATGGGGAGTAGAGAAGGTCTTATGAAGATTGATGTGCATCACATCAAAGCCCATATCACCCGGTCGAGCTATCCCGAGAAGGGGGTTGAGATTAGCCCCATCGTAATACATCAGCGCCCCACATTCGTGGACCATCTCGGCTATTTGAGGTATGGAATGCTCGAAAATACCAACTGTATTAGGGTTGGTCATCATCACGGCGGCTACCGTGTTGTCAAGCAGCGCTCGGAGAGCCTCTACATCTACGGTTCCATCAGCCATACTCTTTACCTCTACCACAGACAGGCCGGCCACGGCCGCTGAAGCAGGATTTGTGCCATGGGCCGAGTCCGGGACTATCACTTTGGTGCGGGCAGTATCGCCCCGGCTTTCATGGTAGGCCTTGATGACCATGAGACCGGTGAGTTCACCATGAGCGCCGGCATAAGGGTTGAGGGTGAACTCACTCATCCCACCGATTTCGCTAAGACGCGACTGTAGTTGATAGTAGGCCTCGAGAGCACCCTGTACAGTGGCTGATGGTTGACAAGGATGAAGCGAAGAGAATCCAGGGAGTGAGCAAACCTCTTCATTGATTTTGGGATTATACTTCATTGTGCAAGAGCCCAAAGGATAGAAACCTGTATCGACACCAAAATTATTGTTGGACATGTTGTTGTAGTGTCTTACGACAGAAGGCTCATCGACTTCAGGCAACGACGGGTCAGCCTTCCGGAGAAGCTCCATGGGGATGACTGAGGAAATTTCGCCAACCTCTCTACACTTGTTATCGGGCAGACTATAACCCTTTCGCCCCTCTTTTGAAAGCTCAAAAATGAGTTTTCCGTAATATTTCTTATTCATATAACGTTTCTACTCCTTTTTAATCATCCTTTAAACTTTGACTCAAATCAGGCAGAGTAGCCTTAGAGAAGGCAGCTACACGCTTGATATAGCGATCAATTTCCTCCTTGCTGCAATTTTCTGTAACACACACAAGGAGTTCATCTTCAGAAAGCATCACCCCGGGAAGGCAGCCGCAGGAGATGCACACCTCATAGAAATCTGCCAACTTTACTTCCCTTTTAAATCTCACGACAAATTCGTTGAGGAAAGGTTGGTCAGGATATTTCAGCTCAAAGGCTCCTGTCTCAATCAGTTTCTGAGCGAGGTAGTGAGCACCGGAGAAGGAGAGATCGTTAACCTCTCGCAAACCCTTTGCACCCATAATAGAAAGATAGATAGCTACATAGAGAGCCATCAAACCCTGGTTTGAGCAGATGTTGGAAGTGGCTTTATCTCTACGGATATGCTGTTCGCGAGCCTGAAGGGTAAGGACAAAAACACGCTGACCGTCAGCATCTTTAGTAGCGCCCACAATTCTTCCCGGCAATTTTCTAATCAGAGGTTTGTTACAGCATAAATATCCGAGATATGGTCCGCCGAAACTTAGCGGCATACCCAATGACTGAGCCTCGCCGGCAGCGATATCAGCGCCCCATTCTCCCGGGCTTTTGATCACCCCGAGGGCAGAAGCGGGTGCTGTCATTATCAGTAGTGCCTTGGCAGCATGAATTTTATCTGCCACTCCGGTATAATCCTCAAGAATACCATAAAAATTGGGAGTTGGCAGTATCACACCAGCCACATCTCCGGCTTCAAGCATGGAGTAAAGGGTCTCCTTATCTGTCACCCCATCTTTTTCGGGAATAACATCCAACGTGACTCCATGATAGTGAGCATAAGTCGACACCACCTTTTTATATATAGGGTTGAGAGTAGCAGAAACCAGCACACGATTTTTCTTTCTGACACTCGCTACTGCCATCAGCATGGCTTCAGCCACGGCTGTAGTGCCATCATACATCGAAGCATTCGACACCTCCATCCCGGTCAGTTGGGTCATCATGCTCTGATACTCGAAAATGTATTGAAGAGTACCTTGGGAGATCTCCGGCTGGTAAGGAGTGTAGGCTGTAAGAAATTCAGAGCGAGAAATAATGCTTTGGATCACTGCAGGAGCATAGTGGTCGTAAAACCCTGCTCCTGCAAAACAGGTCAACGGATGATTTCTCTCGGCAAGTTCGTTGAAATAATCGCGCACCTCTTTTTCGCTCATTTGCGGAGCAAAATTGTAGTCAGATTTCAGACGTAGTTCAGCCGGGATGTCAGCATAGAGCTCTTCGAGATCCGTCATCCCACATCTGCCCAACATCTCCTTAATATCGTCAGGTGTGTGGGGGAAATATCTGTGTGTCACTTCTTTATAATTAAGAATCAATGAGTTTCAATGTTTTTCGCTTTCGCAATAAGCCTTGTAAGCCTCTTCATCCATCAAGTTGTCGAGTTCTGAAAGATCAGTCAGCTCAACCTTAATAATCCAGTTTGCCATAGCATCCTCATTTATAAGGCGTGGATTATCAATCAGATGCTCATTGATATCAACGACCAAACCGCTGACAGGAGCGATAAGGTCGCTTGCAGCTTTCACACTCTCCACAGCGCCAAAATCCTCGCCTGCTGTGATATCGTCGTCCTGTTCAGGCATGTCAACATACACCACATTGCCGAGCTCCTTCTGAGCATAGTCACTGATGCCAATATAACCAATATTACCGTCGACGGTGATATATTCGTGGGTAGGAGAATAATATGTCTTGCTCATAACTTTAAAGATTTAAGGGTTAACTATTTAGTTGAAATATTATTTTTTGTAAGATTTTTTATAGAATTTCTTTGCTACGACTTTTGCCGGGAACACCTTCTTGCGGATGCGAATCTTCAATTCGCGATCCTTTTCCGAGTATTCACGCTTCACAAGAGCTGCGGCTATACTCTTATCGACAGAAATTCCCCGATAGCCGGTTGTCACGTAGCCTACAACCTCATCATTGTCGTTGAGCACCTCGTAGCCATGACGGGGGATAGCACGGTCAGCCATCTCGAGACCCACAAGTTTTCTGGGTGCTCCATTCTCTTTCTGGTCTCTGATGACATCCTGCCCAATAAAAGTAGTTTTATCGAGTTTAACAAACATCGACAGACATGCTTCTACGGGAGAGATATCGTCGCCAAGTTCGTCGCCATATAGCGGGAGCCCTACTTCAAAACGAAGAGTATCGCGACAACCCAAACCGCAAGGAGTGACTTTACCGGAGCCGATAAGTTCATCCCATATCATTCGGATGGTATCATGGTCAGCATAGATTTCAAATCCATCCTCACCGGTGTATCCAGTGCGGCTTACCAACACTATTTTCCCTCTGAAATCATATTCCTTAAAGGTATAGAAGACCAATTGATTGCAGGGGATATTGAGAATCTCCTCCATGATACTTTCGGCTTGAGGACCCTGGATGGCGATTTCTCCGAACTTATCGCTAAGATTCTCAACATCCACATCAAAACTGTCAGCATGCCGCTTGATCCAAGCTACATCCTTGTCGATATTAGATGCGTTGATAACCAAAAGGAAGTCATTATCACCGATTTTGTAGACCAGGAGATCATCAACCACCCCTCCGGTGGGGTTCAGCATCATGCCATATTGGATTCCGCCGACTGAGAGAGCTCTTACATCATTTGTGAAGATGTAGTTCACAAATTTCTCAGCATCGGCACCTTTCACGCTTACTTCACCCATGTGGGAAACATCGAAGATGCCACAAGCATTTCTGACAGCATTGTGCTCTTCGACAATGCCCTCATATTGAATCGGCATGTCAAAGCCTCCGAAGGGACTCATAAGAGCGCCCAACGCTACATGTTTATCATGAAGACATGTTGTTTTCAAATCTGCCATATCTTTAATAATTAAATTTTTTATATCAATAGATTACACATTGTCTCATTTGTGACGCCGGGAAGCACAGTCTCCACTGAGATATTGGAAAGCGCTTTTTCTATACTCTCCTTCTCATATCGGATGCCCTGAAGTTGAGCGGCAATCGTTTCCGAAGCATCTCCACACTCCATATAGTCTCCCGAAAGGGTAAAAGCCTTGATACGACCTTTGTCCATATCAAGATGTACCGAAATCTCCCCAACCCCCCGGATTCTTTGAGAAAAGTTGAGCGAGCAACGGGGATTCTTTCCTTCAAGCCATGAAGGCGAAAGGTATTGCCCCCTTATCAACTCAATCTCCTTTCTGTCACTTTCCGTAAGGAGGATGGTCTCACCATCTGCAGCCAGATTGTTGATAATATGATTGAGAAAATCCCCAATCGAGAGATCAGGCAGATGTTCCTTAATGGTTGTCACGCGGCTTCTGACGGATGTTACTCCATGCGATTCAAGCTTATCAGCTGAAGGCATAAGAGCCTTCGACATCATTTCAGCATCAAAATCATACAACATAGTGCCGTGAACGATGCTCCTGCCATTGAGATGGTAGAAGGAATTTCCTGACACCTTACGATCTCCTATCAAAATATCGTTGCGAGAGTTGTCGTGAGCATCGAGCCCGAGAGATCTCAACGCGGAAGAAATCATTGACGTGTATTTTGAGAACGTGACAGGGACATTGTCGGAAGTTGTAATATAGGAGAACATTATATTGTTTCTATCGGCAAGTACAGCACCTCCGCCACTCTTCCGCCGGACAATATCGATGTTGTTGCATCTACAAAAGTCAACGTTAACCTCCTTCTCAAGCAATTGATTTCTACCGATAATGACAGTAGGATCAACTTGCCATGCGAAAAAAAGATCCCTGCCGGGAAAAGCATGTGCCAGATACTCCTCCTGGGCAAGGAAGAATGAAAGGTCTTTCAAGATTTTTTCCGGATGGACTACTAAATCCATACTGTTTTTCATGGTTAAAAAATCTCCCTGTAGAACAACCGTGGGAGGCTTACTTTGCAAAAGTAATAAATTTTTTGATTAGAATTCCTAACTTCCGCTCCCAAATTTCACAGCTTTGATGAAGGAAAATTCAAAGGGATAATTTTGAACCAGGACCCTTGTACAGCCGGCGCAAACATTCGTTCAAATTTTCACGGTTTGAAATATTTCATTGTGGGGTTACAATAATCCGGAGAGTAATTGCGTTTTGAATATGATTACTAATTCATCACACATTCTGCCTATGAATAAAAATTTTACTCCTACTCACACATTCACTTCTGACAAAGACCGACAGAAAGCAAGTCCCTCAGCCATCACTTTGGCAAAAATCAGGCAATTTGCCCGTGCTTATTCTTTTAATAATACCAAAATTGCTTCGCTCGGTGGCATTGTATTAAACTAATCTTTAGTCAGAATGACTGTAACAATCATCCTTATTATTGCCGTGATAGCTCTCACGGCAATATTTATTCTCTATGCTCTTAGAGGTTCTTCTATTGAAAAAAATCTGACCGCAGAGAATAATGAGTTGAAAATTAACCTTGAAAAAGTAAGGTCGGAATTGTCTACTCAACTTGCTATTGCTCAGTCGAAGCTTCAGGCAGCAACTGAGCAAGTTGAGGGTCTCAATAATCGTATAGCCGCTCTTGGCAACGACCTCGGAATGGCTCGCGAGTCAAACTCCGCTCTCTCTGCAAAGATCGAAATGATGGAGTCAGAACAGGCTCAAGAAGCAGAGAAGCGAATACAGGAAGCGAAAATCGCGGAAGAGCGATTCAAAAATCTCGCTAACGAGATATTGCGGCAAAACACCTCTGATCTTAAAATGCAAAATAGGGAGACATTGTCTGAAATACTGAATCCTCTCCGCGAGAATATAGAAGATTTCAAAAAAACCGTCACTGACACCTATAACAACGAATCGCGTGAAAGATTCTCCCTCTCTGAACGCATCAAAGAGCTTGTTTCGCTCAATCAATCTATATCAAAACAAGCTAAAGACTTATCAGATGCTCTGAGAGGTGACAGCAAAATCCAGGGAGACTGGGGAGAAATGATCCTTGAATCTATCCTCGAAAAGTCCGGCTTGCAGAAAGGAGAGGAGTATTTCACACAAGTAACCACTGACGAGCATGGCAATACGGTCAGGAATGAGGAAGGGTCTCTTTTGCGTCCTGATGTTGTGGTAAAGTACCCTGATGGAAGATTTGTGGTCATAGATTCAAAAGTTTCTCTTACTGCCTTTGTGGAATATTCAAATGCCGAGAGCGACGACGAGCGCCAAGCTGCCGCTACGCGCCATGTGCGGTCAGTGAAAAGCCATGTTGAGGAATTGGCGCGAAAGCAATATCAGGATTATGTAGGTGGTGAGTCAAAACTTGACTTTGTGATGATGTTCATCCCCAATGAGCCTGCCTATATTGCTGCCATGCGACTCGACCCTATGCTTTGGCAGACTGCCTACGACAGGCATGTCCTCATCGTCTCTCCCACACATCTCGTCTCCGGCTTGAAACTTATCGCACAGCTATGGAGCCGCGACCGGCACACTAAAAACGCACTCGCCATTGCCGAAGAAGCCGGAAAAATGTATGACAAATTTGCCGATTTCACAAAAGATATGGAGAAAATCGACAAGTCGATTGGTTCTGTGAAAAAAACCTACGATGATGCCATGAACAAGCTCTCGACCGGGACCGGTAATCTTGTAAATAGAGCGAAAAAGTTGCGCGAGCTTGGTGTCAAAGCCAAAAAACAGCTTGCAATCTCTGATTCATCTGAGGCTGGTGAGGAATAATCTGCTTTCCCATGAGCCCTGCACAGGATGATCCTTCGGTTATTTATAATCCTTCATACTTTACTTCCAGTACCTCCCTGGTGCCGGAAGTAATTTTATATAGGTCTGAGGCTCTGAGTCCGATCACCCAAAGAATCTCTCCTTCTCCTCTTAGTAGTATTCTCACCCTTTTCTTTTCATCCACGGAGATTTTGGCATCCGTTAATAAGTCACTCACCAGTTTTGAACCCTTCATGCCAAATGGTTTCATCCTGTCGCCTATTCTCCAGTTGCGAAGGATAAATTGCGGATTACCGGTTAACACTTCAGCATCGAGATAGATACAATCTTTTCTCAAGCTTCTCTTCGTTAACAGATTTTGGAATTCTGAGATAGATAATTTCCTGAGCGAAAATGGAGATTTATCAAGAGATACAAGTTTAGAAAATTCATCGGGAACGCTCTTGCTCGGCCTAAGAAAGCCTCTGTCAAAAATATACTCTCTTCCTATAGATCTGAAACGCTGCCCTCCGGACGCCTTCTCACCATTGGAAGAGGCAACCATGAGGATATCATCAACCACATCCATGGAAAAGCCCTCTCCTTTCAGAATATTAAAGAGCACAATGCGTGGTTGGGATTCATCCGCAAGTAGCGCCGTCAGATTTATCTCTCCACCCTCGCCTACATAACGCTGTCGCGCTACTTCCAGGCATGAAGTCATGTAGCGATACTCCTCCTTGAGAATTTCAAGAGTCCTTCCGAATGATGGTTTGGCAGAGGGAAAATATTCACACAATTGCGGAAGAATAAGATTGCGTATTTTATTTCGCTTGAAGCTATTATCTGAATTTGAAGAGTCGGTCACATAGCCAAGACCTCTCAGAGAGAGATACTCCAATATTTCAGTCTTAGTAATGGAGAGCATAGGACGGAGATAATTGCCTCTTCGTGGCAAAATGCCTTTCAGTCCGGCCACACCGCTTCCACGCATTGCATTGAGCAAAAATGTCTCAATGTCATCCTCAAGATGATGAGCCAAGAGGATAACACGACTTCTATCCTCCTCAATCCAGCCATCCCACAAACCAAATCGAAGGTTTCTGCAAGCCATCTCAAGCGACTCTCCTGTCGCAGCCATACGCTTGGCTACATCGAAGTCGGTCACCGTAATCTCTACTCCCAATTGACGACAGAGCTTACGGCAGAACTCTTCATCGCGGTTGCTTTCCTCACCCCGAAGGTGGAAATTACAATGTGAAGCTTTGCAATTAAGCCCTAATTCTTTGCAGATAGAGAGCAACGCCACCGAATCAGCACCCCCGCTAAGGGCAACAATAATCTTCTCTCCATCCTTTAAAAGGGCGTGAGAACTGATATTATCTGCAACTTTTTCTGAAAGCGTATCTCTCATGACAAAAATAATTCGGAACAATTCAACGACAAATTTAATAAAAATGTCGTTGAATTGTTCCGATCAGGAATATTTTGAAATAGCTTTTACTACATATCTTGTTAATCTTCTATAGCAATGAATACGCCGTTAATATCAAACAGGTATGTGTCAGGATCTGGAATCTGGAGTTCCACGCTGCAAACCTTGTTGCGGGTGAATTCGATAGATTCAACCTTGTCAGCAAGACCATTGCTCTCAAGACGGGAGAAAGCTTTGGGATGCATGACATCCTTAACGACACTAACGGGAAGTGTTGACTTACCTGAGGCTTCGATTTCGGTTACCACTCCTTTGGAGTCAAACTCTACGTCTACACCGTTGTTGAGTTCGACTTCAAATTTTCCTTTTGCAAAATATCTTTCACACACGCGGACACCAATGTTTTTAAAATGTTTTTCTATGAAGGACTTGGCCTTGGATGGAAGCTGAGCATAATTGCTTGAGGCGCTCAATACGATACCCGGCTCACCACCGGCAGGTGACTGCGCGGCCAGTGTGGTCACTGTAAATAAAATAGCTAAAATTGCGAACCCTGCTATAAAATTTTTTGCCTTCATAAGATATTGTAATTAGTAAGTTTGATTGCATAACAATATCTTTATTAAAATTGTTTTCAAAAAGTAAATTTTTTTGTAAAAATTTTTACGTAACTAATGATTTTAAAGCAATAATTCAATTTAGAGCTAAAAATTCTTACCTTTGTCTTCACTGAACACAAACGAAATGCTATATCCTGAAAAGATAGAAGAAAAGATAGGTTTTTCTTCAGTAAGAAACGAAATTCGCCAACGCTGCCATTGCAACGGCGGTCGCGAGCTGTGCGACTCTATGGCCTACATGAGCGACTTCAAGGCTATTTCAGACTCACTTAGATGTGTCGATGAAATGGTCAGCAGTATGCATAGTGAAGAGCGAGTGCCCCTGGAGGGGACAGACGACATCAGCCAACAGCTTTCACTCATAAAGATTCCGGGGACTTATCTCGAAATAAGAGAATATGTCAAGATCCGTAAAATGTTGGAATGTTTTGGTAGGGTCCACAATTATTTTATCGCCGAAGGAGAAAACAAGGTTATTTATCCACATCTGAATGCACTTTGTGTCCCCCTTGGTGAAATGCCCCTATCATTAGTTAGATGCATCGATCGCGCCATCGACCCCTCCTCCGGGATAATAAAGGACAATGCCTCGAAGGAGCTCGCTGAAATACGCTCTCAGCTTCGCTCGCTGTCAGGAAGAGTTAACTCTATAATGCGTAGAGTAGTCTCGGAGGCGATAGCACAAGGTTGGATAGAGAACGACACTACCCCCTCGGTAAGAGACGGGAGGCTTGTGATACCGGTGCCACCTATGAATAAAAGGCGTATACAGGGAATAGTGCATGACGAGTCAGCTTCAGGCAAGACTCTCTACATTGAACCGGCAGAGATCGTGGAGGCCAACAACCGCACACGCGAACTTCAGCTGGAGGAGCACCGCGAGATAATCAGAATCCTCATCTCAATAGCTGATGAACTCCGGCCCTTCATCGCAGAAATTCTCGAGGGAGCCGAGATCATATATCACCTTGATTTTATAAACGCCAAGGCGCAGTATGCCGAGCTAATCGGAGGAATGATGCCCGCTATTTCTGATAGACAGGAGATTGAGTGGTATCACGCATGTCATCCTGCACTGATGTTATCACTACGCAAACATGGACGAGAAATCGTGCCTCTCGACATTCGGCTTGAACAAGGGAAAAGAATTCTGGTGATCTCGGGCCCTAATGCAGGCGGTAAATCTGTGTGCCTTAAAACTGTAGGCACACTTCAGTATATGCTGCAGTGTGGCATCCTCCCCCCGGTCTACGAAAATTCCCATTTCGGCATATTTAAGGATATGTTTGTGGACATTGGCGACGATCAGTCTTTTGAGGATGATCTCTCTACTTATAGTAGCCATCTGAGAAGTATGAAATTCATGCTTCAACGCGGAAATAGTCGATCGCTTTTTTTGATTGATGAGATGGGGTCAGGCACTGAACCTATCATCGGGGGCGCTTTGGCAAAGGCTATCCTCGAGCAAATGAATCTCAAAGGGATGTGGGGAGTAGTGACCACTCACTATCAAATACTTAAAGAATTTGCTGATGATGCCGAGGGGCTTATCAATGGCTCGATACTCTACGACCGACATTTGATGCAGCCGATGTTTGCCCTCTCCATCGGAAGCCCGGGGAGTTCGTTTGCTCTTGAAATTGCCCGCAAGACCGGCCTACAACCTGAAGTGATAGCGGCCGCCGAGGAAATCGTGGGCAAAGATTATGTCAACCTCGATTCCTATCTTCTTGATATCGCACGCGATAGAAGATATTGGGAGAATAAGCGAACAGCCATCAAGCAGAAGGAGAAGAAACTTGAACAAATAATAGAGAAATACACTGATGAGGCTGAGCAACTTCGCACGAAGCGCCGCCAGATCATTGAGGAGGCCACTCAGGAGGCTCGCATTATTCTTGATTCATCCAATGCCGCAATTGAGCGCACGATCGCAGAAATCAAGCAGGCAAATGCCGAGCGGGAAAAGACCCTCGAGGCCCGTCGCAAACTGAAAGAAGAGAGACTCGCCCTTGAACGGAGTGCCAAAGATGAGAAGGCTCAAAAGAATTCTCTGCTGGCAAAAGCGCCTCGAAAAAAATTGAAGGTGTCGAACGCGACTCATGCCGCCACCAACGTTGCCGACAGACCAATAATGGTTGGCGACAATGTGCGCCTTGATGGAAACGGTACGGTTGGAACCGTGATAGAGATCTCAGGCAACAATGCTATCGTGGCTTTCGGGAACCTAAAAACGAATGTTAAGGCCGATAGACTTAAGGTCACTAATGCCAAACCGGATACCCCGCGCAAGGCATCGGTCTCCATGCAGACAATCGATTCAGGCTACGACAGGCAACTCAACTTCAACCAGGAGATTGACCTAAGGGGGATGAGGGTTGACGAAGCCCTTCAAGCCGTCACCTATTTCATTGACGATGCTATCCGTTTCAGCATACCAAGGGTAAGAATTCTCCACGGGACAGGCACAGGAGCCTTGAAGCAAGCTATACGCGGCCTATTAAACGCCACATCGGGAGTGGAGAATTACCATGATGAAGATGTGAGGTTCGGTGGAGCCGGCATAACGGTGGTGAACTTAAAATGAGACCCGATTGACTAATCTCTATTGGCAAAAATAAAATTTAGTTGTAAATTTGTGACAACTTTATTCACGCATCTAAAACGTTAAATTCATAACATAATGGCGACAAAACCCTTTAAATATCAGGAGATGTTTCCACTTGGTCCTGATACCACAGAATACTATAAATTGACTTCTGACTATGTCAAAGTTGAAAACTGGGGAGGACATGACTTTCTTGTTATCGACCCCGAAGCCTTGACGTTGGTGGCACGCACCTGCTCCCACGACAATGCATTCATGTTGCGCCGCGAACACAACGAGATGGTTGCCAAAATCCTTACTGATCCTGAAGCCTCTGAAAATGACAAGTTTGTAGCTCTAACAATGCTACGCAACGCGGAAGTTGCCTCCAAGGGAGCCCTTCCATTCTGTCAGGACACCGGCACAGCAATTTGCCATGCTGAAAAGGGACAAAACGTCTATACCGGAGGCAACGATGAAGAGAAAATCAGCAAAGGTATATATCTTACCTATACAACTGACAACCTGCGTTACTCCCAAAACGCGCCCCTGACAATGTATGACGAGGTGAACACCGGTTGCAATCTCCCCGCTCAGATCGATATTCACGCCACTGAAGGAGATGAATATAAATTCCTCTTTGTCGCAAAGGGTGGCGGCTCCGCCAATAAGACTTATTTATTTCAGGAAACCAAGGCTATCCTCAACCCCAAAACTCTTGTCCCCTTCCTGGTTGAGAAGATGAAAAGTCTGGGCACTGCGGCGTGCCCCCCTTATCATATTGCTTTCGTGATTGGCGGTACTTCTGCCGAAAAAAATCTTGAGACCGTTAAGAAGGCTTCCGTCAAATACTACGACTCACTCCCGACAAAAGGCAATGAGTTGGGACATGCTTTCCGCGATGTAGAACTTGAAGATACCCTTAAAAAGGAGGCTGAAAAGATTGGATTCGGGGCTCAGTTCGGTGGAAAGTATTTTGCTCACGACATCCGTGTGATCCGCCTCCCCCGCCATGGAGCTTCATGCCCCGTAGGTGTAGGTGTTTCATGCTCAGCCGATAGAAACATCAAGGCTAAGATCAACAAAGATGGCATCTGGATTGAGAAACTTGACAGCAATCCCGGCGAACTTATCCCTGAAGAATATCGTAAAGCCGGCGAAGGTAATGCCGTGAAGATCGATCTTAACAGACCCATGGAAGAGATTCTCGCTGAACTCACCAAATATCCTGTATCAACACGCCTGTCGCTTAACGGTACAATCATAGTAGGTCGAGATATAGCCCATGCAAAAATCAAGGAGCGCCTCGACAAGGGGGAGCCAATGCCTGAATATCTTAAGAACCATCCCATTTACTATGCAGGCCCCGCCAAGACCCCGGAAGGGATGCCTTCAGGGTCGTTCGGTCCCACAACAGCCGGACGTATGGATCCCTATGTAGACCAATTCCAGGATGCCGGCGGATCAATGGTGATGATTGCTAAGGGCAACCGTAGCAAACAGGTCACAGATGCCTGCAAGAAACATGGAGGATTCTATCTCGGATCCATTGGAGGTCCGGCTGCAATCCTTGCCCAAAACAGCATCAAAAAGGTAGAACTCCTTGAATACCCTGAACTTGGCATGGAGGCTATCTGGAAGATCGAAGTTGAGGATTTCCCAGCTTTCATTTTGGTAGACGATAAAGGGAATGATTTCTTTACAGAGATCTCAAACCGATGTGCCGCTTGTGGGCTTACCGATAATCATTAAGTTCTGATTCCCTGTCTCTTCCCAATAGTTTGACAGCAAATATCTACGATATACGCCGCAGAGGCATCATCGGCTTTCTACTCCTGTCGGTGGTGGTTGTCGGCGTATTTCTTTTTTATTCTGACTCACTTGTCAAAGATCTTTCGAGACAGGAGAGAGAAAGGATGCAGATATGGGCCGATGCGACAAGGGAACTGGCTAACTTCGGAACCTCTGACGAAGGTGGAGGAATCTCTAATGTAGACTTCCTGCTTTCGATTATAGAACGCAACCGCACCATCCCGGTGCTTCTGACTGATGACCGGGGGGAGATAATCATGCAAAGAAACTTCAATCTTCCCGAGCCGATTGACTCTACCTCCCCCCTCGCCCTCAGTGAGGTAAATCTTAGTTACTTGAATTCGAAATACGAGTCACTACGCCATTCATCCAACTCAATCGATATTGATTTGGGAGAATACGGGAGTCAACATCTCTACTATGAAGACTCTCAAGTACTTAAAAGTTTGAGCTTGTATCCCTACGTGCAAGTGCTCGTGTTGTTGGCATTTGTGCTTATCGTCTACTATGCCGTCTCCTCCACAAAACGAGCGGAACAAAACAAGGTGTGGGTAGGTCTCTCGAAAGAGACCGCCCATCAACTCGGCACCCCAATCTCCTCGCTTATGGCCTGGATGGAACTCCTTGAAGACGAAGGCGTTTCACCGGAAACTGTGCGCGAAATGAATAAAGATGTCAAGAGGCTTTCCACAATAGCATCGAGATTTTCTAAAATTGGCTCCTGCCCTACAATGGAAGTTGAAGATATCAACGATATTGTGATGCGCTCAGCCGACTATATGGCATCGAGAATTTCAAGTCGTATATCCCTTAAATTCAATCCATCAAAAGAGAATCTTAAAGTGATGCTTTCAGCTCCTCTAATGGAATGGGTGATGGAGAATCTTATTAAGAATGCAGTAGATGCCATGGAGGGTAGCGGTAGCATCACTATCACAATTTTCAGAACTAAAGACAAGGTCCAGATAGAAGTGACCGATACCGGAAAAGGTATTGCGAAAAAAAATCAGAAAGCGATCTTCAATCCCGGGTTTACCACCAAAAAACGTGGCTGGGGGCTTGGACTCACTCTCACCAAAAGAATAATCGAAGAATATCACAAGGGTAGTATCTATGTGAAAAAATCTGAAATTGGTGTCGGAACCACTTTTCTGATAGAGTTGCCCATTTACTCACAATCAACTAACTAAAATAATATTAACAGAATACTACAATACTATGTATTTCAATCACAAACTCTTTTATCTTGCAGCCGGTGTCAGCATATTTGCTCTAACCACAGCTTGCAGCGATGACAACGACAACGATGGTGACAACGACCCCCTCAAAGGTTACGAACAAATTGGCCTTATCACTTTCGAACATAGCAATAACATCTTAGCCGGCCCCACTTCAGAAGGTGAAAACCTGTATTCTGACTATACGGGAGGTGCGAAATTTATATCCGGAACTGTTAGTTTCAATCAAGGAAGAGATGGGATAACATTCGGACTCAACACCACCGGTTATTTCCCCGGCACTCCTACACTATACAATGGTGGAATGTTCCTCTCCTCATTCAATTACCGGTCGAACCCTGCTGAAAAGACCGACGATTGGTGGTATTCATATCTAAATCAGTGCAGTGTCTACAACACCGATTCGTTCGACGGCTCAAATATGGGAGCCGGAGCCAACAAATCAAATACCTTTGCCATAGTCAATGGGTGCTGTAATTCTTCAGAGATGGCCACAACGTTTGGCTTAGGCTCAGAGACAAAACTCGGAGGATTTTGTTTTGAGAACAATGCTGAATATACTATTGGAGAAATTGAAATCTGCAACACCTCATACGTATATGGCGTCATCACAAAAGGAAATGCGTTTTCAAGCCCCCTTTCCACAACCAAGGGATGGTTTAAGGCTTACGCCTATGGTTACGACGCCTCCGGAAAAATGACAAATGGCGGTCGTCCCGTAGAGTACACTATTTGCAATTATTCACAGAACGGCCCTGTTCAAGCCATTGAGGATGACTGGGAAGATTGGGATCTTTCGGCTCTCGGAGCAGTCAACCGTGTGGTGTTTAACTTTGAAGGCTCTGATGCAAGCGAATGGGGGCTCAACACACCTGCCTATCTTGCTATTGACAACATCAAAATCTACACAAAAAGGTAATCCTGAAGTGGCAACTCTCGGTGAACTCATAGCGAACTTGCATGCAAGACTCGACCATCTTTATGGTCCGGGGGAGTCCGACTGGCTTATCCGGACCATATTTGAGCACCTCAAAGGGTGGAATCAAGTCGACATCATCCTGAAAAAGGGTGATGAAATCTCAGAGTTTACCGAGGGGAGAGTGGCGGAGATTGTGAACGATCTTGAGGTATTCAAGCCTATACAATACATTTTTGGAGAGACCTATTGGCATGGGCTGCGATTGAAGGTTACGCCAGATGTACTTATACCACGACCTGAAACCTCACAGCTTGTTGACATCATTGTCAAGGAGAACCCTCAATCTGATCTAAGAGTAATGGATCTTTGCACCGGATCGGGCTGCATTGCGGTTGCGCTGGCAAAGGAGTTGAGATTTGCCAAAGTTAATGCCATCGACATCTCCCCTGCGGCTTTGAAGATCGCCGCCGAAAATGCAACTTTAAACAAGGTGAAAATCAACTTTTCGGAATCAGATGTGCTGACTCTCCACCCACAGCCGGAATCGTTTGATATCATTGTCTCAAATCCCCCTTACGTTTTGGAAAGTGAAAAAGCGGAGATGGCATCCAATGTACTCGACTACGAGCCGCCATCAGCACTCTTTGTCCATGATAGTGACTCCATCCGCTTCTACACGGCAATCGCTAAATATTCCCTCTCAGCGCTGAGGGATGGAGGAAAGCTCTATTTTGAGCTCAATCCACTGACTGCCAAAGAGGTATCAGATTCAATGGTTGCGATGGGTTGGAAGGATATCGAGATAGTCCGCGATATGTATGGGAAAAACCGATTCATGAGAGCAATAAAGTGACCGCGATGCGTTCCAAGCCCCCTATCACTTACGAGAATGCGCTTAACCGTTTAGCAACCCTATGCTCGGCAAGCGAACAGTGCAGTTTCGACCTTATTCAGAAATTGCATCGCTGGGGCTTGACCCAAGTAGATATTGATAGGGTCATTGGGAAGCTGCGGGAATATAGGTTTGTCGATGATCGGAGATTCGCAAGAGCATACGCTCACGACAAACTTTGCTATAATGGTTGGGGAAAGAAAAAGATCTATCAAGCCTTGATGCTGAAAAGAATTCCAAGGGAGCTGATAACTGAAGCATTTGAAGAATTTGATGATGAGGAATATCGAAGCATTGCAGAGCGAGTTGTCCGCGCGAAAGCTTCTTCATTCCGATCTTCACCTCTCACACGCGAAGAGAAGATAAAAGTAATAAAACATGCACTCTCGCGGGGATTTGAATATAGTTTGATTTCAGAGATCATACGCAACCTTAAGAAAACCGAAGACCGCTGACTCTATGGGATTCACCAATGGATTAAGGAACACTTTAACTTCTTTGAGCAGAAACGCAATGCCGTGGCTTGAAGGGCTCTACAATGTAGTGTTCCCGAATCTATGCACAGTTTGCCACCGCACTCTAATCCAAGGAGAAAAGCATCTATGTCTCCATTGCCTTGTTGACCTTCCACGGACTAATCTTCATACCCAATCCCCCAATATTATCCATGAGCGCCTTATGTCAATTGGTCTACCTATTGAAAAGGCTACCTCTCTTTTCTATTATTTCCGTGAATCCCCATTTAAGGCAATAATAATAGATACAAAATACCACGGCAGACCATCCGTAGGTCAGACCTTATCGGCTGAGCATGCCGAGGAGCTGATAACAACAGGATTTTTCGACGGAATCGATTACATTATCCCCGTGCCTCTCCATTATCTCAAACTCATCACGAGGGGTTACAATCAGGCCGAACGGATAGCTTCAGGCTTATCATCTGTGACCGGTATTCCTGTTATTAACGCACTTAAAGCAGCCTACCATCCTACCCAGACGAGAAAGAATCCGCATGAGCGACTCAAGAATGTCCAAAAGATCTATTCACTACGGGAAAAATTTAAAGAAATTATTGAAAACCGACATGTGTTGCTCCTGGATGACGTGATCACCACGGGCGCCACGCTTCTCTCATGCATAACTGCCATAAAGGCACTTTCACCCTCAACCCGTATCAGTGTTTACTCTCTTGCTATTACAAAAATCGGATAAACCCCTTCCCTACACCTTGACTCCATGAATAGAATCTATCAGACTCTGTCACTCACACTGCTAACACTGGCAGCGATCATACTCCCCGAAGCGGCATATGCTGATGGAAATGACTCATTGGCAATGAAGAAGAATCTTGTGGGCCGTGTGATAGATTACTTTGACAAGTCTAATAAACGCGCCATCACAAGGCGCCCCAATTTCACACCCCTGGGAGGACCACACTACTCATCTGAGAAAGGAATAGGACTCGGGATAGTAATTGCAGGAAATTACTCAACCTGTCCGGAGGATTCCTTACTGCCGATCTCCAACATATCACTTGTCGGTGATGTGGGTTCTAAGGGTTACTACTCAATAGGAATTTGCGGCAACCATGTTTTCCCCAACAATTCCCGCCGTCTGAACTACACTTTGAGATTTCAATCCTTTTCCACCTACTTCTGGGGCATTGGTTACAACAACGCTTATAATGACGCTAATAAAACTAAATATCAGTTACTTGACGTAAACCTTAAAGTAGACTACGAATGGAAGGTAGCGCCTGCGGTGTTTATTGGTCCCGCAATTGAAGCCGGCTACACGCTTGCTTCTGACGCAGCTAACTATATACTTTGGGAAGGACAGCAGCATCGGATATTCAACCTGTCGGTCGGAGGCTATCTTCTCTATGACAGACGCGATAATCTCACCTATCCGCATCGGGGAGCTTTAGTGGACTTCTCACAAATCTTTTCACCATCGATTTTGGGCAACGGAAGACACCACTATACCAAAACCGAGCTCTCATTCAATCGTTATCTACCTATCTGGCACAATGGAGTACTTGCCACACGCTTTCACTCGGTGTTCACCATCGGAAAGACGCCTTGGAACAAACTCCCCCTGCTGGGCGGAAACTCCATGCGTGCATACTACGAAGGGCGCTACCGCGACAAATGCGAAACCGATCTTACAGTGGAACTGCGCCAACATCTATACCGCCGTTCCGGATTGGCCGTTTGGTGCGGGATAGGCACTGTCTACCACAACTTTTCAGGATTACAGTTTAAGAAGATTCTCCCCGAAACCGGCATTGGCTACCGCTGGGAATTTAAAAAGAATTCAAATGTGAGGGTAGACTTTGGCATAGGTCGCCGCTCCACCGGGTTCCTTCTCGGCCTTAACGAAGCATTTTGATAACTCCCTTAAGTTGCAACATGGTAAAAATCGCTAAAATATCTTTCTATCTTTTTATAACCGTATTGCTGGTTCCCAACATCATCCTCTCGTTCACCGAACAGCTGACAGTGTGGGGAGCAATCACTAACACACTCCTCCCCGCTGCGGTCTTTTACCTCCTGATGTGTCTCTCACCAAAGTTTGGAAGGAGTATCTGGTGGATGTTTCCTTTTGTGTTTTTTGCAGCGTTTCAGATAATATTGTTAGGGCTCTACGGACGTAGTGTGATAGCCGTTGACATGTTTCTAAACATTGTAACAACCAATCCTACAGAAGTTGGGGAACTGTTAGGCAACCTCCTGCCTTCGATAGCTCTTGTAGTGATACTCTATATTCCATTCCTTATTGGAGGAACAATATTTTGGATAAAGGGAATCAATCTTCCGGCAAACTTTTTAAGGATAAATCGTAAGATTGCCTGTTGGCTTGTTGTTGTGGGCGTTATCTCGCTTACACAAACATATATTACCGACTCCGACTACCGCATAAAGAGAGATCTCTATCCTATCAATGTCTTCTATAATATCTATCTCGCTGCAGATCGAAGTGTGAAGACTGCAAACTATCACTCCTCATCAGGAAATTTTCAATATAAAGCCTCCACAACACACTCTGCCGATGATCGCGAAGTATATCTGCTGATAATTGGAGAGACATCCAGAGCAGCAAATTGGCAACTTATGGGTTATGGCCGGAATACTAACCCGGCTCTCTCACGTAGGACAGATATTTTCGTGGCCGACAGCTGTTTGAGCGAAAGCAACACTACCCATAAGAGTGTCCCGATGCTCCTCTCCCCTCTTGATGCCACAAATTTTGAAAATGAGATATACAAAACCAAGAGTTTGGTTACAGCTTTCAAAGAAGCAGGCTTCAACACAGTATTCATTTCAAATCAGAGACGAAACCGCTCCTTTATAGACTTCTTTGCCGATGAAAGCGATTCTACGATATTTGTCAAAGAATCAGACAACTATGCTCCACAATTGAAATCGGATCTTGCGTTGCTCCCCTCCCTTGACAAAGTCCTTTCATCAAATCATAAAAAGCAGCTGATTATCCTACACACCTATGGATCTCATTTTAATTACAACGACCGATACGATGATCAGCAAAGAAAATTCTCCCCAACGGACTTCACGGAGGCTTCAAAAGCTGAAAGAGCTAAACTTATCAATGCCTACGATAATTCTATCGTGTCGACCGACAAGCTGATAGCCGAGTGTATTTCGCGTCTGGAATCAATACCCTCAGACAAAGCGGTTTTACTCTACACCTCAGACCATGGGGAGGATATATTTGATGATGAATCCGGTCACTTCCTCCATGCTTCGCCTCGCCCTTCCATGCATCAGGTGCATGTCCCGTTTGTTGTATGGTTGTCAAACAGTTACGCCAAAGAACATCCTGAGAAGGAAGAGGCATTAAAGTCAAATATTAAAAGAGTAATCTCCTCTTCCAGATCCTTCTGCCCTACTATTCTCGACATAGCCGGGATAAATGTCGGCGGCACTACCCTTGTTGACAGCACAGCTTCGCTGGTTTCAAAATCCTACACGCCAAGAGAACCTCTATATCTCAACGACCATAACGAAGCAGTAAAACTCTCCAGAATACTTTAAGTATATATTGATGTCCAACACATAAACCCTTACCCAACTCGTCTAAACCCTTACCCAACTCGTCATGAATCGGGTAAGGGTCTTCTAAGTAATTCGCAGTTAAATGACTTAGCTGTACACTACACACCCAAATCATCGGGAATATCGGGAATTTACTTTCCCGGATATGCAATTTTCAGCGTATATCCGTCGAGAGCAATCCCTTTACTAAGCTTAATAGGCAAGTGCTCGTCTTCAGAGAAACCTATTGTTTCTCCATCATTTAAAGTCACATCGTACTCTAATACATATCCCACTACATCACAAACGAAATCTCTTATATCATTTAACGGGGCTTTGGCATATACCTCAATCTCCTCTTTCCCAAACTTTCGCATCCCATAGGTATATATCCCGGGAGTGTCGCCATCTTTGTAGATGCCAAACCAAATCCAGTCGAAAATAGGCAATATGTCTTCATGAAGACTTTGAGCGGCCATATTATAGAACTCAGGCTCATATACTGCCCCATCGGCATAAACCGCTATAGCATTCTTTTGTTTTAGGCAAGCATCTACTATTTTTGTTGTAACCTTTGCCTTTTCCAGCAGGTTATTATCGTTTTGGGTTACAGCTATCATTATGTGAGCCTTGTGGGACTTAACAACCGATTCCGCCTCCGGCCACAAATAATTAGCCTCGGCATATCTCTCTGCCTCCCCATCGGGGATGGGAGCCGGGATTAGTCCGACAGTAATGAATCCGTCTCCGAATTTTTCCACCAACGTATCCTTACTTTCCTTAGCGGGAAAATCGATGTTCCACTCCTCTTTCAGGTCCTTCAACAGCTGGCTTAAATCCCAATTCGGTTCTGACAGGAGAACGAATGAGACGAAATTGCCAAAATCTTCATTTCGGTTTTCCATATTAACTTAGTTTTAAAATGTAAGTAAAGGTATTTATTTCGATGAGTCAAAAAGAAGAAAAAAGTAACATATATTCTTAAAGTAAAATGAAAAAATATGTTACCACCTTATTAAGGGCGATAACATATTATTTGTCTGCTCATATTATCCGCAGCGAGAAGAGCCGCATGATGTGCAGATGAGGCATCCTTCCTGATATACGAGGGTTTCCTGACCGCAATTAGGACACTTCTGACCTGCAGCCTGAGTGCCGGAGGGAAGATACTTCTTAAGCGCACGTTCCACGCCCATCTTCCAGGTATTGATAGATTGAGAGTCGAGTTCCAGACCATTTACAAGCTTGATAACCTGATCGATTGGCATGCCGTATCTCAATACTCCCGAGATAAGCTTTGCGTAGTTCCAATATTCAGGATTAAATTTATCCGACAGGCCTTCGATTGTGGTTTTATAGCCCCTCTTATTTATAAACTGGAAGTCATAGCGCTTATTACCCTTCTCATCCATAGCCTTGATAATCTTTCCTTTTGAGACCGACTTCGGGCAGAAGATGCCATCGTCGTCATCGGCAAGACCGGTGAATATCTCATATGGGTGACCATCTTTCAGGCCCACGAAAGCAATCCATTTTTCCTTATTATTCTGGAATCTGACCACATCGGCTTCAAGTTCGATGGGGCGCTTCCCTACGGTGTGGGTCTTGAAATAGTCTGCCGGCGAGAGAGTGATATTTTTAGTGGCGTCAGTGCTATCATCCTTCTCCTTCTCACGATCTTTCTTTTTGTTTTCATCAGCGGAGACAAGCACACCTGAACGGCAACCATCCCGATAAATGGTGCAGCCCTTGCAACCAGCTTTCCATGCCTCGAGATATAGACGGTCCACAAGTTCCACGGTAGTGTCGGCCGGGAGATTGATAGTAACGGAAATCGAATGGTCAACCCACTTCTGCACAGCTCCCTGCATTTTGACTTTTTCGAGCCAGTCAATATCGTTGGCAGTGGCTTTGTTGTAAGGAGACTGCGCCACGAGAGCATCAAGCTCAGCCTGAGTGTAGGTATCCTTCTGCTCGATACCGGCAATTTTCATCCACTCTAAAAACTTAGGATGATATACGATATACTCCTCGAAAGCATCGCCCATGTCGTCAACGTAGTCAACACGCGACTCATTGTCGTTGGCATTAACCTTGCGACGACGTTTATAAACCGGCATGAAAACCGGTTCGATACCGGAAGATGTGCGGGTCATGAGAGAGGTGGAACCTGTGGGAGCTATCGTGAGACATGCAATATTTCTACGGCCATGCTTCTCCATCTCTTCAATCAATTCAGGAGAGGCCTCTTTAAGACGATTGATATAAGGATTATTGCGTTCACGCTCGGCATTGTAAACCTCGAAAGCGCCTCTTTCTTTTGCCATCTGCACTGATGACTCGAAAGCCGCGAGAGCCAACGCACGATGAACTTCAACAGACTTTGCGGTAGCTTCGGGAGTACCATAGCGCAGACCTAAGGCAGCGAGCATATCCCCTTCGGCTGTAGTTCCAAGACCGGTGCGTCGGCCTTTGATAGTTTTGTTGCGGATCTTATTCCATAGATTCAGCTCAGTTTCCTTCACCTCTTGTTCTTCAGGATCATCCCCAATTTTAGCAATGATCTTCTCTATCTTTTCCATCTCAAGGTCAATGATGTCGTCCATCATTCTTTGAGCCTTCATCACATGATCCTTAAATAGATCATAATCAAAATATGCATCTTTAGTGAAAGGATTTTTCACGTAAGAATAAAGATTGATTGCCAGGAGACGACAACTGTCGTAGGGGCATAGAGGTATTTCACCGCAAGGATTTGTTGAAACGGTCTGGAAACCGAGATCGGCATAGCAGTCAGGAAGCGACTCTTTAAGGATTGTGTCCCAGAAAAGCACTCCTGGTTCGGCCGATTTCCAGGCATTGAATACAATTTTGCTCCAGAGGGTGCGTGCATCAATTTCCTTTGTCACTTCTGGATTTTCGCTATAAACGGGGAAAGCACATGTGTAAGGAGTCCCATCCTCCACAGATTTCATAAATCCATCGTCGATCTTTACGGAGACATTGGCTCCTGTGATCTTACCCTGTTCGAGCTTTGCATCAATAAAACGTTCTGAATCAGGATGTTTTATAGCTACAGTAAGCATTAACGCTCCGCGGCGACCATCCTGAGCCACCTCTCGGGTAGAGTTGGAGTAGCGCTCCATAAAAGGCACAAGACCTGTAGATGTGAGTGCCGAATTTTTAACCGGAGTCCCTTTAGGGCGAAGGTCGCTCAAGTCATGACCAACACCACCACGACGTTTCATAAGCTGCACTTGCTCCTCGTCAATCTTTATGATACCGCCGTAGGAGTCGGGATGGCCATCCAACCCGACTACAAAGCAGTTTGAGAGAGAGCCCACCTGGAAATTGTTGCCGATACCGGCCATTGGACTCCCCTGAGGAACAATGTAGTCAAAATTATCAAGAAGCCTATAGATCTCCTCTTCGGGCATAGGATTGGGATAATTTTGCTCAATTCGAGCTAGTTCAGAAGCTATGCGGTGATGCATGTCGGCGGGAGTCTTTTCATACAGATTTCCCTCCGAGTCTTTCAAAGCATATTTGCTCACCCAGACTTTGGCAGCGAGCTCATCGCCATTAAAGTAGTCTACACTGGCCTTAAGAGCTTCGTCGAATGTGTATTTTTTTGGTTCCATTCAGATATCTTTCATGATATAAATTGCGATTGCAAAGGTGAAGAAATAATTTAGATAATCCAACATTTTTTCTCCCAAGTTATCAACATTTGAAAATTTTATAGTAACTTGCATTGTGTATTCACACTCACTAAAAAATCTTAATGAAATTTAATTTCTAACATAATGGAAATCAACGACTATTTCTCAAATCGACGCACAATCAGATGCTACGATAAATCGCGCGAGCTCTCCAGGGATACACTTCTTGAAATGCTCGGGAAGGCTGCCCATGCAGCCAACACAGGCAACATGCAAATCTATTCCGTAATTGTGACAACAGATCCTGAAGAAATTGCAAAAATTGCCCCTTGCCATTTCAATCAGCCAGCATCCGTCAATGCCTCTGCACTTCTGACATTTTGCCTGGATCTGAATAGATTTAACCGTTGGTGTCGACTCAACAATGCCACTCCGGGCCTTAACAACTTTCAGGGCTTCACATGGGGAGTCATCGACACCTCGATTTTCGCTCAACAGTTCTGTACAATAGCCGAATTAAATGGACTGGGAACATGCTACCTTGGAACCACTACCTACAATGCTGAGCAGATTTCCGAAATACTGAACCTGCCTGAAGATGTAATTCCGATAATCACTGTGGCAACCGGCTATCCTGCAGGAGAGAGTGAGATTCAGGATCGTCTGCCCATAGAGTCAATAGTCCATTTCGATACCTACCACAATCCTACTGACACGGAAATCAATCAATATTATACTGAAAAAGAGCATCTACCCGAATCAGAGCAGTTTGTAAAGGAGAATAGGAAGGACAATCTCGCTCAAGTCTATGCCGATATCCGCTACCCGCGTGAGGCAAATGAAAAATTCTCACGCATATATAAAGAATTCATAAAAAATAAAGGTGTGGAATTATAGCGGTCTCTTTCGCTTGTAACCATCAGTTTTAAAATAGAGATATCTCTTGGCACTTCTTTAGAATAATAATCCGCAAAAATGAAAAATCTACTTCTTCGTTCAACCACCGGGTTAATCTATGTGGCTCTGATTTGTTTCAGTGTACTATCAGGGGGATGGATATTCATTGCCCTCTTTTCGCTCTTTACGCTTTTGGCTCTGCATGAATTTTATCATCTATGCAACTCCCAAAAAGGGTCTGAAAACACTACCATTCTCATTCTTGATTTATGTGGGGGAGTAGTGATGTGTGCAGGTATGGGATGTGTGAATCTGGGACTCCTCCCCCCTGTCACAACAGCTGTAGTAGGTGGTACATTCTTCATACTATATCTTTTATACCTTGTTATAAGACTCGTGACACAGTTATATATAAAAGAGGAATCACCTCTTTCTCATCTTGCTTATTCATATATGGGACAGATGTATATAGCATTGCCGCTTGGACTTATGTCGATGTACTACACCTTCCCTGACGGCAAGAGCCTGCTGCTTGGCATGTTTGTGATGATATGGCTCAGCGACACAGGCGCATTTCTGGTAGGCTCGGCTATTGGAAAACACAAACTCTTCCCCAGAATATCACCAAACAAATCTTGGGAAGGATTCTTTGGCGGGCTACTATTCTGCTTGGCAGCTTCATTCATCTATAAATACTGCTTCCCCACCTACTTCAGTTCGATCAACATATTGACTCTGTGTGGTATGGGGCTCATGGTAGGGATATTTGCCACTTGGGGTGACCTGGTGGAGTCACTGATTAAACGCACTTTAGGAGTGAAGGACTCAGGCCATCTGCTTCCCGGACACGGAGGTATATTGGATCGAATTGACTCACTGCTTCTCGTTATACCGGCTACGCTAATCTATCTCACCTATATTTCAATCTGGTAAATCATCCATCCTCTTGAACCATCCTGAGCCTGATTCTCTACATGATTCAGCATGATTCACATGATTCTGAACATTATAAGTTGAATATTGTTATACTTTTAGCTGACAATTAGAAAAATAATTGTAAATTTGCGAAAATTGTATATTTCACTTTAACGGATATACAATATTTAATTTGAATGAGTAAAATTTGGAACCTAAGTTAAATCTTTAATTCATAAAGCAATGAACACTGAAACAATTGGCCTCAACGCTGGTAGCGTTTGGGAAGCACTCAATGAAGCAGATGCCCTTGGCACAAAGCAACTTAAGAAAATTGCCAAGATAAAGACTGACAAAGAACTTTTTGCTGCTCTCGGATGGCTTGCCCGCGAAGGTAAAGTCAACTTCGTAGAGTCAGAAGATGGCAAAGAACTTATCATCTCCCTCGTACAGGATAAATAAATTTTGCCCTACTCCAGGATGCATAGGCCTCTGAAAAGATAAGCCTATCCATCTTGTCGGAATGCCATTTGCGCTTTTGGTCTGATTTTCGCGACCAAAATGTAAAGCATATTCACTATTTCTTCCGCATTGACTCACTGATTTGCGGAAGATTTTTTGACCCCATCCACAAAAATTAGCCCTAAGCCATGCGTCCCCTCTTTTCAATTATCACAGTTACTTACAATGCATCTGCAACTATAAAACCAACTCTCAAGAGCCTTAAGGAGCAGACTTGTAAACTCTATGAGCACATCGTAGTCGACGGGGCCTCTACGGACGATACTCTTGAAATTGTAAAGTCTGCTGATATTCAACCCTCTACAATTATTTCTGAGAAGGATCGCGGAATATATGACGCGATGAATAAGGGCCTGGGGGTGGCCAAGGGCGACTATGTGATCTTCCTGAACGCAGGTGATGCGTTCCACAAAGATACCACTCTCCAAACTATTGCCGACTGTGTGCTCGACAACGACTACCCCGGGATTGCTTACGGACAGACTCAGATAGTGGACAGTGAACGCCATCGTATAGGCGACCGTCACCTTACCGCACCTGCGCAACTCACCCTCGATAGTTTCAAGTATGGCATGGTGGTGTGTCATCAGGCCTTTGTGGTTTTGAGAAAACTGGTTGACAACTACGACACGAGATATAAGTATTCGGCTGATTATGAATGGTGTATCAGATGCCTGCAACGATCACACCGTACTGTCTACATAGACCAAATCCTCATTGATTATCTAAAGGAGGGAGTGACGACCGCCAACCACGCAGCCTCTTTATGGGAGAGATTTAGAATCATGTCATATTATTACGGACTCTTCCCCACTATCTATAGGCACATAGGATTTTTCATACGAAACCTGAAGCGGAAATTCTGAGAATAAACTTTTTCTAATTCTTACATCCTTTCGAAAGCAATCGACAGCAAAGAATTCAAAATGTTTTATCGGAATGTATAGGTGTTCGCTATATATTTGCACCCAACTCTATTCTCAACTTATCATAAACAGACTCTAAGTCTCACTTTACTCTGTCGGGGTTTTTGGCGATAAAATCTTTCCATGATTTAGGAGAAGAAGAGGCCAAGGGACGCGATGATTCATAAAAGTGACATAAGGCAGCTGCCAAGGCATCGGTGGCGTCGAGTTCAATGTCAAGTTTTTCTTCTGGAATTTTCAAAATACGCCTCAACATCTCTCTAACCTGCTCCTTACTTGCTGCACCATTACCGGTGATTGCCATTTTGATTTTTCGAGGTTCATATTCCGTGATGGGGATATCCCTTGAAAGCGCCGCAGCCATAGCTACGCCCTGAGCTCGTCCGAGTTTCAACATCGACTGAACATTCTTGCCAAAAAAAGGAGCTTCAATAGCCATCTCGTCAGGGAGATATTGCTCTACCAGTCCCAACACACGTTCATGAATTCTCAACAATCTAAGATAGTGACTATCGAATTTGTTAAGGCGCACAACGCCAAGAGCTATCAGCCTTGGAGTTTTACCGTTAACACCAAGAATCCCATAGCCCATGACATTCGTTCCGGGGTCTATACCTATGATGATTTTTTCAGTCGCTGCAACCATTAAATACTAAATACTAATTTCCTCCATACAGGTTGTAAAGAACACCAACTTTTCTCCAAAATCCCTGTGCATGGCAACTCTGAGTTCAGCACCTTCTCCGTCATACCATTCCATCGCCTTAACCATGTCCGTTGTCCTCAGCCCCAATGCAAAACTTGAGACCCCCTCCTCCACCTCAAGAAGGATTCTCATGAGCGAAACTCCGGAAAAAGCACCACTATTCTTTATAGCAGGGATATAATCCCGACGAAGTATATTCAAGAATCTATCTTCTATCGACTTGTCGACATGAAATGATGTGTTGAGCACATACATATTGCAAAAAATATTTCTGAATCTAAGACTACAAAATTATAACCATCCTCCGGTTAAATCTTAATGATTTATTTTGCTACAAAAAGTTAAAAATACCAAGGGTGGTTAATCATTCTAATGATACCGGGCGTGTCCTCCATGCCGGAGATTCGCGAGGCTCCACGATAGTATCTGTTACCGAAGTCTGGATCGTCAGGAATCATTTCGTTTGATTTCACCAGACCGGATGAATGTATATACCGCCCATCGCGGTCATAGATAGCAACATGAGAGATGCGACCATCAGGCTGAGATGAGAAAAAAAGAAGATCGCCCCTTTGAAGTTGGTCAAAATCCTCCGGCTCAATTCTTTTACCAATCTCAATCTGTTGCCTGGCATCGCGGAGGGTCAGGATACCGTTGGCAAAATAGCTTACCCTCACAAGACCGGAACAGTCTACCGACTTTGTTGAGCAAGCGCCCCAGAGATAAGGGGTACCCATGAGCCAATAAGCTCTCGCAACAACAGAATCAGTATCAAGTGGTTGAGTAGCCCAATGAACAGCCGGCAGGAATTGAGAAGAAGAGGCGTATCCCTTCCGGCCATCCGGTAATGTCAAAAGCAGGATTGAATCATTGAGAGCTTCCCCTTCCAGTATAGAACTGAGAGTCACCTCCGAAATGATATTTTCGGGATTAAGAGCAAGGGTACTATCTTTTGTTAACTTTACCTCAGGAAGTGAAATCGAGACATAGCGATCAGATTTGCGCCAAAGTTCCATCTCCTCTACTGACTTTCGAGCCACACTCGAAATATTCATATAGCCTTCATAGCCGTCCGGCGACTGGATATGGAGCCACTCGCCATCCTCATCCAGGATCCGGAGTGGAGTACCCAGAATTGCCTGGGAGATAAGTTCTGTAGAATGTCCCGCCCCATCGCGAATACACGCAACAGGAATTCTCACTTGCGCCCATGATACGGTCTCCGCACAGAGAGTTAACGATGTCAATATTGAAAAGATGGAAAATATGAAAATTTTTATCTTCATGAAATAGTTCTTTTGAAAAGAAATGGAGAAAACTGCGGGAACATTCTTAAGAAATCCGGAAGAGAGTTGTGGCATTTGATGATGAGACATCCTCCACCTCTTGAACAGGGATATCCATCAGCTCAGCAATCTTTGAGGCTATATAAGTAAGATTCGACGATTCGTTGCGTCGCCCCCTCCTCGGCACCGGTGATAAATAAGGAGAGTCGGTCTCAAGGAGGATTCTATCTTTTCCGACAGCCTGCAGAGTGGAGGAACCGGGGAAACTTTTATATGTCACTACCCCATTGAAGCCAAAATAGAAATCACCCACCTTCTTAATCTTCTCTACATCTTCATGCGAGCCACCAAAACTGTGAAAAACGCCCCGTGGCTTACAAGAAAAACCGGAGAGAACCTCCAGAGTCTCATCTAAAGCCTCCCGACAATGGATAATTACCGGCAAATCTCTTTCTATAGCCCACCGGCATTGTGTCTCAAAAGCCTTCATCTGCTCCTCACGGAAAGTCTTGTCCCAATAGAGGTCCATTCCTATCTCACCTATAGCCACATAATCGTCAGAGTGGAGAATCAGTTCATCTTCCACAATCTTTAGAGCTTGCGGAAAATCAGCCTTGACTTCAGTAGGATGCAATCCCATTGCCATAAATGTCTCAGTTGGAAACCGCCTATGGAGATCTCGCATAGGCTCAATAGTTAAAAGATCGACATTAGGGAATATCATCTTTCCTACGCCGGAGTCAATGGCCCTAATCAGGGCTTCATTTTTATCAGGCAAGAACTCATCCAGATAGAGATGAGTGTGAGTATCTATCAGCATTATTGAAGTGCTATATGCTTGGAATCTTACTTATTGCGTGTGGCAGATTTGAGCGCCAATTCAATGAAGAAACTACGGGCCTGAGGAGGAATTGGAAGAGTATCAAGACAGCTGATTGCAGTGTCGATATAAGCTCTGATAAGTTCGTGAATCCTGTCAGGGAGATTAAGAGATTCGTAGACGGCCTTCACCTCGGCAATTTTCATTGCCGGGTCAATTGAAGAACCGATAAGTTCCCGGATTTTACCTGACTTATCCTCTCTTAGAGCCATGATTAGCAACCATGTTTTCTTATCGTTAAGGATATCGCCACCTATCTCTTTTCCGAAGGTTGCCGAATTGCCAAAACTATCCAGAAAATCATCCTGTAACTGGAAAGCAAGTCCGAGATTGACACCATAGTTAAAAAATTGGAGCTGACTCTCGAAAGGAGCACCTGCCATGAGCGCTCCCATACCACATGCACAGCCAAGTAACACAGAGGTCTTGAGGCGAATCATCTCAATATACTCCTCGACTGTCACATCTAAGCGCTTTTCAAAATCCATGTCGAGTTGCTGCCCCTCATAGATATTCATAGCGGTGCCGTTGAAAAGCTCAAGGGCCTGCCCAATCTTGTCACCGGCCTTGATGCTTAGCAACATTACCGAGGTGGTCAACATTGCATCGCCGGAAAGGATTGCGGTTTCCTCATTCCAACGCTTATGGACCGTAGGGCGTCCACGTCGGATATCTGCTTTATCCATGACATCATCATGAAGGAGCGTGAAATTATGGAACATTTCAATCGCCACAGCCTGATGAATAGCAGACGATGGATCCCCACCAAGTGATTGACATGAAGCCAGGGTCAGAACCGGTCGCAGACGCTTACCACCACAATCAAGGGTGTATCTTATAGGTTCATATAAGCCGGCCGGAGATTGAGGGAGACGAAGTTTGCTTATCGCCTCATTGACCATGGCGAGATATTCAGAAAATTCTTTCATGGGAATTAGAAGTTACTGTCACCACCGGGAGCGATGTGGATTTTGGGGAGATTATCTTTTGCGACGTTTCTTCTTGCCTGGTTTTTGAGAAAGCGCCTGAGCTACAGAAACTCTTGAGCCCATGTCGTCTTCGCGGCGAAGATCGTTACCCTTGTCATCAAGCAGCACGAAATCAAGCTGTTTTTTTTCAAGGTCAGCGCGCGCAACCTTAATGTTTACATTATCACCGAGGCGATAGCGGTGGTTGTGTCGACGCCCCACGAGGCAGTGATTTTTCTCGTCGAAATCGTAGTAGTCATCAGCCAGATCTCGCATAGGCACCAAGCCCTCGCAAAGGTTGTCGTTGAGTTCAACATAGAGCCCCCATTCGGTGACACCGGAAATGATGCCCGAATATGATTCGCCAAGATGACCCATCATATATTCAACTTGTTTATACTTTATCGAGGCACGCTCAGCCGAGGACGCCAACTGCTCCATCTCGCTCGAATGCTTACACTGCTCCTCAAGTTTCTGGAGATTGGCACTTCTACCCCCTGCGAGATATTTCTCAAGCAGGCGATGAACCATCATGTCAGGGAAGCGACGGATTGGAGAAGTGAAATGAGTATAATATTCAAAACCGAGCCCGTAGTGGCCGATATTATCGGTTGTGTAAATGGCCTTTGCCATCGAACGGATTGCAAGTGTGGAGAGATAGTTTTCCTCACCTCTACCCTTCACCTCCTTAAGCATCTTATTGATTGACCTGTTGATCTCACGAGGGGTACCTGAGGATTTTACCTTATATCCGAACGAACGGGCAATAGCGGCAAAATCAGCAAGGCGTGAAGGGTCAGGCACATCATGCACTCGATAGACAAAAGCCTTGGGTTTCTTCTTGCCGGCAGGTTTACCCACGAAGGTAGCAACTGTCTTGTTGGCAAGAAGCATAAACTCCTCGATGAGCTTATTAGCATCCTTCGAAACCTTGAAAAATACTCCAAGAGGTTTACCCTCCTTATCAATATGAAATTTCACCTCAGCGCGGTCAAATTCTACAGAGCCATCCTCATAGCGACGATGACGGAGAATCTTAGCGAGCTCGTTGAGTTTTTGAATCTCTTCGACACAGTCGCCAAGCCCGGTCTCGATAACATCCTGAGCCTCCTCATAAGAAAACCTACGATCAGATTTTATGACAGTCTTGGCAATTTTCGATTTTAACACTTTAGCCTCATCATTCATCTCGAAGATAACAGAGAAAGCCAGCTTCTCCTCATTGGGGCGAAGCGAGCATATCCCATTACAAAGATGCTCAGGCAACATAGGAACTACCCTATCAACAAGATAAACCGAAGTGGCGCGTTGCTGTGCCTCACGTTCGATAATAGTATCGGGAGTGACATAGTGAGTGACATCGGCAATGTGGACACCTATTTCATAGTTGCCATTCTTTAACTTCTTAAATGAGAGAGCATCGTCGAAATCTTTGGCATCAACGGGATCGATTGTGAAGGTAAGGACATCGCGCATATCGATACGCTTAGCCACCTCCTCATCAGTGATACCGGCTTGAATCTTGTCAGCAGCCTTCTCAACCGCAGCAGGATATTTATACGGTAGGCCAAACTCGGCGAGGATAGCGTGGATCTCGGTATTGTTTTCACCACTCTTACCGAGGATATCAACTACCTCACCTGAAGGATTTTTGCTATCATCTTTCCACTCAACAATCCTGACTATTGCCTTATCACCGGTCTTTCCCCCTTTGAGTTTTGCTTTGGGTATAAAAATATCTGTGGCAAGAAACTTTGAGTCAGTGAGGAGATAGCCAAAGTGGCGATCTACCTTAAGTGTACCTATAAAGGTCTGTTCCTTCTTTTCAAGAATCTCTATGACTTCAGCCTCAGGCTCTACACCACGACGGCGCGCAGCAATATTGACTCTTACACGATCGCCATTCAGAGCATGCATCGAATTGCGTTCGGCAACGGAAATTGTTTCGCCATCAGTGTCAGTGACAACAGAATTCTTTCCATTGCTCCTTCTGACGAAAACACCTATGGCCTCGTTGCCGCGCTGAGGCGACTTATATTTGCCGGGCGACACTTCAATGATTTCACCATTGAAGGCCATCTCGACGAGCATTAGAGCTACATTACGTTGTTGAGTAGCAGTAGATGCACCGATAGCGTGCGACACCTGCTTGTAATTATAGGTGTTATTTTTTTGCTGAATCACAAACTCCTTCACCCTATTCTCAAGGGCAGCAGCGTTTTTGGGTGACTTTGGATTTTTGATTTTAGTCATAGGATAAAATAAATCGAGGTTTGAGATCGATAAAAAAGCGACCTTTAAGTAGATAACGCTAAAACACCTATGGATGTTTAAGCATCAATGTTTGCATAATTTGCGTTTTCCTCGATAAAATCTTTACGCGGTGCGACATCTTCGCCCATCAGCATGGAGAAAATTCTGTCGGCCTCCACAGCATCAGAGATGGTCACTTGTTTAAGAAGTCGCTGCTCAGGATCCATAGTGGTGTCGCGAAGCTCTTCGGCACTCATCTCACCCAGACCTTTATAGCGTTGCACTTTGGTCTTATCGCCATTTATAGCGATAAACTGTTGAACCTGAGCATCAGTCCAGCAATACTCCTCGACCTTGCCTCGTGTGCATTTATAAAGCGGAGGTGTAGCCAGATACAGATAACCTTGCTCGATAATGGGACGCATACGGCGGAAGAAGAAAGTCATGAGAAGAGTTGCGATATGGCTACCATCGACATCGGCATCGGTCATGATGATAATTTTATGGTAGGCAAGGCGCGAAATATTGACTTCCATGGGGTCATCATCAGTACCGATTGTGACTCGCATGGCTCTATATAGGCTGGTAATTTCCTGATTGTCAAGAATCTTATGATCCATAGCTTTCTCTACATTGAGGATTTTACCTCGAAGTGGAAGGATAGCCTGGAAGGTACGGTTGCGCCCCTGCTTTGCTGTACCACCTGCAGAGTCACCTTCGACAAGGAAGAGTTCACAATCCTCAGCGTGGCGGGAAGAGCAGTCGGCAAGTTTGCCGGGAAGCCCACCACCGGTGAGGGGAGATTTGCGCTGAATATTTTGGCGGGCTCTCATGGCGGCGTGACGAGCCTGAGCAGCCAAAGCCACCTTTTCTACAATAATCTTAGCCTGGCGAGGATGCTCCTCGAGGTAATTTCTCAGAGCTTCACTTACGGCGGCCGAAACAGCACCGTTGACTTCGCTATTGCCGAGTTTGGTCTTGGTCTGACCCTCAAACTGAGGCTCGAGCACCTTCACTGAGATTACAGCCGTAAGGCCCTCGCGGAAGTCATCGCCTGACACCTCAACCTTGATCTTGTCGAGCAGCTTATTGTCTTCGGCATACTTTTTAAGCGTGCTTGTCAAACCTCTTCGGAAACCGGCCAGGTGTGTACCACCCTCTATAGTGTGGATATTATTGACATACGAGTAGACATTTTCATTGAAGGAGGTATTATAAGTCAGAGCAACCTCCACCGGGATACCCTGTCGCTCGGTGTTAAGATGAATGACATCGTTGATCAACGACTCCTTATTTGAATCGAGATATTCCACAAACTGGCTCAAGCCCTCACTCGAGTAGAAAGTCTCGCTGCGGGGATTACCGTCAGCATCGATTTTTCTCATATCAGTAAGTATAAGCCTGATGCCGGCATTCAAGAAGGCAAGATCCCGGAGTCGGTTGGCAAGAGTATCATAATCATACTCAGTGACAGTAAAGATTGAGTCGTCAGGGAGGAAGGTGACGGTTGTACCGGTAGTATCGCTCTCCCCTATCACTGTAAGCTCAGTGGTTGGTTTACCGAAAGCATATTCCTGCATGTAGACCTTGCCATCTCTTCTCACTTCAGCGCGAAGATAAGAGGAAAGAGCATTAACACAGGAGACACCTACACCATGGAGACCTCCTGAAACTTTATATGAACCCTTGTCGAATTTACCACCTGCATGGAGCACGGTCAGGACCACCTCGAGAGCGCTCTTATGTTCTTTCTCGTGCATATCCACCGGGATACCGCGACCATTGTCGACCACGGTGATGGAGTTATCCTTATTTATAGTAACTTCGATGTGAGTGGCGTAGCCGGCAAGAGCCTCATCTATTGAATTGTCAACCACCTCATAGACCAAATGGTGGAGGCCCTTAAAACTAATATCACCGATATACATTGCGGGGCGTTTTCTTACCGCCTCAAGGCCCTCGAGGACCTGAATATTACTCGCGCTGTAAACTTCGTCGCGATTCTTGTCTTCTGACATAATTTTTTACTGTTTATTCTCTTTTATTTGCATACAAAGGTACTAAATTTTCCTCTGTTCAGCAAGTATTCAAATGCAATTTTTGAGCCGGATTCCACATCAATCTTTTGCCATCACAGAGGAGAGACGATGCTCCAGTTCGGCAGAGCTAAGGCGTGTGGAGAGTGTCCCCCGATGGGCCACGGAGATATAGCCGGTCTCCTCCGAGACAACAATCGCAAATGCATCAGTTGCCTGTGAGATACCTAAGGCCGAACGGTGACGCAAACCCAATGAACGAGGCACATTCCTATCATGACTCACCGGAAGAATACACCCGGCACTTCGAATGCGGTCGTGATCTATGATCATTGCCCCATCGTGGAGTGGAGAGTTCTTGAAAAAGATATTTTCTATCAAGCGGGAATTGATGTCAGCATCAATTATATCTCCACTTTTCTCGTAGGATTCGAGAGATATCTCCTGCCGGATCACTATCAGAGCGCCTGTCTTGGTCTTTGACATGTTGATACAAGCATAGACGATAGGAAGCACATATTTGCGAGTATCCTCTGGAGAGTTATTCTTATCGTGACGGAATAGTGTTTTTAGAAACCGCCATCTCTTATGGTCACCCAGTTCCACGAGAAATCGTTTGATCTGATCCTGAAACAAAATCACGAGCACAAGGAGCCCAATCCCCATAAACTGATCAAGGATCGTGCCAAGCAGTCTCAGCTCGATTATCTGTGAGGTAAGCACCCACACGACCATAAAGGCAAGCACACCGAAAAACACGTTGAGCGTGCCACTCTCTTTCATGATTCTGTAGAGATAGAACAGGAGGAGCCCGACTATCGCAACATCAAACGCATCTTTTATGCCAAAATGATCCATAGAGGATAAAATTTTTTATCTTTAACTTTTTCTACTTTCACCGTCACAAAGTTGGACGATTTTCACAACCTGGAGAGCCTCTTTAACATCATGAACGCGGATAATCGAAGCCCCATTCATCAAGGCTACAGAATTTAGCGCTATGGTGCCTGTCAAGGCTTCTTCCATGGAAACACCCAATGCAGCAGTTATCATGGACTTCCGAGAGATTCCAACCAGAATTGGAGAATTAAGCACCGAAAATGCTTGAAGTTCAGAAATCATCCGGTAGTTTTGATCTACAGTCTTGCCAAACCCGAATCCCGGATCAACAATCACATCCGAAACGCCGAGCAGATGAAGGTCTCTCAATTTTGTCGAAAGACTCTTAATCACCTCGGCTGTGACATCATCATAGTCGCATTTCATCTGCATATCCTCCGGCATCGAGGGAGTATGGCAGAGAATGTAAGGTACTTTCAGTTGAGCTATGGTGTCAAACATCCGAGGGTCGAAAATTCCGCCCGAAATATCATTGATGATGTCTGCCTGACATTCTTCAACAGCAAAACGGGCTACAGCCGACCGATAAGTATCTACGGAAACCGGGATAGAGGCATCAAGACTTCGTATAGCCTTGAGACCCAGTTCTACTCTCTGCATCTCAGTATCCTCATCTACGCCATGACTACCAGGCCGTGTGGACACACCCCCTAAATCGATAATATCAACTCCTTGTCGGAGCATACTCTCAACCCGGCTATACACCTCCTTCTCAGAAGCAGCTCTCGAGCTACTAAAAAAAGAATCAGATGTGACATTTACAATGCCCATCACCGCCGGACGATCAAAGATCCGCAGCCGACCTTTCAGGTTGAGAGAAAATGGTTTGAACATAGACAGGGAGTCTGTGGAAAATCACTGCGAAGTTAATAATTTCCGCACTCTTTTCCAAATCAATACACTCCCAATTTATGAGCATATTTTGACCCTCCAAAAGAGTTCTCCTGAGAAGTTAGAAAAGTGCCGGCACTCCCCTATATCACACTTCCTGATGAAATTCGCGAAAACCAATTTCAATTAAGAAATCAATCTCCGGCCGATAGGATCAAATAAAGCAAGTTTCTTAACGACAACACGACCTCTCCTCACGGAGAAGTCGTGTTGTAGTCTTAGCAATAAGACTCTACAAACCTAACATAAAAACACATTTACTATTATGCTATTTTTCTGAACGCCGAATAGTTGAACACAAATTCGTCATTCAACAAATGTTCTCACCCGTCCGGGCAAAACGACATTTGCGTTGCAAAGTTAATAACAATTATACAAATATGCAACAGTTACAGACTTTTAATGAAAAATTTAACATTCACTGCTTTCACAACCCACTAATAACCAATCAAATGAGCAGCATCATAAATGTTAAATTTTTAATCATTATCTAATCCACAAGACCTATCGGTGAGTTAGTCAAGCTTTTGAAATTCACTTCACCTCAATCTTGAGCTTGGAATAAGCTCTTTCAGCTTTCTCACGGGCTTCATCAACACTGTCGGCAGTGGCGAGAATCACACCCATGCGACGATGTCCTTTAACTTCAGGCTTACCAAAAATTCTCATCTGGACACCAGGCTCCTCAAGGACAGCGTCGAGATTATCCATGACAATCTCCTTGCTGTCGCCCTCAACCACAATAGCACGTGAAGCTGACGGGCCTAAAAATCTGATCTCCGGGACGGGAAGTCCTGTGAGAGCTCGTGCATGAAGAGCAAATTCGCTCAATTCCTGGGATATCATTGTCACCATTCCGGTATCGTGAGGACGGGGTGAAACCTCCGAGAAGATCACCTCATCACCTTTAATGAAAAGCTCAACGCCAAAGATACCATATCCGCCGAGAGCGTCCGTCACCTTTTTAGCAATTTCCTGGGCTGACTTTTTAGCTTCTGCGCTCATAGGTTGCGGCTGCCATGAATAGCGATAGTCGCCATCGACTTGAATATGACCAATCGGTTCACAGAAAGATGTACCGGCAACGGATCTGACGGTGAGCAACGTGATTTCATAGTCGAAATCCACAAAGCCTTCAACAATTACCCTTCCGGCGCCAGCACGGCCACCCTCCTGGGCAATTTTCCATGCTTTCTCAATATCAGAAGAAGTTTTCACCACGCTCTGCCCATGTCCACTCGACGACATGATTGGCTTAACCACACAGGGAATTCCCACATCCTCAACTGCTTTTTTGAATTCCTCGAAATCGGAGGCAAAACGATATTCCGAAGTCTTAATGCCAAGATCTTCAGCCGCAAGACGCCTGATGCCCTCGCGATTCATGGTAAGTAGAGCCGCGTTAGCGGTAGGAGTCACATGGTATCCCTCTTTTTCGAGTTCTACTAACACAGGGGTAGCAATCGCTTCTACTTCGGGAATTATATGATCAGGATTTTCCTCTGTGATTGCACTTCTGAGAGCCTCCCCATCAAGCATGCTGAAGACACGGCATTTATCTGCCACCTGCATAGCAGGAGCATTGGCATATTTATCGCAGGCCACCACTTCGATCCCCATTCTCTGGAGCTCGATAGCCACCTCTTTACCCAATTCACCACTGCCTAAAAGCATAGCTTTGCGGCCGCTTTTTGTCCATTTGCTTCCAATTTTTGCCATCTTATATGGAGATTTTTGCGTTAAACCATCGGTAGTTTGAGGATGCAAATTTAGTTGTTTTTGTTGAATTATTCAGTAGAAACAACTAATTTTGTGGTCGAAAAAAAGAACTCCATACATTTAACCAAATTCGAAAATGAGGAAAAATATTGTAGCCGGCAACTGGAAGATGAATACCACCCTGCCGGAGGGTATCAAACTTGCTCAGGAAGTTAACAAGGCTCTTGAAGGGGCTGACGCTAAATGTGATGTGATCATCTGCGTTCCCTTCACACACCTTGCTTCAATCAATAATGTAATCGACCAGAAGCTCCTCGGCCTTGGTGCTGAGAATTGTGCCGACCATCGTTCCGGTGCATATACAGGTGAAGTTTCAGCCCCCATGGTGGCTTCTACAGGTGCTACCTACGTGATCCTCGGACACTCCGAACGTCGTCAGTATTACGGCGAGACCTCCGAGACACTCCGCGAAAAAGTGAGACTCGCCCTCGACAATAACCTCACCCCTATCTTCTGCATTGGCGAAGTGCTCGAGCAGCGCGAGAATGGCACATACCTTGATGTTGTAAAAGCACAGCTTGAGGAGGGACTCTTTAACCTCGACGCTGATGAGTTTGGTAAGATAATCCTTGCTTACGAACCTGTATGGGCTATCGGCACCGGCAAAACTGCGACCGACGATCAGGCTCAGGAGATGCATGCCTTCATTCGCAAAACCATCGAGGATAAATATGGCAAGGAAGTAGCAGATAACACCTCTATATTATATGGTGGCAGCTGCAAGCCCTCAAACGCAGCCGCATTGTTTGCGAAGCCCGACGTTGATGGCGGTCTTATAGGTGGTGCTTCTCTTGAAGCCGAATCATTCATGGGCATTGTAAACGCCTTCTAAAGTAGTCAATAAATTTTTAAACTGCAGGGATACTTCTCAATAAGTAATCCCTGCAGTTAAACAAACTTTATATCCATGAAGCTCTCCCATCTCCTCCCAGCCTCCCTACTCCTGGTCTCATCTCCGGCATTAGCCGATACGGATGCCCCTACCATCATTGACCATATCACGAAGGGAACCGACAACACGATAGTGCAACCTGACGGGTTGCTCCAGCGTCTGATACCTGTGGAGGGGGCAAATGAAGAGGAGACCAAGGAGGAGCAGCCTAAAGTAGTCAATGGCAAGTTGGCGGGCTATAGAGTACAGGTGTTCAGCGACAACAATGCCCGTACAGCAAAAAATGAAGCCCGCTCCAAGCAGCGCATAATCGCCTCTCGCTTCCCGAAGTATCAGACTTACGTCATGTATACCTCCCCTTATTGGCGTCTCAAAGTAGGAGATTTCCGTACTCAGCAGGAGGCCAAGGCAGCTGCCGATGAAATAGGTAAAGCTTTCCCGGCCTACAAAAAGGAGATCAGGATTGTAAGGGATAGAGTCAATATTCAGGACTAATTCTTCACTGAATTTGATTTCCAAATCTCTCAGTCAGCTACCAAACCATAAACGAGCTTTCACATCACAAAATGAAGTCTGGAGAACTAACCGATGAAACAATCCGGCAAATAGCCCAACACTATGAGGCTATCCTGAAATTGCTTGGAGAAGACTCAGAGCGCGAAGGGCTCCTGAAGACTCCGATCAGAGCAGCACGTGCCATGGCCTACCTCACACGCGGTTATCGTCAGAATGCCGATTCGATAATCAATGGCGCCGTGTTCACTCATGAAGGATCGAGCATGGTAATCGTAAAAGATATAGAATTTTATTCGCTGTGTGAGCACCATATCCTTCCTTTCTATGGGAAGGTGTCGATTGGGTATATCCCTTCAGGCAAGACCATAGGGCTTAGCAAACTTGCACGTCTGGTGGATTTTTATGCACGCAGACTTCAGGTGCAGGAGCGAATGACAGCACAGATCTGCAAGATAGTACAGCAAAAACTTTCACCCCTGGGAGTAATGGTAGTGTGCACCGGAGAGCATCTTTGTATGAAAATGAGGGGTGTCGAGAAGCAGGATTCTGCCACAGTCACCGTAGAGTCGTCCGGTATTTTCAATAATGATCCGGCGCTCAGGGAAGAATTTTTCAGAAGTCTGTCAAATCCATATCATCCCTGACATCGTCGAGATTTACCAGTCCCGACACTATCGCATAGATGGTAAGACCGGCGGGTGTATGGATATGGAGTTTTGCAGCAATATTACGCCTGTGGGTCATAATTGTGTTGACAGACACATTCATCCAATCGGCGATCTCTTTGTTTGACAAGCCTTTGACGATGCCTGTCACCACCTCCTTTTCCCTTGGGCTCAACTCCTTGCTGCGGTCGCTCTCCTTTTCCTTAACCAAAAGAGCATCGATCGTAGAGACAATCTTTTCCTCAGAATCATAAATGGAGATCACCTCGTCGAAAATCGCGAGCTGCTCCTTGGGAAATTGTTGAGAAAGCAAACCTACAAGTTTAACAGGGGCTGAAGATGCACCTTTCAGATAATCCCAATCAACAGAAGAGATTATGGGATCAGCAATTATGAGTGAAGGTTGGATATGGCCGAGAATCTCCGTGTAGTTGTCAGGCCTGATTTCGGTCACCACACCCTTCACAGAGCGGAGTTTACGCAACATCACATTAAGTCCAGCCATGTGGATGGCCGAGGGAATCATTAACAGTATGTTGACCTGACGCATTGTTCCTAAGGATATTATTATTCTTAAACCCGCCCTTCAATCCTCTCAATCATCGGAATGAGAATATGGTTTTCGATATTAGCGTGGGATGTGAGATCTTCCTCGCAATTATATATATCGGCCAAAGCGTCGTACATCTTCGACGGCTGCGAGGTGGAGTAATATCTGAGAATGATATTTTTCAGTTCCGAGAGTTTCTCCTCAATCTCATAGTCATGGTTCCTGCGGAACACATCAATATTGTAATTCCCTTTCGATCCGTGGGTCAACGAGTCAATATAAGGAAACACAATGTTTTCCTCGTAGGCAAAATGTTTCTTCACCAGATTGACATAGTCATCAAAGAATCTGATAATCATTGGGTTGATTGATCTTTGCGACTCGTCAAGGGCATCTACAAGATTACTTCGGATGTGAGGGAGCTTATAATTTAAATAATAGTCATGGGAATTCCGCAAGAAATAGGTTATATCTGTCGGGCATACCTCCGAGAGATATTTGCTGTCAATTTTTCCTGATGAAATATAGTTGATAATCAACAAGAAACATTCTGTATTGATCCCGGCTTCTTCACACAACTCCCCTATCGACTTTTCACCAAATCCCAAGGGTAGAGAAAAACGGCTGAGCACAGTGAGGACATTGTAGTCGTTCTCGATGAGATCGACCACAGTGTCGTCAGCGTTAAAACATCGGCCTAAATTGTTTTCCACTCCTAATTTTCTTTTTGTCTGAAAGAATTTAATGAATGGGAATAGGCTTCTCAAGCCTATTCCGTTGCCTCTTCTTCTGCAGCTTCCTCTTCAGCCACAGAGAAATCAGTAATACCGGCCTCTATCAGAAGATTGTACCAAGAGAAAAGTTTCTTAATATCGGATGTGTAAACCTTCTCACGGTCAAAGTCAGGGAGGATCTCGGCAAAATATTCCCTGATATCAGCATCCTTACCAAGTGCCTTGACATCCACAGGTTTGCCCTCAGCTTTGGTCTTTACTGCTTCCAAGACATCGTTGAGTCTCACATCGCCGCTATCAGCATACATTGTTACATCACCCAAGGATATAACCTTGTCGTGAGCATAGGCAGGAATACGTTTACCGGTGGAGATCGACTCTACAATAAGCATGTTTTTACCTCTGTTAACGAGGCGGAAAAGACCGGGACGACCGGCTATAGAAAGGATATTTTTTAGCATAGCGGATGTAAATTTTTATTCTTCTGTCCACAAAGATACAAAATTTAGACTGCTCAGCAAAATGCTGAGCGAAAATCACGTCTTTTAATATTTGATAATAAACTAACGACATTAGGTTTTACTCATTGTTAAATAGTTCCACCAATTTGTCATAGATTTTTTCATCTCATAGCATACATAACCCTTCTTGTCGGGTGGTGGAAGTTGCCATCACCTCGGCCTCAGAGTTAATAGCTATTATGGGACAGGCTCTAAACACTTCTTGAAGATTTTTAACATCTTCTCCCCGAACCAACACTACTGATATATGTTTATATGATATAAACTTAACATAAACGCCTTATGACTTATACACTCCCTGAACTGCCCTATGCAAGCGATGCTCTTGCTCCGGCCATCTCAAAAGAGACAATAGAATATCACTATGGTAAGCATGAAAGGGCTTACATTGATAATCTCAACAAGCTTATCAAGGACACTCCCTACGAGGATATGGAACTTGAGGAGATTATTACCACTGCCTCTGGTCCTCTCTTCAACAATGCCTCGCAAGCGTGGAATCATATCTTCTACTTCTTCACTTTCTCTCCTGATGGGAGTCATGAACCCGAAGGACATCTGCGCAAAGCAATAGATGAACAGTTTGGATCGTTCGACCAGTTCAAGAAAGAATTTGAAGATGCCGGAGCTTCCATTTTCGGCTCGGGATGGGTCTGGCTCTCCAAGGACAAGGATGGCAAACTCTTTATCACTCAGACCTCCAATGCAGGTAATCCCCTTTGCGAAGGACTCACCCCACTATTGGTATTTGATGTATGGGAACATGCCTACTATATCGACTACCGCAACAGACGTCTCGATGCACTAAAAGCATTGTGGCAGATCGTCGACTGGGATGTCGTATCAAGCCGATATCTGTAAACTTCCAATTTTTTTTGAATCTTTTTGATTGACAAAATATACAAACAATATTGACTAACTTAATAAGCATAATGTGATGAATGGAGAGAGAGGCAGCTGTGAAGCCCCCTCTCTTTTTTTGCACTATAACCCATAGGTAGGAATATATTTACTACCTTTGTGGTATGATACTAAATATTATTTATCTTATAGTTGGGCTTGCACTAATCCTTTGGGGTGCCAATGCCCTGACAGACGGCTCTTCGGCTATTGCCAAAAAGTGGGGCGTATCTGACTTGGTGATCGGTTTGACAGTGGTAGCGTTCGGGACATCAGCTCCTGAGTTAACCATCAGCCTCCTCTCGGCCCTCAATGGGAGTGCTTCGCTGGCAATTGGTAATGTTGTCGGAAGCAACATTTTCAATGTGCTTATGATAATCGGTGTCACGGCCATAGTTGCTCCCATCAAGATAGAGAAGAGCATTATGACGAGTGAAATTCCTCTGGTAATCCTCTCCTCAATCGCTCTACTGATTATGGCCAACGGACCGATTCTTGATGGTGCAGAGTCATCAGTCCTGACAAGAGTAGACGGCTTAATCCTTCTACTGTTTTTTGCGATTTTTATGAGATATACATTTTCGCAAGCAACCAGTGATCCTGCAGGTAGCTCAGATCCCTCGGCAGAAAGCGCTAAAGCTAAACAGGAGATGCCCATGTGGAAAGCTCTTCTATTTGTTGTGCTTGGGTTAGCTGCTCTTATAGGGGGTGGCGATCGCTTTGTGGCCGGAGCTTCCGGCATAGCGGCTTCCTTAGGTATCAGTGAGGCTGTGATAGGCCTTACGATCGTGGCCGCCGGCACTTCGCTCCCCGAACTGGCAACATCCGTAACAGCTGCTTTGAAGGGTAAAACCGGCATCGCCTTAGGAAATGTCATTGGGAGTAATATCTTCAATATCTTTCTTGTGCTCGGCTCATGTGCAGGAATCTCCCCTCTCTCTTTTGGCTCCATCAACAATATCGATTTGCTCGTGCTCACAGGTGCCTCGCTCCTTTTCTGGATATTCGGATGGTTTTTCCGCGTCCGCACAATCACTCGCGTTGAAGGCGCGATCCTGACGTTGGTTTACGTAGTATATGTAGTTTATCTCATAAGCCAAGTTTAGATGCTTTACTCACAACCTCCTCATGACAAAATGCCATAGTAAAAAAATGACTCCACCACATTGCTGCGGCGGAGTCATTCTTTTTTTCGAATTCTTACATCTATTTACTTTGCGTTGACCTTGTTCATCAGATGGCGTGTAGCACCGATGAGCTGATCGTCGACACCCCGCAGCAGATTTTCGGGGATATTATAGATTATCACATCCGGGTTGAGTTGCTTATTTTCGAGCGGCTCGCCATTAACATCGAGCGATGTGACTTGCGGAATACCGAAATAGAGTGTCGGATCAATCTGAGTCTCCCACCATACAGCTGTCATGGTTCCGGGTACCGGTGCTCCCACCACATCACCAATCTTTAGAGTCTGATAAACATAGGGTGAGCCATGGGCATCACTATAATTGCTCTCATCCACAAGCATCACTGAAGGCTTGGTCCATTGTGAGAAGGGTTCGGTACCAATATATTGCCCTCTGGGTGAGAACTTCACGTAGGGTTTACCGCTGAGCAGGAGAGCAAGGTCATTGTGGAGCCAACCCCCACCGTTATGACGGGTATCGACCACCACTGCCTCATGGTTGCGATACTTGCCCAAAAGTCGTTCGTAGACCTCACTGAAGCTGCCACCATCCATACCCTGAACATGGACGTAGGCAATTTTGCCACCTGAGACACTATCAACCACGTGCTCATTATGCTCCACCCAACGATGATAGAGCAGATCGTGGATCTCGCCGGCACCGGCAGCTTTGACATAGACCGTCTTTTCGTCGCCATTCGCTTTCTTGACTCTAAGCTTCACTTTTTTTCTGGCTTTGCCATCGAGAAGCGGGAAGTAGTTCTGTCCTGCCACTATGAGAGAATCGTTTATTGCGAGAATCACATCACCTGTTTCAACACCTGCGCTCTTAACTGATAGAGGACCGCGGGCTATAATCTCGGCAATCTTCAATCCATCGCCTTCATAATTCTCATCAAAGAACGCGCCGAGCGAAGCTGTGGACTGACGACGAAGAGGTGGACGATAACCGCCGCCGGTATGCGATGCATTCAGTTCTCCGAGTATTTCACTCAATATTATGGCAAAATCATAATTATTGTTGACATGAGGTAGGAACTTCTCATATTCCTTCTTATACAGGTTCCAGTCAACCCCATGGAGATTCACATCATAGAATTTGTCGAGAACCTGACGCCATGCGTGGTTGTAGATATAAGCCCGCTCATCGGCAGGACGGCTGGTATAGTCTGCCTCAAATTCCACGCTCTCCTGCTTGCCGCTCTGAAGATCTACCTTCTTAATACCGCTTCCGGTCATTACAAAGAGCTTCTTTCCATCCTTGTCAGGTATGAGGGTCCATGCGCTCAGACCCTTGACGAGTACTTTAGTGTTGCCTTCTTTAAGGTCGCGCTCATAGAGTGAACGTCCGTCAGGGCTAGAAGCAACGTAGTAGAGCATATCGGCCTTGGGCGACACGAAATATGCACCAAGTTTGGAGGAAGAACCTGTGAGTCGCTCTATGCGGTGGCGGCGCCCGTCAAGGTCGAATTTGAGTTGTTTGACAGTCTCACTCTTTTTGTCATCCTTTTTTGAAGTTTTTCCGGATTTTTTCTTGCTTGAAGTATCGTCGTCAGCTTTCTTCTTATCCTTCTCATCCTTCTCAAGCAGTTTGAGTTCTTCCTCTGTCATATTGAACCGGTCGAAGGCGTCGCCGTCGAGAAACATCACCATGACATCGCTCTCATTTCCCCAGCTTCCATGGCTTTTGTAGCCATATTTCCCGGTAGTGTATGCCACGCCCTTTCCATCAAGCACCCATTGAGGTGATGAGTTATTGTAGCCACTTTCCGTAAGGTCGACCACTTCTGACCCATCAGCCTTGACCAAAGCGACATCGGAATTATTCCACCCTCCTATACCAATATAATCGATGAGCAGCCAGCGGCTGTCAGGGCTCCATTCAAATCCTATGTCACCATCCTGATAACTGTAATTGTATTTACCTTCGAGAGCTGTAGTGGCCTTTTTATCAGCGAGATTGAGTACCTTAAGAGTAGTGCGATCCTCTAAAAAGGCCACGCTTTTGCCGTCAGGGCTATAGTCAGGGAAGAAAGCCGGCTTGTCGCTCTTATAGAGGGGCTTCTCCACTATCTCGGTGGCGTAGAGCATCGATTTTTCTTTGGGGTCTTTAATCTCGGCGGTGAAAAGTTGCCAGATACCATCTCGGTCGCTATCGTAGACAATACTTCTGCCATCAGGAGCGAAATCAACACTTCTTTCCTGGGCAGGTGTGTCGGTGATACGCCGGGTGGTATTATACTCTACAGAAGTAATATAGACATCCCCTCTCAGGATAAATGCAATCAACTCTCCATCCGGGGAGACAGCAAAAGAAGTGGCACCGGAGTGGCGCACTGATTTTGCAGGGGCAGCCGTGTAGTCGTCAGTCACTATGTTGACCTCTACCTTCTGAGGCTCCGCCCCTTCCGTCATAGTATAAATTTCACCATCCCAACTGAAAGCCAGTTTCCCATCTGTAGAGGCAGAGAGACTTCTTACGGGATGAGTTGTGAAGCGAGTCAACTGCTTTTTTGACTTACCATCCAGAGAACGTTTGTAGACGTTGAGAGTGCCGTCCTCCTCACTGATATAATAGAAGCTGTCGTTGCCAGCCCACTGAGGGTTAAGGTCGTGGCCATTAAAATCGGTAAGTTTCTTATGCTTACCATTTTCAACCAACCAAATATCAGAGGTACCTGACGAACGCTCATGCTTACGCCAGATATTCTCTACACCCTTCTTATCCTGATAGAGAATAGCACCTGATTTATTGATGCTTAAGGCTGGCATTGATAGGGAGAGATACATTTTCGGACGATGCCCATCAATATCCACGGTGAAGACCTGCTGGCTAAATCCGGCCTGGGCTGCATCTTTAGCCGGGAGCAGAGATGTAGTAAACATCACTGTACTATCATCCTTAAAGGCCAGAGGCGACTCGTTTCCGGAATTGGTAGTCAGACGTTTAGGCACGCCACCACGACTTTCGACCACAAAGATATCCTGCGAACCCTCGCGGTCGCTTGAAAATGCAATTTTTGACCCGTCAGGGCTCCATACGGGCATTGTGTTGTAGCTTGAGCCGGATGTGAGTTGCCTTGCATCACCTCCGGAGGAGGGCACCACGAAGATATTACCTTTATAGGTAAAAGCGATTTGGGAGCCGTCCGGCGAGATTGCTGTGTTCCTTAGCCATAGTGGAGAGGCTGAGACTCCCAAGGCCAAGGCAGCAAAGGCAGAGACAGAAATCAGTTTTCTTTTCATCAAAAAAATATTTAAATGGTAAAATTATTTTCAATCATTCAGTTACCACAGGTTTACTCCGGGTGGAATCCTGAGACGCTTCCTTCTCCTTTTCAGCAGTATCATTGCGCTTACCTCTTAGCCCTCTAATAAACGAGAGGATATTGTCGAAATCGCGTTTGAAAACGATGCCTACACCCTGAGTCGTAGTGGCGCTTTTTAAATAATAATTCTGGTCGTTGTATCGATTATAAGCCTTCAGTTGCAAAGTGCCTGCACGGTTGAGAAGGTAGCGGATGTCGAAGTCGCCTATGAAGCTATTGTTGTTAAGCGACTTGTCGCGATATCCGAAGTTGCCGTTGAAAAGGAGGCGATTGTTTAGAAGATTACTTGAGAGGGCCACATCCACTTCCACATCCGAAAAATCGCCCCTGTCGCTCCTGATAGCAGGTGCGATACTCCAATTGTTGCTTAGTTGTCCCAACATTGAAGAAATTCTGGAGGAGATAGTGGAGGAAGCCACCGACACAAGTTCGTTGCCGTGGGTGGCGTTCATATAGTCAGGTGTATAAAATTTATTGAGAGCGAGAAGATAAATGATCTGGCGGTTCATCATATCTTCGGTGGAGATGATGGATTTGACCTTCCTGTAAGTGTCGCTGTTGAGAGTTGGGAAGTAAAGGTCGAATGTCACATCAGGCTGTCTCATGTCTCCCTTCACCATCAGCAAAGCATCTACCGGCACGTTGGTTCGATTCAACTCACGGTCTGAGAGGAACGATTCATCCAGATCGCTAAGGTTGGCATTGACGGAATAGGATGCTGTAATGTCAAGCTGGGCAGCGTAGGGATCTCCAAGAAAAGAGATCTTACTCCCCTCCCGGATTGTGAAATCTTTTATTATGATATCCTGAAGCGTAAAGTTATATGAACCCCGGTTGATGGTGTAGTCACCATACATCCTGAGGTCGCCCGTTGAACTGTAGGTCATGCGCATGTGTCCGCTACCATGGGCTGTTATCTTATCACCTCCCACAGGATCCATGACAAGATTCATCGTTGCCACCGGAGTAACATCAACTTCAAACGACATAGTGTAGAGTGACTCTTCAGGCTGTTCTTCATTTTTCACCCTCTCCCTCAGTTTCTTAACCATAGCCGGAATAGAATCGAGAGCGGCAATGGAATCTTTCTTAAAGCGATCCCTGTCGCGAAGAGTAATGAAAGTATAGTCAAGCGCCTGCTCTGCATCGCTTAACACGAAAGTGAATGTCGATTTAGGTGCAGTAGACATCGCAACATTTATGTCGACATGCCCCGGCTCCCCCTTAACCACAGCTGTCCCGTTACCAAAAATTTTACCATACCAGGGATCCTCAGTTGCATTTTCAGCCACATCATATACCAGGAGATCCTTAGCGTCAGTGACATTGAAACTGAATGTGGGATCGTGGAAATAGTTGTGTGTGACGTAACCGCTGAGTGATCCGGTCTTACCATAGCGGTCTGTAAGTTTCACATTTGAGAATTTAATAAGTCCGGGAGCGATATGGACACTATCAGTTGTAGTGTAGGTAACGTTAGTAAAATCGAGTTTGAGACTCAGATCCTTCACCAAGATGTCGCCTGTCATGTCGAGGTCCTTAAAGGTTCCAAATAGATGAGCCTCGCCCGAAACCTCACCAGAAATCTTTGACGTAAAGGCCGACATAAAAGGAGCCATGAAACCAACAGGAGCATTTTGAGCTGAAAACCTGAAATCGAGTTCCTCAGTGGCAGGACGTATAAATCCATTTATAAGCGACTTCTCTCCATTCAACTGATCAATAACTGCATTGATATTCACACTCTTGTCCCTATTGTCCCAATAGCTCGTTATAGCACCGTCGCCCATCACACACCCATTATACTTCAGTTTTGTCACCTTCAGTTCAGGAGTGTAGAGAATTGGGGATTTAGACAAGAGACCTATGCCATAAAATTCGCCGGTGGCTCTGCCTCCAAATTGCACGGCATCACTGATATTGAGAGTCTCAAATATGTAATCAAGGTCAATATTGTCGAGCTTCACCACGAGCCTTTCAGTAGAATCGGCCGATGCGACACCATTAACTGAGAGTGACTGTCCGTAACGTCCCCCGCTCAAAGAATTTACCATGATTTTTCCCGGCGCAATCAAAATCTCTCCGGGCGATACATTCCATACAGAGTCATTAAACACCATGCTGCTCTTTCCAACTTTTATAGATGTTGTGAGCGGATCGCCGGCTTCCTCTCGGATGAAATTTGTCAGGAACTTCAAATTTCCCTTGAAATCTTTTTCCCGTTCAATGACCCACGACACATTAGTGAAGAGCGAATCTGAAACACCTTCCGAATTGATATTGAGTCCCAACATGCCATTTTTTGTGGGGATAGATGAGTGAGCAATGAGTTCACCCGTTCCCGCATTGCCATCCAAACGGAGTGAAAGGCGGGTATCCTCTATAAGCTTATCTTTGTTTTTCAGATATGGCATGTCAAGACTAATCTCCATGTTGGCATCCTGGCCTCCTCGGGCAGCTGCAGTGAGGGTCACGGGGTAGATTATCTCTACAGGTAAGTTGAAAAAACGTGGGAGTACTGAATCCTCTTTCATGAGGAGATCACCCTCGATTGAAAAGTTATCATAAAGAGCCAAATCACTCTTATCGTGCTTAAACAGAGCAGGAAAAACAGCTGATACCAATGACTTAAGATCGCGGGATAGGGATGAGAATTTGAAATCACCGGTGATTGTCCCGTCAACAACGGGAGAACTGATGCTGAGAGTGCGCAGAGTGTCAGTCACCTCAGAATCGAGAGTCACCTTGTCAAATTTTATTGTTTTGTCCGTATAATTTGTAAATAACAGATTTTCAATACTTACAGAGCCGGAAATTTCGTCAGGTTTTAGACCGCTGGTAGCAGCCTCAAGATCCATTGAAAGAATGAAATCTTTATATTGACTTGAGTTGAGGAAAGGTGCGAGCGAAATATGCTCGATATTTGCGAAAAGTGATGTAGACGGAAGCCTCTCCGTGCGGTCAAGCACCCCCTTCATTTCAAAATTCAGTATCTGAGAGGCAGACATCAACAGAGCCTCAATCCTCCTCCCTTCAAATTTTGCATCTGCTTCAATATTCTCAAATTTGTAATCCTTCCATTGAAGATGGGAGATGGCAAGTTTTGCATCACCATCCATATTCCCCTTACTTCCAACACTGAGATCAGCCTCTGCTGAAAAAGCGATATCAGTAAGTGGAGACAGCGAATGATGAAACTCTGAAGGGTCGAAGGAGTCGGATGTTACGGAGCCCAAAATTTCTAATCCCGGGGCATTGCTATGTTTGAGGAGATCCGCACTGATATTCAGCAATCCCTTTTCAGAGTCAAGGACGCCTTCAAAATCAGTATTTTGATGATTCAGAGTAAGGTTGCCTGTCAGAGAGATGGTGCCAAGCGGACGCAACCATGCAATTTTGTCGTAGAGAGCTGTAAGCGGGCTTGAAGGTTGCTTAATATAATCCAGAAAATTTGCAGTGTTGAAATGCAGATCAAGATCGTCGATTGCCAGGCCCATATTTTCTAAGCCACCTTTGACATCGGTTATCTCTCCGTGAGCGGATAATCTAACATCCCTATCGGCGAGTTTAAGATTAAGACGCTCAAGCTGGATAAGTTTAAGATCGCCCTTGACGGATAGATCCACATCTACCCTAATATTTGCTTTTTCTGTATCAGCTACAAAAGGGGAAAGATCCGAGATATTAAAGTATGATTCCGGTTGAGTGGTGAGAGAGGAAAGCAGTAAGTTGTCAGGCGAAAATCGCTGGCTTAAAGGAGAAACCGCTACAATATCTTCAAAAGCGAACCTTGACCGTGGCGTGCTGATCAAAAAATTTTTCACCGTCATCTGAGCTGTGTCCACCAGAACATCGGCAAGAAGATCTGTGAGGACAATCCCACTTCTTTCTTTAGCCATCAGACGTCTTATATGCCCCTCGATCTTTTCGTTTGATATTACCGGAGCTGATATATCGGCTTTGATATCACCGACATAGATGTGGCTCGGATCAAAGCGGCCATCCTCATAATGAGGGGCATCGAGGACATCGTAGCCAAATCCGGAACGCCTTATTACCAACAGATTTACAGCTAAATCAAAGGATTTGCTCCCCTGGCTATCGCTCTTTTTCAAGCGGTCGATTATCAGTTGAATATTCAGCGGCTCTCCGGCAGAGGGGCGGTAGAGTCTCACATCGGCACCGACAAGCTCTATATATGTGATGATCAATCTTTGCTTCCACAAGCTCTCGAATATGTTGACACCGGCTCCGAGATGATCGACACATAGTGCCGTCTTACCCTCATCATCTTCTACAGTGACCGATTTTAAAACCACACGGTTGAAGAGGGCAATGTCGACATTCTTAATCATTACATCCGTCCCCAGAAGAGCGGAAAGCTCAGAGGAAGCACGTCGGGAGATGGCATGTTGCACTCCGGGGAGCGCAACTGCCATATAAAGTGCAACCGGCAGGGCCACAGCTAAAACGAGCAGACTAACCAGGATGGATCTAAAAATCCTGTAGAATGTTTTCAAGCTGAATTGATGAGAATAAGAGAATTAAATCAGGTCGAGAAATCTTCAAAAGCCATCTCGACCCATCCTACAAGCGATATTTACATCCTTCGGGCCACCGCATTTTCTAAGTCGGTAGCATCTGTCAGGCGCTCTACCACATCACCATTCCTGTCAAAAATGAAGATAGCGGGAAGAGATCCGACATTATAGTCGCGCAGCGATTTGTCGCCGTCAGCCATGCCATTATAAACGGTAATCCATGGGAGATTTTTTGCGGCCTCTCGCCAAGCTACTTCATCGCGGTCGAATGCAACCTGGAAGATCTCAAGACCTTGTGAATGATACTTTTCATACGCTTTGTTAAGCAACACATTCAAAGCCGGTGATTCTTCGGCAGTATAAGCAGTGAAGTTCAAGACAACTACTTTACCCTTTGATGTCACATCCAGGAGTGAGTGTTCAACCCCCTTGTTATCGAAGAGCTTGATATCAAATGCCCTGACTTCGGAGGCGTCATGGTGGCGTGGAGTGCCGTTTGAAGGGCGGTAACTGAGGTAAAGATTTTTTAGATAAGACGACCGGGGATCCGCGGGACGCTTTTCATTAAAAGCATTCGCCACCGCTCCGATGATTCGGAGATCCTCACGATTTGCGGGGTTGAAAAGCGACTTACCCGAGACACGTTTGTTTATTATATAATAGGTGACAATTCCGGCCGGATCTGCCAGTATCATCTGAGAGAGTTCTCTTTTCAGGATCGAATCCGAGGCCTGAGATTTCCCGAAGCCATTTGCACGAATCAGACTGTCGACTCTTGTGATATTTTCAGCCGAAACCGATCCGGAAATTTTCAAACTCTTTTCCAATTCAGGGACAGAGGCGTTGAGAGTAAGTGTCTCAATGCTGTCAATGGGGAAATAAACCGAGCTCTCCCCCACTCTAAGACGGAAGATGTCAGGGTAGCCTTGAGCCTCATGAGCATATTTGTAAGACCCATCCGATGCGACTTCCAAAGTATCAATAGGATACCAGTATCCCTGATTATTACCTTCTATGATAGCTACCTCGCCCTCTTTAAGGCCCTCAAGATTTCCTTTAATTTTCCATTTATTGTCTCCCGAGCATGAGCACAGCAATGCTAATGCGCTGAATATAGACAATTTAACCTTTGTATTCATTGCTTTCTATTATGATTAAATATTGAAGAGCTCCTTGGCTCCATAATATCTGCAAATTTACGATTTTTCCCTTTTAAATTCAATAAACCATAGACCAAACCCTGAAAACTCACCGACAAATCACCGCGTAGAGCATTATTATACAATTTATTAACACTAAATAGAAATGTTGTTAAAAAGATTTTTTCGGTTAAACTTTTAACATATCAAGGCGTCTTAAAGATGTAGCTTCTGAAAATGAAGCCTGCAAAAAATTGAAATAGAAAGCTGAATTATAATAATTTATCAAAACATAAAACAATACGAATTATGAAAAAGACAATTCTTAGCCTCTCATTACTTCTTGCATCTGCAGTTGGTTTCTCAGCAATGGCTCAGACCGACAATCAGACAACTTGCAACACTCCCGAAGCAAAATGCGCTAAAGCTTGCGATAAAAAAGATAGCCCCAAGGCTTGCCCCTTTGAAGGTCTCAATCTCACAGAGCAGCAGAAAACCCAACTTCAGGAGATAGCTCCACAGAAACCTTCCAAAGAGCAGCGTGAAAAAATGCAAGCTGAAAAGAAAGCCCAAAAACAGGCAATGAGAGAAAATCGTCAGCAGGCCCGTCGCGATTATCTTGCTAAAGTCAAGGCAATCCTCACCCCTGAGCAGTACACCCAGTTCCTCGAGAACAGTTATGTTAACAGCATGGCCAAGCAAGGTCAACGTCACGGCGATAAGGGCAAATTCAACAAGCAGGGTAAAGGTAAAAATCAGAAGGACGGTATGAACAAGCCCGGAAGACCTGATAAGAAAGAAAAAAAGTAAATCTGAAAAGATAATGATCTGATGGGTTAATCATAGGCAAATAAAACCATCATATCTTATTCTCCTCTCCCCCTCAATACAATATTTCACATCAATTAGAAAACCTGATGACATAAGGCAACTGCCGATAGTCATCAGGTTTTTTATTTCTACGCTACTTAAGACACCCTCACTGCCCGACACTACACTCAACGTCAGACCGGATGTAATGAACGAGGCACAATCCATCAAGTCCTTTGCGCGTCCTTTCCTCGACAACCGTCAGTTAGATAAAGGAAGCAAGGAGTTAGATCGCCTTACCTCCAATTTCCCTTCAGTCCTGGAGGAAGTGAACCGGACGCAGAGCGGTGGATTTAGGCGATAAAAGCCGTCTAAAATAAGTTCTATTTCTTAACATTCGCATAATCTTTGTGCCGTCTTCATTGAGAATAAGCACTGACACGGCGAAGCCAAAGTGCTTGACCGCGAAGCAGGGCGACAGAATGGGAGCCTACTCCTGACAGACTCCGCTTTTATGACGGTGTAAGTGGCTAAGTTTCTTTCTCCGCTACGCTACGAAAGCGACCAAAGGTCGATAACGTCTTTCTCGACAAGCGCGAGCAGGTCGAAAGGCATTTATCTCCCATTCGGTCGTTGAGCTAAAGGTTGATTGTCGCCGTCCCAGGGAATGTAAGAAAGCGTATCATCTACGATTGTCGGCACAATATCCTCGTCCTCCTTGACCGCGAAGCAGCCACGACCAGAGGGAGTGAACACGGAAGCGGAGTTTACCGTAAACGCAGCGCGAGCCTCGAAGCCAGTCAGATTTTCAACGGAGTTGAAATTAAGGTCGGAATAAGAAAAGTCCATAACTTGCTGAATTTTTCAGCGAAGTTATGGACCCTATGACGGTTGCGAAAAGACGCTTATTTATAAGTCGTTTATAGAGGATGACGATGTATCTGTTCCCATTAACTTTTCATCAGAATAAGACACTGTAACTTCCCCTCGTGTACTAACCCATAAAAAGGCATTTGTTTTTCGATTATCCATAAAGTCCCAGACTCTTGAAGATGGATTACAATTAGTTGTCTTGTATTTAGTATATTTTTCTAACATTGCATCTTCAAGTTTGTCTGCCTGAGACTCCTTTAGATATGATGTAAGCATAATAGATGCGAACTTGCCATTGACAAAGCCGACTCTCACATCATCCCAAATACATCCTGCAAAAGAAACGCCTCCTTTTACTAAATAAAAAATTGGGCCTTTATTTGCGGCGTCTTTAATGATTTCTACTTCAAAACCTTTGTTTTTGAGACCATTTACGACGGCGGCTTTAGTTGAGACGCCTAAAGTATATCCAAGAATTTGACGCTGAATTTGAGCACTACTTGTAAGAGTCGCACAAATGATAAAAACAAGTATAATCAATGACTGTTTCATGCTGCAAAGTTACGTATTTTTAGCGAGCTACGCAAGTTATAGGAATACCTCTAAGTCGTTGACGCGGAAAATGCAGCATTCGCGGACACGGCGGCACTCGCCGGAGGAAAGCAACTTGACTTTGCGCGAGCCTCGAAGCCGGTCAGATTTTCAATACATGGAAGCATAGCGACTGCATCGGTTACAACCGAGTTGAAATTAAGGTCGGAAAAAGAAGCGTCCATAACTTGCTGATTTATGCAGCGAAGTTATCGGGAGTTTGACAGTTTTTTCAAAAAAATATTTGTAAATAATTGACTCTAAATT